>CAZGMJ010000019.1:0-81043 GCA_964526785.1 uncultured Pirellulales bacterium
TTTCAAATACCTCCAAGACGTGCGATGGCACGCCTCATATTGTTGGCGTGCCATCATATCTCCAGAATCGTTTGTTTCTTGTGATGTCTATAGAAATCAGGCTCTCGTCGAGGACGAGCCTGTCAAATTAGGATATAGAACCATCTAACTGAAACTCCGGCTGGCCTATGGCCAATCCGTTTTTCTCGTCGGGGAATCGCTTCGTAATGACGCGGGTCTGACCCCGGTGCTTTTACGTGCGGGACTTCCCGGCGCAAGTGCAATTCAGTTAATGAATCGCCTGCATTCTTTCTTACCAGGCATGAGGAAATAGCCAGGGCTATTTAAGCTTTACTATTTGCCGGTGCCCCCATCCTTGCTTTTGAAGCTACAGGCATCTTCGAAGCCGGTCTGCAGGATCTTCTGTCTCAGCGCGTATCGTTCCTTGCTTATCCTGATTGCATAGTCTCTCAATTCGGTGCCGAAGACTTTTTCTATGAACACTATGGTCTCAAAGGCCCGGACATAGGCGCGGCTGAACACATGGTGGAACCGCCACCGTACTCCCTGCCTGGTCATGCCAAAGGTCTCGTGGATCTTCTCTCCATAGGTACCCTTGAGAACCATCCAGCTTGGCTCACCAGACTTGAGTTCCACCCACAGGTCCTTTGAACCCATCAGCTTCTTCAATTTTTCCAAAAAGATCTTGTCCTTCTCGGTCATCATTCCTAACCACCCAGATAACTTCTCCTTGCTGGTGAACGTAAATGGATCCGTCTTGCTCTAAGAATACCGCTGCGATGAAACGCCACACCAGATCCAACCGCCTATCCTCGATCAGAGGGGGCATGTCTCTCAAGCTGGAAGGTCCCTCTCGCACGCAGGACGCCACATGGGCCTGGTAACGATCCAGATCGAATCTTCCCCTATGCTCCAAAACTACCGATTCCTGCAAACCGCCGGTCAGGCTGTCCAGTGCCTCTGACAGACCAGGGACCACATCCAGATCGCAAGCGTTCGGGGTCAAGGCCGCAGAGCGGCATTCGGCCAGCATCTGGCGCACGCGCTGCCTGAGCTCTCTCTTCCGCTGTCTGGATTCGGCCATCTTTTGCTTGAAATACCGGGCGTCAAAGACCAGTCCCTCAAACAGAAAGACCGACTTGATCGACAGGCCGCAGGACTTGCATTGATAGCGTCTCACTCGCAACTCCGGGATGCCTCCGCAATGAGCGCATCTCTGAAACGCCACCGTGGGATCGAACCGGTATCGGCACACCTGGCATTCGCACGTGCCTTCCGCGGCCATGATCAGTGAGCCTTCGCACTTCGGACAGCGGCGGCCAAGCAACATGACCGTGTAATAGAAACGTCTGGCCCCGGATGTGAATGTCTTGATCGCCGCAACCATATCGAAGGCGCGCGCTATTATATTCATATGTCGGTAGTCTGCTCGTCAGTCTCTTGCGTCGGCTTCTGATTGCGCGGTGTGAACTTGCGTTTGCAGTCCTTACAGTACCTCAGCTTTCGCAGACCCATGGTCTTGGTCTTCCTGACGCCCTTGCTTGTAGTCCGCGTGGAGCCACAATCGGGATAGGGGCACTTATGCGGTCTTCCTCTGGCCATGATTCTCACCTCCTGCGATACCTGTGTGGGACTTCAACTATATAAAGTTGTCGGTTTACGCCATGACCGACATCTCATGCAGAAAGACCTGCACCGTCCTCTCAGATAACGCGCCAATGTCTCTCCTCCACTGATTGCCTCTGCCGAGCAAACCCAGCTCGCAGTCTGCGGGGATTGCCCCGAAAAACAAAAGATATTTATAGCAGCTTATCTTTAAGGTCCCGTATGAGGCTCTCTACTTCACTGACAAACCTGAATCTGTACCGCCTTTTCGAGACAGCTCTGGCGGATTTCGTCCTGGCCTTCGTCTTTTTCACGGCACTGTCCTACGCGGTTCTCGCCAAGCGCTTCGGCGCACAAAGGCCTGCGGCCGCCATGTCCGGCACGCTCGGCCTGGCGCTCGCGGTAGGCCTGATCTGGTGGGAGCAAACAACTGGTCTTTCCATTAGGGACCTCGGGCCCATCGCGGTCGGCTTCGGCGTCCTGGCCGCGGCCTTTACGATGTACCAGGCGATCCGTCAGATCGGGGGTTCCTGGGCGGGCGCGGGAATCACCCTCGGAGCGAGCATCATCATAGCCGAGCTGCTCGGGCTGAACTTGCCCATCGATTCGAAGCTCATACAGCTGATTACTACTCTGGCTCTCGTTGTCGGGTTGTTCGCTCTGCTGTATTACACACGCGGCAATCCTCGCTATATGCGTGGCAGGGATACCACTGTTCCCCAGGTCCGCCATGATATGAGCGATCTCTACCGCAGCGGACAGATCTCAGCTCGACTGACCAGAGCAATGGGCACACTCCGACGGCGAGCGGACCCGCGGACCAGACGACCCGCAGACGCATCAGATGTTCTGATCCAACTACAGAGAATGCTTCCTGCTGAAGGCTATCTCACCAATAGAATGGCCCAACTGCGAGCCAAGGCCCACCACATGAGAAACGGCCACATAGCCCGACTCGAAGAGACCCGCCATGTTTTTGCGAAGCTACCCGGATCGGCAAAGAGGCGAGCGTCTGCCGCCCTGGCCAATGCCTACGCGCAGACCGTTGGTCTCGATACCCGTTTGGAAAGGCTCGATAAGACAGTCGCCGAGAACGAACTGAGAATCCGAGAGCTGACCGCTCGGGCCCGCGAGTTTGCCGCCCGTAGCGACCACAAGAGACTCGCCGAGTGCCTCAAGGCCGCAGAGAAACTGCAGCATCACAACAGCAGACTGTTCAAACTAATCGAACGCACGGAAAACAAGCTGGCCGCTGTAGCTACAAAGGTAGCCAGAGAGGCCCGGGAGGTCGAGCGAGGATGATCGCCGGCGCCACCAGTGAAAACCTGGAGTACTACATGGGCAGGCTTGAGCCGGCCTACGAATCCGCAGGCCAGCAAGAGATAGCCCGTATGCTCGATGAATATCGCATTCCCTCTCTTTACAGACAACCCACGCTGATACGCGACAATGGCAGACGAACGATATGGCGCCCGGATTTCACTTTGCCGACCTTTGACAACATGGTGATCGAATACGGCGCCGATCGCATACAGCCTCGCGGTCGCGATACCAGGAGCGATATCTATAGCCAGAACGACATCGCTGCGCTTTTTCTGGATGACTCTGACCTGGCAAGGCCAAACTGGCGGCAGCAACTGTATGATCGATTGCAGGAACTCTACAGCCAACCCTTCGCCCACCGCTGCAACCGGAGTCGCTGAATCAGCTGAGAGACTAAACACGTCCCCTCAGCTGATATCCAGCCAGGTCAGTTGTTCAATCCGCGACTTCTCTGACCCGAGTGAATCTACGACCTTGCGGCAGACTGTGGCGGCCGAAGGTGAGGTGGCGAACAATACGATTCGATCGAATGGTGCATCCTTGATCTTGCGCAGGTTCTCGGCCACGTTCGATTTGCCTGTCTCCACTTCCACCGCAACACGCTCGCCCGGTCTTTCCGCCAGGATATCTATAGAACCGTTACCTTTGACAGGGTGTTCACAAGTTATCTCGTAGGACTTCCGCTCAAAGTGCCTGGCTACCTTCTGCACCCAGAAGGCATGCTCCAGGCTCTCTCGCCGCCGGGCCCCGGGGGCGATCTCGGCAGTTGAGCAGACACTTCGGCCCAGGTCGGTCAACTGGTATAAGACAACCTGTCCGCTGCGGGTCGCGATCGTGACGGGTTCTATGATGCCTGCCGAGGAGAGACTCTGGCGAATCGCATTGCCGCGACGGCGGGACAGATGCAGTCGTTGATACCGCGATACGGTTGTGCACAGCGGTCGAGCGGCAACATCGGATAAGAAGCGGATTTCTTCACGGTTCATCTGTTCACAGGGTGGTCCTGGTTTGGAATCAGAGATTATTCTTGTTTTATCAGAAGTACTTTTTGATTCCCTGGGGGATGGTGGGTGGGTGTCTTTATTGTTCTTGATATTCTCATTGATTTGACTGTTTCTATGGGGCGGTGGAACAGGTGAAATTGCCGCGCTCACCGCTGGTCCAGCTACCTCTGTGCTGGAATCGCTGTAATAACCTGCCATTCGCCGTTTGACTGACTCATCCGAGACAGAGCCTTCCCTGACAGCACAAAGAGGGATCTCTACCAGAAAGGCCTCGGTGTGCTCGTCCGCCAACCGGACAACAGCGCTTCCAATCGGCAGTGTATTAAGCGCCTGCTTCTGTTCATCGCTGAGGTTCATGGCCGAGGCGATTGCCTGAACGTCGGATCGAAGCTTCTGGCTCAACGCGAGAGTGGCATAGGAGTTGGCGAATGCCACCTGGCTTAGAAGCGAAGCTGATTGATCGACGAACACGTATCCCAATCCATATTGCCTGACCATCCTGATGGAAGTCTCCAGGATCGACTCTTTCGATTCAGAGGCCTTTTTCAAAAGCAAATTGTGAGCTTCCTCTATCACAATAACGTTGGTCAGCTTACGCTGCGGTCCCTGGGCCAGCCGGTACCGGTACAGATAGAGAGTCAGGGCCTCGGAGAACATAACTCTATCTGAAGAACCGGACAGACCGTCCATCTCCAATACCACATTGTGATCGAGCAGGCCGGCTACATGGCTGTTATCCTGTGTCTTCAAGACCGCTCCGAATTCCCCATATGTCATCGCCAGTAGAATTCTCTCGGCCGAGGCCTGCCACATCGCAGCCCTGCCCTTTAGCTTTGCGGTACGCAGCCAAGCCAGCAGATCCTGAATCGTTGGCCAGGCGGTCTGGCACCTGTCGACAACTCCCAGCTGCGAATAAAGATGGTCCAGTCCTGCAACCAGAAGGCTGATAACACCCTCTCCGCCGAAATAGGCGCCGGCGATGACATCGATGATCAGTTTGATCCAGAGATGGGGCTCGCAACCGGGTGGCGGTATCAGCGGATTGAATCTAAACGGTGATATATTCCGGCCAATCGTATAGACCCTCAGCTTCGGGTGCATATCCATCAGGTCCCGGTAGCCTCTCTTCCAGTCCAGGGCGAGGACCTTGATGCCCTGTTTCATAATCCCCTCCATGAGAACAAAGGTCAGATTGGTCTTGCCCGAACCGCTCCTGCCGGCAATCAGGATATGCTCTTTGAGGCGCCCGCTTTTCAAGTAGAACGGGTACATCGAATGACCGGCGTAGGAGATGGATCCCACCTTGATATCACCCGATGTAGAGAACTTCTTTGCCGGAGGCGGAAACGGGGATCTATCTACATTGTAGTCCGCTCCGAGATGTTTGACCGCCAGCAATTCCAGAGTCTGCTCGATATCCGCTCTGCCGTCGGCATCGGATTCGGCCAAATATGCAGACCATAACCGGTCGATTTTGCGTCCCATCACGGGCTTCAATCTTCTGCACAACTCCTGGACCCGACTCATCAACCGGCATCACCTATCGGCTGTCTTAATATCGAGAGCTTTCTATAAGCTGTCAAATATGCCTGTGCACTCTCCGGCAGAGATAGTCGCAATCTGGATATATCGCGCCACAAGCTGGTTCGTTCCTCCCTTTGATCCTTGTAGAGCTTGTCCAGTCTCTTGTTGACGGAATACTCGATCCGGCTGTCGATCGGTCCGTGCCAGGCCTCGTGTGTGTAGCTGGCATTGATCGCCGCGCATTTGGCCAACTCGAGTTCGTATATGTTCCGTTCGTAGAGCTCAAAGCGATTTCGTATCTGGCCGATGACGTCATCCAGCCCTAACCAGGATGTGTGTCTCTTATCTGTAATGATAGCCATCTCAGGCTTTCCTCGCGGGATTGCGAAATACCCCCTTTCGATAATTGCTTCGACCGTCTGCGGCCCTTCCCACGCTGTACTTAAAGCCCCGTCAGATGAGAAATCGTACTTGGGAAGTGTTCGATACTCTGATCCTGAGAATGTGCTCCGTCCAGATACCTGGTACATAGGAAGAAGTCTCGAGTGGTAAGCGTAATACATGTGGTCGCCGCCACCCAACGGCCCCTGTGGTTTCATTGTCTGATTCATCTTGTCACCCTTCATTAGCTCCTGCAGCGTGGTAATACCTGGTGGTTTATATGCTTTTCGGTTTTCGTCGCCACTTCGCGGTGAACAAAGAGGATGGGGGTTGCGGGGCGCGGGGGGCAGGGGGAAGGAGGATTCCTCCAATGGCAACGGAAGGTTTATATAGTGGTGCGATATACGTCTCGCAGGTGATCTACCATGATAATGGACACGGACCACATTCTGCGAGTCATCTGGGCGAGAGCCATCGCCCGAATAGCCGATCTGTCCAACCAGTATGTCACGGCACTGCCCGAACAGAAGGAAGCCATTCAGGCGGGGATAGAGATCGAAAGATGGCTGGCCGAAGGCTGCCGGGAAAGCCTGCAATAGTCGTCAGGAAGTTTCCAGGCCCGCCTTCTGCTCCAGCAGTTGCCCTCTGACTTCTTGCAGGAATCCAGTGTCCCAATTCTCAATACAGAACCGGATCAGCTTCTTCATAATCTCGAAGTTGTTTCGGGCCGTTCTTCGCTTCTTCGCAGCATCGTTCTTGAATACGTAGATGTCCAGTTCCTCCCTTCCTTCCGCGGTCTGCTCCCAAATCTCCCAGTTGTCGCGATTGGACAGGGCAAGGGTCGGCGTATCGCTGTCCGTGAAATTCACATAGAAGGTGCGACCCTCGTGCCGGACCGTCCAGTCCCTGGATATCTGATTTCCTTGCAGTTTCATATGCTCATCTCCGCCCGAACCACCGTAACGGTGTTTCGGCTCTATCGTAGCAATCAGACGCCTGGCATGTCTCACCTTTTGCAGGCCGGCCACACAACACGTAGACACCGCATGCATCGAAGCTGCTGCTGTTCAGAAGCACTGGAGACAATAACGCTCATTCTACAATTGCGGCACTGTATTACGCCAGTTTGTCTGCACATAGACCTTCCTTGTTCGCTGTCGAAGTCAATGAATTGATGTGGGTCGTCCGTAGCCCTGAATGGGCCCAGCCGCAGGTCCGCGAAATATGCGGCCCGTCCAAAATGAACGACGGGCAGCATCCGCGGTCTTGTTCCAGGCTTTCCTTTCATCTGAGCCATTTCCATCACCTTTGCTGAGCCGCTCTTTATGGCGGTTCACCTGCCGCTTCGTGAACCGCCATTACCTGGCTATCGAAGATGCTTTCGGCAGGTGCTCAATTCGCTTCATTCTTTCCGGCCTTGACCAGCTCCTCGGTCAACTGTGCCAGGGGTGTGGCAAGAATCTTCTGCGCCTTGTTCTGCAGCCAGGTATCGACTTGCGGCTTGAGTCGGCTCCCGGAACTGCTGACGTAATTGGTCACCGCATTGTAGAACGCCCATCTGGTTATTCTGCCTTCCTGGTTTGCCTTGATTCTCGGCAGGATTTCCTGGAGGTGTTTCTTTTTTCTAAACAACGCCTTGGCCAGAAGCCTGACCGTCTGCCATTCTACGCTATCCCTGATGGACACACTAACCATACTCGCCAGTCGATCATCCTGTGTGATTATGTCTTTGATGATCTTGTCGATCAGACTCTCTACCGTCATCTTCAACTGTTCGCTGTACTTGATCCTCTTGGGCTTGACAATCTGGTTGACAATCATACCGTTCGAGCAGGCCAGCCTCGTCACGCGTGCGGCGATTACCAGACCGGCAACCTGGCTGTAGTCCGAGACCACCCGTATTCCCGTAGTGAAACTCTCTCCAACCTGCGTCAATTCCAGTTTCGAGTCCGGGAAGTCGAAATCAATCTGCACACAATGCCCCCACTGTTTCAACTGCACCCGGGCCTTGATATTCAAACTGCTCAAGGCTTCCACCAGACACTCAGTGGCGTGCCGGTGGTGAATCACCGTGTAGCTCTTGGGCGCCAGGCAAGCCAGTTCGTTCTTATCGAGGTTCCATACCCCCATGTGCCTCTTGCTCAGGTAGTCCTCACCGTCCTTGACGATATGGACGTCCCGCATCTCAGCGCGATCAAAGCCCATCGCCAGGTTCTTCAACTGCGCCAAACCCATTTTCTCTTCACCCATTCTATTGCCTCCAGGCCGTTCGTCTCGAGCGAACAGGCCCTCTTTCAAATAGAAAAAGAGGGCCGAAGCCCCTTTCAGCGGATGACCACCTCTTCCACCTTGCCGGCGCCTACAGACTCTTCATTCTGTTGCTCGATGATCTTCTCAAACGCTCTCTCCAAACAGTAGATTGCCAGTGGAATCTCATTGCGCCCGAAGGAGCTGCTGTTAAGCCATTGGCCCTCGGAGTTCTTGTACCGGCGCTGAATAGTCACCTTTAACATCTTCACAGGTCCCCGGGACGTGTGGACCTCGTTTTCCCAAAGTGCTGCTGAAACCTGGCCGGCCTTCCACTTTGCCACCGGCATCTGTTGTCCTGTCATTTTCTCGTACCTCCGGGCTCATCGTCTCCTGCGATAAGGCCCTCTTTCCAATGCGAAAAAGAGGGCCGCCATGAGATATAAATGTTTCCAGCTGGTCAGAGCCCAGAACGTCAAAAAGCTACTTGCATGAAGGCGTGAGGCTCGGACCCTTATTGAATGAATCGATACCCCCGCACGCTGCGATAGTTCTTCTCCCATATTTCCTTATTCTCGCGCCGCCAATTGCTCGTCAGATTCGAGCCGACGTATACGTACGTCCGGCAGATATCACATGCAACATAGTGGCCTCTGCCCAAGTTGAAGAGCCTTACTGCGTGGCCCAGTGCGCATCGAACGTCGGCGAAACACCGGCCCGTCTCGAAATTGCCTTCAACTGTCAATTCAATCCCCTCTTAGCCCGAACTTCTACCGTGGCAGCCCTCTTCCGTCTCGACAAAGAGGGCTGCCGCAGACTGCGAACACGGACCGAGTGTGACCACGCAAGGGGCGTCTGCGGACCATATTATTATGGCCCCCACATCGCCTCGGCCTTGCGTAGCCGCCTTCGCCGGCTGGCCTCTCGCAGCTCGACCATTTCCCGACGCAACTGCCTGGCCCGTAAGAACAGCTTGGCCAATGCGAGCATATCATTATCGATAATGTGTTCGAGCTGGATAATGTCCATCCGAAGATATTTGAGAATGAGATACTTGGCCCTGGTCTGGATTCGGTCGCTGACCATGCTGAAACTAATCATCAAATCCCGGAGCTCTTCTTTGACTATGTCGGCCTTGTATCGTGCCTTGTCGAAGCCGCCACCGTATCGGTCGAAATCCACGGTGCCAAATGCACCCCAGTCGAGCTGGCCGTTCTCATCCACCCCGGGCCTAATGCCGCTGCGCCGGCGTTTCACCGGCAACGCCAGGACCGGGGCGAACTCCTGCCGGAGGACCTGCCGCTCGAGCTCGTCCGGTTCGGCCAACTCACTGTCGTCCAGGTCCGGCACGCTGCCGTACCGACTGGGCCTGTCTCGCTTGAGCAACGCCGACTCGGCAACTACGATGTCATCGTACATGTTCGGTTCTTGTTCGCTATCCATTCTTAATACCTCCGTCTTTTCGACAATCCATCCGAAAAGGCGGAGTGGCAGTTCCATCCATAATTGAGGCCCAGCGAGCAGACCTCTCGATAAACTTTTAGGCCGTGAGGCCGACCCCAAAGGGGGAAAAGTTTACGATAAGAGGTCTGCGTGGGCCGAAATACGACAGAATAACGTTTGGCCAGGCAATCTGCCCTCAGTGAGGCCACAAGAGACCTTCACAAACCTGTTTACCAGGCATACTGTTTGGATAATCGCAGACCCTCCAGAGATAGCTCAGCCTCAACCATCGCAGCCAACTCTTTACGCATATATTCCTGTTCGTCTGCTGTCAGAACCTCATTCAAACCGAACCATCCTATCAGGTCATCGGGAGACAACACTTCGCCGTACGCGTCCGTAGGCAACCTGCCGTTCGCACGAATCCACTCTACAATCCTCCGAATCTTGTATATGTTCATCTTCTCAACTCCGGTTGAACCAACTCCTGTGGCGGTTCACCCGTTCAGTAGTGAACCGCTGCAGGCCAACCGCAGGCCCGTAAAGCGGACCCTTCGATAAATCTTCAGGCCGTGAGGCCGACCCGGAGGGGAAAGATTTACGATAAAGGGTCTGCGTGGGCCGCAGCTGCAACAGACGCCCGAGTCTCAATCAAGACCGACCCTGCCTAATCTCGCCAATAGCCCTCTCAATCTCCTGCTGCCAAAACCACTCATACCACAAAACACACCAGTCTTCACTACCGATACTCCTCATGTTCAATGCCTCTTCAGCGATATCTACCAGCAAGTTCCTATCCATGTACATTCTTGCCACCTCCGTCTTTCGACGGTTTATTCGAAAGACGCTAGGGCTGCAACGGAATTGAGACCGCTCACTGCAATCCCCCCCGCCGACTCTCTGTATCGACAGGCCCAATGGTAGGATATCCACATTCTGGCAGAAAGTGCAAACCAGCGAGACTCAGGACTTCGCCCGGTCTTTCAGACAACGAATCCAATAACCAGCCTTGCTGTTGCATCACACCAATCACCAAGCTCCTGCTTTCCCGGACATGTACTGCACATCTGGTAATCACAACATGCCGTAGCGTGACATCTACTCGCATACGTTCAAGTAGTACTGCATCCATTCTGCCAACTGCAATACGTTCAACAAAACTTCGTATGAGGCCAACGCAGACCTGGTTAAGAGACTCTCACCGAATGGTCAAGCAGCTAAGACAATCGCCCACAAACATGACAGACAGAATGCAGCATCGAACAACCATTATGCAGCAGCATCTGCCTGTCAAACGGTTAGCCAGATAGCCCGGGCAACTTGTCCTTTTCACAAAAGTCAGTAAGGGCACAAGCGTGATGCGACATCATGTGATGCTGCGCTTAGGGATGCGGGCGATTCTTCTATCAGCACTTGTTGTTTCAACAAGGTCACTTGCCAACTGTACTGTGGGGGTGTGCTGGCGCAAGCGGTCGAAGATGCTTCATTTCCATCTCCGTGAGCTCATTTGTCATCATTGGTCTGACTACGAGGTATATTCTTATATATAGTAGGATTTCGATACCATGTGTAACCCGGCTATACCAAAGGAGTTACCCGCATCCTGCCGGACCAATTATGATACACTTCAGCAGCCCCCGGAGGGCATTTATGATACATTTCGGGCCGGATATGCCGAATTATGATACAGTTCGGGGCCGAATTACGATACGTTTCGGCGATTTATGATACACTTCAGCAGGGCTCTACTATCACTTCCGTGCCCCCGATCCTCCTGGCCTCAACCGGCCACTGGGGAATCGCGCTTAGCTCGTATGTTGCAGCAGAGAGGGAGAGTAGTTTTCCACTCCAGACCGCCATAGTAGTAGTATAGATATTGATTCAAGATTCTATTACTACTACACAGAGGCGACGCTTATAAACCCTTGTAAAAGGGACTTTGCATGTGCCGTCCCACCGGGCGGTAGTGACAGTCATCAACACCTACATACACCCCCACACCTGCTCTCTCGTTCTCCATGCGAAAACTACTGTCCCTCTGGCCTCCAGATGCGCAAGGTTTATATAGGTGCACTTCTACTGGGGACATCTGGAGGTGATTTTCGCATGGAGCCAATGAAGGTTCGCACCAAGATATTCAACCAGATACAGCACATGGCCGGCTCGGCCATTATCAAGGATCGACGTTTTCTCGATGATGAACAGCTGATCCGATCCGAGCAGCTGGCGGTGCTGGAGGAGATTTTCAATGCCAATGTCCGTGACACTGAAATCCGGGAACTGAGCAGCCACTTCTCGGCTGTCCTGCGGGGCGACCATCCCTGCCATCTGGCCATCTGGGGCAAAACCGGAACCGGCAAGACGCTCACATTGAGCTACTTTCTCAATCTGCTCTCTGAAATGTGCCGCAACCAGAATGTACCGATGCGCCATGAACATCTGGATCTGTCCAACCCCAGACCATGCTTTCGAGCGCTTAACGATCTTGCCTGCATGCTCAATGCAAGCAAGAGATACCAGAAAGGCATCTCACTGGAAGAGATGATGATTCGCATCGAGAGCAAACTCGCTGACTACCACGGTTACCTCATCCTCTTTGTCGATGAGGTCGACAACATCCGCCGAGATAAAGACAACTTCATGACGTTCCTGGTGCGAAGGCTTCCCCAGAGGATCCCGGCCAAACTCATCCTCGTTCTGGTTTCCAACCGTTTGGATTGGCCCGATCACCTGGACCCTCGCGTCAAATCGTTCTTGAAGCTAAACGAGTTGATCTTCAAGCCCTATGACGCAGTGGACCTCCAGCACATACTTCGCATCCGGGTGGAGAAAGCGCTTCATCCGGATGCCGTTGATCCGGGTGTGATTGAAAAGATAGCGGCGATGGCCAGCCGGGATCACGGAGACGCGCGCAGAGCTGTCGCGCTATTGGCAAAGAGTGCCTATCTGGCTGAGAAGGCCGGGACACACATCGACTTTCCGGTAGTCGACCAGGCGGCAGCGGCGCTGGATCAAGACCGCTATCTGACATTGCTGCGTTCAGCGCCGGCGCAGCTTCAAGCCGCAATGGCGGCGATCATAGAAGCCCTGAAAGTCACCAAGGCCGAATCGATAGGCACAGGAGATGGCTACGAAGCCTACACCCTCTTCTGCAAGAAAGTCGGATTGCGGCCCCTTACGGCGCGGGCCTTCGGAGACCTGATCTCGGAGCTTGACATTTACTCACTGGTGCGAAGCCGCGTGGTTTCCAGAGGTAGATATGGGCGGACTCGTGAGATCGTACTGGATTTGCCGCAAGAATTGGTGGACCGGCTATACGGCCAGGTCCTTTTGAACTTCGATCTTGGCCGCTAAAGCGAAGGTGCACTGCAGCAGAGACTGCCGCAAATGGACTGCCGGACGGCTTGAAGGTCGCCGCCTTTAGCCCAGATCGCAGCCCCAGCGCCATCGGCAAACAGAAAATCGCATTCGGTCAGCCAGATGAAATTAGAGGGCCGCATCTCATGCGTCAATTTGCACAACGCCGCCAGTCTTCCGTGGGTACCGGTCAAGAATAGCAGTCGGAACCCGCGTAGGCTCGCTCCAAATACTTGCTCGTACCGTTTGTAGCAGCCACCGTGAAAATACCACTGGTAGTTCACAATCTTCTGGCGGATATCCGTCATATTACGTTTCGGACTGGCGATCGTCTCGGTTCCACAGTCCACTTCCAAGAAGAACAGACATGTCTTTCCTGCCTCCTTCTCGGCTATGGTGAATACAGCATCCGGGGTGAATTTGACGCCCTTTGTCTTGGAGCCGGGAACCGGAGAGAAATCGCTTATCAATATCTTACCATTTCGACTATTGGGCTGGAAAGGAGAGTTGTGGGATAGAAGTCTGACAGTCAACCTTGGTTGGGTTTGCTCGATCTGTTTGACATGAATCCTGAACCAATTCAATAGGAGCTGGTGCTCGGCTCCAAAGAGACAGTCACCTTGCACATTCTCGTAACCAACGTTCTTGTCGAGCAGGCCTTTGTCTTTCAAGAGGTCTGCTCCACGCTCCGTCAGGCCCAGAGATTTCTCAGGGCGCCCCCGACCACGGCCAAACTCGCTACCAACTACTTCCACCAGTCCCCCTCCCTCAAGATCGTGTAGACGTCTCCTGATTACTTGCTTGCTCTTGCGGAAGATCGCAGCAATCTGGCTTACAGTCAACACCCGATGATCAGCAAGGCACTCGAGAGTCTTACAGTCTGTTTCTTTCAGCCTGAATGACATTAGCGGTCCTCCATATCACTCGTTCAACCCATGTTTGGATCCAATCTCCTCCATAAGTCGTAGCGGAGAGATCATGCACGCAATTTCAGACGACTTTGATGGGACCCCTAACGTCCAGCCGCGAAGAGTGCGTGACACTGAAATTGGCAGAGGATCCTTCCCGCTCCAACCAATAGAGCCTAAGAGCTCACGAAACAGTTGTCAGAAGATCAATTGGGGAAGCAATGCAGGAGATCAGCGAGCTAATATCAGAACTGATGACCGAAGATGAGCTTGTTGCCTATTTGCGCATCCCCGAGGTCAGCAGATCCAAAGACTACCACAACGTCATCGATAATCTCAAGCGGATGCACCAGCTGCCACGTATCCATATATGCGGTAAACCGCTGTATCCTAAGGAAGCGATAATTGAATGGATCAGGCAACGAACAACAAATGGAAAATAATCTCCTTGCGCTCTTGAGATGTCTGGCTATAATTGGCTTCGGGTTAATCCGAGCCAAGCCAGCATCAGAAAGGAGGCAAAATGGCACAACTGGTAAAGCTCTGGGAAAGACCGTCGTACGACGGTAAGAAGTTCAAGTATTACCTGCTATATACAGATGAACATGGAAAACGTAGGCAGAAGTCTCTTGGCCATGCGGATCGCCGCAAAGCAGAACGCAGAAGAGCACAGTTTGAACGTGAGTTGAGAATGGGTGTTGTTGAGCCCAACTCTATGAAGCTCAGAGATTTCGTGAGAGACAGCTTGGCAAGGACAGGTGACCAAATTCGAGAAAGTACTCGCAAGGAGTATGAGTCGGCAATGGAAGACTTCATCAAGACAGTTGGCAACATCGACTTCCAGAAAGTCTCACTCAAGGGCGCTGAGTACTACCGTCAAAGCTGCCTGGACAAAGGCAATAGTCCGGCAACCATCGCCAAGAAACTCACTGAGATCAAAGGCATTTTCCAGACAGCGGTCGAACGCAGGCAGCTGGAAGAGAATCCGCTCAGATATGTTAAGATGCCAAAATTCCCTAAGAGCGAAATCAATATCTACAGTGACCGTGAATGCGAACGCCTCTTGCGAGCAGCTCAGGAGTTCACCGAGAAGTCCAACGAACGTACCTGTCTGAAGTGGGACTTGCTGATCTTGGCTGCCCTGTTCACTGCTCTAAGGCGCGGAGAACTCCTGAATTGCACATGGGGAGACATTGATTTCGAGGAACAGACGATCACGGTCTCTCCAAAGGTGCACAGCGCTGAGACATGGGAGTGGCGAATCAAGGACACGGATCGCAGAACACTGCCATTGACAGATGAGCTCGCTCAGCTTCTGGTTGATCGGCAGACCGGACAGCCCGAAGGGTATCCGTACGTCTTTGTGCCCCCAGCCAGGTACGATTACATCCAACAGGAGCTTCGTGCCAAAGGGAAATGGACTTACTCTGACTCTCGCTTGAAGGTAGTCAACAATTTCAGTCGGGATTTCGGCAAGATTCTGCAGAGAGCCAACGTCAAGAAAGGTGAGTTCCATGATTTCCGGCGGACGGCCATCTGCAACTGGCTCGAGGAAGGCATGAGTGAGTACGATGTGATGAAGCTTGCAGGGCACGCGGACTTCAAGACAACGCACAAGTATTACCTTTGCGCTAGAGATGATTTGGTCCATCGTGCAAGGCAGGCAACTGCCCGTGGCTTGTGTCAAAATCTGTTGCAAAAGTGTTGCAGTAGTGATTTTGGCGGTTTTGACGAAAAAGGCCGCCAAACGTAAGTGCTTGACAGCCCGAAGCTTAAGTCAATGGGCAGGAGTGGATTTGAACCACCGACACACGGATTTTCAATCCGTTGCTCTACCAACTGAGCTACCTGCCCGTCAGAACCTTCATCGAAGCGTGAATTCTAACATCTCGAACCGGCATTGCAAGGAAATTAGCCGCAATTTTGCACGCGGCAACGGTGATGCGTCGCATGTCCATGCTCTGAACCTATGTGGCCGGTTCGGAGAGTTGCTGACAGGAGGCTATCGCACGGCTCAGGCCGGTCCTGACGGCGGACAGACCCGCGAAATCGCCCGCTTTGAGTTGCTTGCGGGAGAATCGATATATCAGCACGAAGCCCGGCGAAGAACCGCCGCACCCCAATGGCAGCGTTAACGCCGAAGCGCGGGCCATTCCCATCGGATTGACTTGCAGCCCCATTGCGAGCAAATCATCCAGCGTGCATATCCGGTTCTCCCGACAGATACTGTCCATCAGTTCAGGGCTGAAGTGGTTTTCCAGGTTGCGAACCGGCGCACCCTGAGGCCGGGGCGCTTCGAAAATATGCAATTCGAAGTTGTCCTCCTGGCGCAGAAAGAAGGTTACGTTCGCATCCGGCACTTCGTCGCGAATCATGCCGACGGTCTTCTCGAGCACACCGCTCAGGTCGGTCGATCCGAGAATGGATTCATAGAAATTCGCGGCAAGCGTGATGACGTGCAGTTTGCCGATAAAGTCTTTCTGTGCGGTCAGGAAGTCGTTGCACAGAATGTCTATCTGCCTGGCCTGCTTCTTTCGTTGCTTATTCAGCTTCTTGAGAAGCAGCCGCAATCTCGTATGCCGCGATTCGTTTACCACCTTCGAAGGTCCCAAAGCAAATTCACTCAATACTCAAACTGACTCGGCACTTACAGTTCGGAAAAGCGTGGAAAAGCCTTTACCACAAAGCACGCGCGAGTTTGCTTATCGCAGAGAGGCCCATAAACAGGGGGGTATCAGTTGCGCCGGACGCCCGCGATCGCATCAGCGGCAGGACGTGAAATCGAGCAACGTCCGATAGGGTTATTGCTGTAAGGCCGCAGGCTATTTCCATGAGTGGGGAGCGAGGCTGCGTTACGCGTGCTCGGCGACACGGCGGGTCCTGTAGATCAGTGTGAGGTTGCGTATGTAGATGAAGCTGCCTACGGACTGGCCGAGAATGAACACCGGGTCGGCGCGGATGACCGAGTAGATCAGAAGCCCGATGCTCCCGACGAGGCTGAGATACCAGAATGCGATGGGAATAACGCTCTTGCCCGCCCTTTCCGAAGCAATCCATTGCACGAGGAAACGGGCGGTAAACGCCAACTGAGCGGCCAGACCGAGTATTATCCAGAAATCCATCTTTTGCGTAAGTTGGTCAACCATCCGGTCGCTCCCATTCCTGCGCCCGATACCTCGGCGCATTGCGTTTCATCCAGCGGACTACCAGGGCGTCCTTGAGACCCTTGAACAGTCGGTTTTGAACACCGTATTTGGCCGAACCGGCGGATCGCGGGCGGTGGCTGATCGATATCTCCGCCACGGTGAATCCCTGCATCTTCACAAGTGTCGGTAGGAAGCGATGCAATCCTTCGAAGAGCCTCAGATCGATCACACACTCCCGCCTGAAGACCTTCAGCCCGCAGGCCGAATCAGCAATTCGTTCGCCCGTCAGACAATTGCGAACGCCGTTGGCGATCCGAGAGGAAATCAGCCTTAGCCACGGATCGTTGCGATTGCTCCGCATGCCGTTGATCATATCGCACTGCCTGCAATTCAATGCATGCAGCATCCCAATGATGTCCCTCGGGTCATTCTGAAGATCCGCATCGATTGTTGCGATAAACGCTCCGCGGGCCGCACGGAAACCCGCCTGCCACGCCGCCGACTTTCCTGCCGACTCGCTGAACGCAATTACGCGCAGCCGGGGCGTCTTCGCAAACAGCTCGCGCAATACCCGCTTCGTAGTGTCCGAACTGCCGTCGTCGACAACGATCAGCTCCCACGTGGTTTCAAGTTGATCCATTGCATTGCGCACTTCCTCGACAAACCGTGGAAGATTCTCCGCTTCATCTCGCGCCGGCGCGACGATGGAAAGATGAATCTCGTGTCCGGGCTGTTTTGGGGCCATCCGTGTCGATCCTCGATCATGGCGATCTGTACGCGTTCCCGCCCGCAGGGCGGGCACCGGGATGATTATAGGGGAAAGTCTCGCGCTGAGCAAACCTGAGGGCGTCGGTTGCCGCCCCGCATGCATGCCTCACGTAATCGTCGGGAAGATGCCGGCAAACTGACACCGTGTGTGGGACGCCTGGAAGCAATGTCTCTGACTACCGCGTCTTCATGCAGGGAGGTGCAATAACCCTCTGCCAGAAGGAAGGAAGTTCTCGGAGAGGCGATTGCAAGGGTGATACATGTCGGCTGAAAGGACCGCGCTCAATAATCCTTGAACGGCCGCAGCCACTCCGGCCAGTCCGTGCTGGTTACGCCTCCGACTCTGGTCCACGCGCCGCCTGTATCGAACTGCCGGTGCCACTTGAGCGTCCAGAGTTCTTTGAGGCCCACCTTCCGCGCCGACCAGTCCAGAAACAGATGATTCACGAACCCATGATGCCGGTTTATCGCGAAGTGTTTCATCTCGTGATTGTAGCTTACCCACTGCCCGTTGTACTCAGGCGGTGCGATACGAGCCGAGGTGTGATTACCGTTCTGGTAGAAAGGACCGCCTCCTCGCCACATCGTATCGGCAAAAACCGGAACCCTCGCTACGTTCTTGGCGTCCTTCGACTGATAATTCCACTCCGTCGGTCGGCCCTGGATGGCGGTTTCACCCGATCTGGCCTTAATCAGCCAGTTGTTCATGCCGTAGCTGCATTCCTCCTGCAGATCATTTATGCCGCCTCCGCCCATTACATAGCTGGTATGCGGCCCTCCTACTGCGGCGTTCCCTGTTTCCGGTCGGCGCTTCATGGCTTCCGGGCAACGCAGAATATCCGTCTGCGTCCTCCACTGCGAGCGAAGGGCGGTAATCCAGGTCCCGCGTTTCCAGTTAAGGTCCGTCGCCTCGGGGAAATATCCATTGTTATCATCGCAATACATCGTCCAGATGTATGCCCACTGGTGCAGGTTCATAAGGCAGGCAGTCGTTCTGGCCGATTTCTTAACGCGGTTGAGGGCCGGCATCAGAATTCCCATCAACACACCGATAATCGCGATAACGACCAGCAGTTCGATTAGCGTAAAAGCTTTACGATTCGACATGACAGTTCCATACCTCCTTACAAATGCGCGTACAATCGAGCAACTGCAGGTCTGATGTCCCCCAGTTGACAGCTATAAAATGATCCATATTCCACAGGTGCTCATTACGAACTCCCTGATTTTAGCAATTACCTACCCAGTCTGTCAAGGAGAATTATCGGTCGCAGGTTTGTGAAGTCGGCTGTTGGCAGGCTTAGCTGGGCCGCAAAAGTGCATGCGACAGCTCAAATGTTCGGATGCAACGGCAATCGAGGCGTCGTAGAATACGCATATGGCGAACAGGCTTGGACAGGACGGCGACTCGTTGAGGTTTTGTAAAATACTGCCAATTCACAACTTACGCACCAGGCCGACGACGACTCCTTCGATCCGGCAGTTCTCTGCGAATATGGGCGCATAGTCGGCATTGGCCGGTTCGAGGCGGATGCGGGCAGGCTCTTTGTAGAACCGCTTAAGCGTGGCGTTGTCGTCATCGACGACGGCTACCACGAGCTGGCCGTCATGGGCCGCGGCAGACCGCTTGCATATTACGTAATCGCCTGATCGGATGTCGTCGTCGATCATGCTGTCGCCTCGAACCTCCAGGGCAAACATATCGTCGCCCATGCCGAAGTAGGACTGCATGGAGAGCTGCTCGGTGTTCCGGACCGCTTCAATCGGCTCTCCTGCCGCAACGGCGCCGAGCATGGGTATGCCGTCGGTTTCCCCCCACAGGGCCGTTTCGGCCGATTCGACGCTCTCAAGCAGTTCTAGCCCTCTTGAAGTCAACGTCAAAGAGCGTGCCTTGCCCGGGGACGCCTGCAGCAGATTTTTTCTTCGCAGTTCGCCGATGTGCTCGAATGCGGTGCTGCGGCTTATGCCGAGCTCGTCGGCCAGTTCCGCAATGGTCGGTGAATAGTATCGGCTCGCCTGGAAAGAGGCTGCGGCTTTCAAGATCTGCATCTGGCGAGGCGTCAGATGTGTTGTCTGCGGTGCTGTGTTCAACGGCATGTTGCTTATCCTCCTCTTCGTGATCGCAGGGCTTCTCGGCCCGGCCCGGCCGTACCGAAACCGCCAGGGCGTTGCCCGGCTCGAAGCCGACCAGCATACCCACGGTCTCGGCTATGGAGGCTAGTACCCCTGTCAGGCTGTTGTGGGGATGTTTGGCGTTGTCCGGCGGCCAGTTCGTGGTGAAATCGCCACCCGGTCCGAAGCGGCAAACAGGTTTGTGATGGTCGAATCGATGTTCCATTTCTTCGTCCATGAATAGGCGTTCAGTTCCGTCGTAGAAATGTGTATCGTCAAAAGCCTCCGCTCAACCCAAACAAAAACCGAACAAAACCCGGCTCTCGGCGGCTTTTTTTTCACCCCGCCAACGGCGCCATCGACAGGCCGGATACTATGGGACGATCGATCTGGTAATTCGATGTATTCTTGTTGCCACCGAAGTTGATATATTGTTCTATGCTCTGGATTCGTCGTAATCGACAGTGGCATTGCTCGCGATCTCGGCCTGCGCGGTGGGGTATGTACCCGGCATGCTCGCATAACTGCCGGCGGATTGAGGATCGTGAAATCGAAATTAGTTGGAAGTTGTCTGACAGAGGACTCATCATGAGAACCATATTTGCAATGTTTCTGACACTAATCATCGCTTCATCCGCATCACAATGCTGGGCCGACGACTGGCCGCAATTCCGCGGACCCCGGCGGGACGGCAAGTCCCGTGAGACCGGCCTGATGGAGAAATGGCCCGAAGACGGCCCGCCCATGCTATGGCAGTGCGAGGGACTGGGCAAGGGATTTGCGTCTGTCTCGGTGGTTGACGGAACCGTCTACACGACGGGAATGATCGACAAGAAGGGATATCTGTTCGCGATAGACAGCGACGGTACAGTGAAATGGCAAAAAGAGTACGGGCCGGAGTGGACCGGTTCGTTTCCGGGCACGCGGACGACGCCGACCGTCGACAGCGACCGGCTGTATGTCATGAGCGGCCAGGGGCGGATCGCATGTTTCGATCGCGCAGAAGGGGAACTTCTGTGGAAGGTCGATACGCTGGACAAATTCGGTGGCCAAAACATCAAATGGGGGATATCCGAATCGGTGCTGATCGAAGGAGACCGGGTCTTCTGTACGCCGGGGGGAAACGACGCCAGTATTGTCGCGCTGTACAAATACACCGGCCGGACGATCTGGACAACCGAGGGCCTGAGCAATCTCAGCGCATACTGCTCGCCGATTCTATATCGAACGCCCCGCAAGAGTCTATTGCTGACGATGATCCGCAAGCTGTTTGTCTGCGCCGACAGCGAGACCGGCGAAGTCCTGTGGACGATTCCGCATGAGACGCGCAACGACATCGCCGCGGTCACACCCGTTGCGTATTGCCAGGGCAGCGTGTATTTCACCAGTCACGGCACCGGCGGTACCAAGATACACTTTCCGCAGGACGCAAATGATTACGAAGTCCGCTGGTCGAGCGAGGCCCTTGATTGCCTGCACGGCGGGGTCGTGTGGTATGGGCAGTTCTACGGCTCCGACAGCGACGGTAACTGGGTATGCCAGAATCCCATCACGGGCGAGGTCATGTTCGAAGAAAAGCTCCTTGACGCCAAGGGCTGTATCATTGCCGCAGATGGCATGCTGTACTGCTATACCGAGAAGGGGACTGTAGCCCTCGTCGATCCCGGCCGCAGAGATATGGAATTGGTCAGTTCGTTCAAAATAACGCTGGGCGAGGACCAGCATTGGGCGCACCCGGCTATCTCCGACGGCGTCCTCTACATCCGCCACGGCAGCGTCCTGATGGCGTTCGATATCGCGGAAAAATGATCGTTACGGCATGCGTTGATTGCTGCTAAGGCAGTTTCGCCAAACGCACGTTGTCGAGCAGCAGCCCTGCAAAGTCACCGCCGCGGTGCTGGAAGACCAGACGCCCCGTGCTCTGTACGTTCACTTCGATCGTCTGCTCGTAGCTTCTGAAACCCGTGCCTGCCTGTTGCCTGTCGAGCGTGAAATCTGCGCGGTACACGTCGCCGAGCCGCACGATGACGGTGTTCGGGCCTTCGTATGGGTGGCCCGCCAGATCGAACTGCAGGAGGTACGTGCCCGGACTCAGGACCAGTGGGTTCTTCGACGCCAGAGTGCCTGCCACGGTGGCGGAGGTGAAAGCTGATTTCGTTCCATCGAGATCGACGTAAAGACCGTTGCCGGGCTGGTGGTCGAAATACCCTGTGCCTATGAGATCCACGTCGCCGCGTACGACTTCCCAGTTCGCGAACCGTCTGTAATTGGCCTGGCCCCTGCCGCTGTTTTCGTCGTTGAAGTTGTCGCTGAACAGAACCGTCCCGACCTCGGCCGTCCGATTGGGTTTCTCTTCCGAAGTCGCATCGGACCGACCGGCCGCACGCGGGTTCTTGTAGACGATCGTCCTGCGAATGATTTGCCCGTTTCGCAGCACCGTGAGATTCAGCGGCGTATTGAACGGACTGCGCCTGATAGCTTCTGCCAGAATGCGCGAGCGCAAAGCCGTCCC
Organism: uncultured Pirellulales bacterium; assembly: GCA_964526785.1. Taxonomy (GTDB): domain Bacteria; phylum Planctomycetota; class Phycisphaerae; order Sedimentisphaerales; family Anaerobacaceae; genus CAZGMJ01. The sequence continues at coordinate 22,331 of CAZGMJ010000019.1, forward strand.
TCTGAAGGACTGGCCCGCATAGGCGATGATGAGGTCCTTGCTTTGCAGGCCGAGCGGTCCGGCCGGCGCCCTGTGAATCACCTCGCGCACCAGAAACCCCTGGCCCTCATGCCCCGAGAACATGACGCCAAGGAAAGGCTGCTCGCCGAGTTGCACCGAAACGGTTCGCCTTTCCGCAACGTGCCGATATACAACGGTGACCGGTTTGTCCACGGCCGCCAACAGGATAGCGTTGGTCAGTTGGTCCGGATCGTTGTTCTGTTGGTAGAAGTTCTGACCGCCGAATTCGAGGATGATATCGTTGCGCGCCAGCCCCGCCGTATCGGCCGGAGAGCCGGGTGTCACATGCGTAACGCGAATACCGACTCCGGTTCGCCGGGCGAATCTCGCCCCGAACCACGGACGCCGGTACATGATGTTGTCCCCGGCTTCGGACGCTTCGGTGCCGGCGGCAGCCCAGATGGCGACTGCCATGACAACAAACAAAAAACCTCTCTTGTGAAGCGGAGACAACATCCTGATCCATATCCCTGCAACAGTTCACAACGCCGGCGGCAGCCACACGGCCGCCCCTCTGCCTGACATCCGCATTCTATGCACAGCTATCGTTGCGGTCAACCGACGTGCTTAAGGAAGTTGGCCGATGGCGTTGGTAGTGATGATCCCGCCCCCGACCACGCGCACCGGTATCGGCAGGTGTGTGGCGTTGTTGACGCCGGAGAACTCGGTGATGTCGTTCGTGTAGTCCACAATGACTCCGACGTAGTACACCTCGCCGACGCCGACATCGAAGGGGATTCTGATGTTGTGCTTGGCCGTATAGACTTTGTTCCGATTCAGCGTCAGTGTGCCCGTCCGAAGGCGCCGGTCCTTGGTCGTGATCTTGCGATTGGTCGAAAGATACCATGCGGTCTTCACGTTCGACTTGTCGTAATAACCGTTGTTCTCGAACGTGAACTGGGCTTTGTAAATGACCCCCGGCTTGACCAGGTAGCGGTATTTGCCCTCGCTGATCTCTTCGTTCGGAGCGAGATCGTCACCGTCGCTCGTGTAAAGATGTGTCCACCAGTGAACGCTGTACTCGCCCTCCTTGTCCCCGTATTTCCAATGAGAAACGCCGAGATCGTTGGGCTTGCTGTTGTGCGTCTTGCCGTAGAGAAAAACTTCGCCGTTGCCGCCGTCCTCGCCCGGATAGAAACGGACCTTGCCGTTGTTCGCGTGCAGGTGCGTTTGATCGGAGCCCATGATGTTATATGTGTTGTTCGTATGCGCAAGGCCGAGTGCATGGCCCATCTCGTGCAACGCCGTGGAGTGCCATTGCCGCCAGTTGCCGCCGTAGGCGACTTTCGTATCCATGTTCAGGGCGTACGACCAGTTGCGTTTGGCGTCGAAGAGGATGTCTTTCTCCAGCCACTTGGCGGTGTTGCCGATGCAGCGGGCCCTGCGATAGCATGTCGCCGGTGCGCCGTCGAGCTTGGACTGCTTGTTGGTGAACCATATCTCGTTCTGGCTGTTGCCTCGCGAGACGTACTTCTCGCCCCAGTTGCGAATGCCGAAGGTAAACCTGCCGGGAGCCTGGTTCCACCGCCCGTTTGCGCTTTCGAGAGCGTCGCGCCACCCGCTGCCTGACTTGAAACTGTTCTTGCCTGCCCGCCACCTGAGAACCTTGTCCGGCCAGACAACCTTTTTATCGTTATTCTTGCATATGTAGTAGTGATAAGCCGGCGCGAGCCCCTCGGCAAGCAACATAATGATCGTCGCGGCCAGCATCGTTCGATATGTTCTTTGCGTGTTCATAATCGGCCTCCCTGGTTATTCTGTCGGTCCCGGACAGGCGGGATCATCCGGATGGTTGCATTCCAGCCATGTCTCGGACAAAGCCACAAAATCAAAGAAGTCCACGTAACAGTCCGGCCTGCCCTGAGGCCCGGAAATGTCACCCCGAATCGGCCCCTCGGTCAGAAGACGCAGCTCGCACGGAGTCTCCGGCAGAACGGGATCGCCCCCGGAAAGCTCGAAAAGTCGTGCTTCGACGCGTTCGGCCTCCAGAATTGCCTCGCGGCGCTCCGGGTCGAGTTCTTCCAGCCACGGGCGCGGCTCTTCGGCCGGCGGTTCCTGCTCGGAATCGCCCGGTTCGTCCTCCCCGAAAGCCTCCACAACGAAGGGCAAATCCGGATCGGCGCTGTTGATCGGCGGCAGGGCCGCCAGCTCGCTCGGCGTGTGCACCTCCGCCACGACAGCGTCGAGAAATGCGTCGAATTGCGATTCCTCGAAGTGTGGTCCCTTTGCGATGGGCGGTTGCGGATCGGGCTCGACATCCGGCAGCGAATACTCGTTCTCCGGGTCGACCACAACCTTCTCGAGAACGAAGTCGCCTATGGTGTTGACCAGTATCTCCGGGAAGGGATGATACGGACCAAAGGCGACCTCGTCCCGAGCCTGCGTGGAATTTGCAGTTCCTGGTGCGAGCACCAGTTCCTGCCCGTAATTATTGTAAATGAAGTTGCGCGTCGGTTGATTGGAGCGGGGCAGAATCCAGAGCCTCCCATAGCCGCTGCGGTACAGCGGGCAGGCCTTGACTTCGTTGCGATCCACAAAAAGAATCGAGCGGTCACCGACATCGAAGAACGGATATGTATCGACAAACAGAATCTCCTCCGAGTCGTGGGGAAACGGCCCGCCGACAAAACGCAGCGTCAGGTGTTGTTGCTGGGCGATAACCACCGGCCCGCCGGGCGGCAGTTTGCCTTTAAAGATCCGCTCGACGCTGAACGTAACGAAGCTGTGAGGCAGATCAGAGCCGTCCTCGAAGACCGGCGCTCCGTCCTCGCTCGCCGGCAGTCCGGTCGTCGGATCGATAACCGCAACCGCCTCGGAGTTGCGATATTCAATACTCTCGACGCGTCCCTTGAAGATGAACTGCGAGTGGAGTACGAAATCGCGGATGTCCATGTCGGCGTCGTCCTCGTGAGCCAGAGCCGCCGGAGTCGTGGGAAGCAGTCCCGCCGCCAATACGCATGCAGAGGATACGAACAAGATGTAGATATGTACTCGGAACATGGCCGCCTCCTGCAATGAAGCCTGGGTGATGGTCTTGAGCCTTGTATGCAGAACTCGGGCCGAATGCGGGTCCGAGAGAAGTGTCCGGTTTGCAAAGAACGTATGGTTTGCTGTAATGCCTACGCCGAAATCTTCAGCGTGTGCTGTAGAAATAGGACTAAATTAGTAATATATTTTGTCTGATCGACTATTGCCCCGCCAATGAAGTGTTCATGCGTGTGTCTCGCTGCGAATCATGGCGCGCAATGCAATGGCCCATAGCGCTGTCAATTCGTTCTGCGGGCTCATGACCGCGCCAGTCTATCGCATGTCCCGACAGCTCGCGCATTAACCCGGCAGTTGCCAGGCTTTGGGTGTAACCTCGTGTATATTCGGCTTGACCTCGACGGTCTTGTTGCCCATGGCCCAGGCCAGTCCGCCCAGAATAATCCCCTGGACCTTTGGGTTGGTCCAGATGTCGTCTCTGTGGCCGAACGATGTGTAAAACACCCTGCCTTTATTGTGCATGCGGGCCCAGGTCGCCGGGAAGGGCGGCCGCTGGTAGCATTCGCCCTGCATCCCTTCGTTGTCCTCGATCAGGATTACGTGCAGATCTTCGGCAAAATTCTTCAGCGCGTACCACTCCTCCTTGAGCCTCTGTGATTCGCCGAACTGCTTGACGCCGGGAAAATCAGGTGAGGCCGCGCGAATAAGAGCCTCCTGCTGCGCCCCGTGCACGATGAATTCGCCGCCTATCATAGCGATATACGGATCGACCTTGCTCTGGTTTTCCTTGCGGGATCCCTTCGAATGGAACGTATCGGTGGCCGCATGAAAACCGACGAAACCCTTGCCCGCGGCAATTGCCTGCAGCAGCCGCTTCTTGCCCTCGGCGGACATCGGCGGCGTCTGGGCCTTGTTCGGTTTGGTCAGATCGCCGCTGGTGTAAAATGCGATCGTGTCATACTGATCCAGATCGCCGTCGAAAACCCGGCCGTCCTTCGTGCAGACCACTTCGAACCCGTGCCGCCTGCCCAGTTCGGTGAGAATTCTCTCGGAGATGCTGAGTTGTCCGTCCTTGCGTTTGACCGCGCCGTGCTCGAAGCCCGCCGAACGCGTGAAGTAGAGGATCTTCTGTTTCTTCTCTTCGGCCGAGCGAACCCACGCACTCGGGAAAGCTGAAGCGGTCACGAATGCCGCCCCGGCCGCTCGCAATATGGTCCGTCGATTCATCTTGTTTCCGTTGGAAAGGCCTGATTCGTGTTGCACAGCCATATCAACCTCCTGACGCATGTCCATATCATTATCAAAAACGCCTCCACCAAACCGCTACGATCCATTCACGCCGGTACGATTATCCACCCGCAACTGCTGTTTGTCCACCGTCTTTTCGGCCCTGTTGCACCCGATCCGCTCTCCGTGCAATTGCAGACATCGCCCCGAGCCGGTACAATGCCCGCACAGGTTTGTTCGATTGGCCGATTGCAAGGAGATACATTCATGAATGCACCGCGACAACTGCTCTGGACCCTCACCTTAGCCTGCCTTCTTTGCACTATTGCCTCCGCTGCACAACAGCCTGCGGCCTGCGAAAAGGAAGCCCGGCGGATACTGGACGCCGCCGGCATCGAGGGCGGCCTGATCGTGCACGTTGGCTGCGGCGACGGCCGACTGACGGCCGCGCTGAGCGCCAACGACGGCTGTCTCGTTCACGGCCTTGATTCCGACCCCGCTCTTGTTACCCGGGCCCGCGAGCACATCCGCTCGCACGGCCTGTACGGCCCGATTTGTGTCGATACACTTGCAGGCAGGAGACTGCCGTACGTTGACAACCTCGTAAATCTAGTGGTCTCGGAAGACCTCGGCCGTCTCGGCATGGAGGAAGTCATGCGGGTCCTTTGTCCGGGGGGGGTGGCCTGTATCAAGCAAGACGGCAAGTGGAGGCGAACCGTCAAACCCCGCCCCGATGCGCTGGACGACTGGACGCATTATCTGCACGATGCATCGAACAATGCGGTCTCGCACGACTCCGTCGTCGGCCCGCCCGATCGCATGCAGTGGATCGGCAGCCCGCGCTATGGACGTCATCACGACCGCATGTCCAGCGTCAGTGCGGCGGTCTCGGCCGGCGGACGCGTCTTTTACATCATCGACGAAGCCTCGCCCGCTTCGATTCTTATTCCTCCGAAATGGACCCTCGTCGCCCGGGACGCCTTCAATGGAACAGTTCTCTGGAAACGCCCGCTTGCCAACTGGCATACCCACCTCTGGCCGCTCAAAAGCGGTCCCGCCCAACTGCCCCGGCGGCTTGTTGCCGCGGGCGACCGCGTTTACGCTACGCTCGGTTTCGACGCGCCGCTGACGGCGCTCGACGCAAGCACCGGGACGACCCTCCATACATATGATCAGACCAGAGCAACCGAAGAGATCGTATACGACGACGGGGTTCTGTATCTGCTGGTGAATCCAAATCTGGACGCGCCCGAGTTCGCCGGGCTCGACAGAATCAAGCATGCCTACGGAGGCGGCTTCTGGGATGGCAAACCCCGCAACATTGTCGCGGTCGAAGCCGCGACCGGCGAAAAGCTCTGGGCCGCCGAACATACGGTCCTGCCGGTTACGCTGGCGACGGCGGGGCGGCGCGTCTTTTTCCACGACGGTCGAAAGGTCGTATGCCTTGATGGCGGGACCGGCGCACCGGCATGGCATTCCGATCCCATCGATCGCTCGCAGGTTATTAAATCGTTCTACTCGCCTACACTGGTCGTACACGATGATGTGGTGCTCTTTTCGGGAGGCGAGACGGCGGGCCAGCAAACCGGCTCATGGTACAGAACGGGCAAGGATACGCTGACTGCTGTCTCTGCCGCGACGGGCAAAGTCCTGTGGACTGCGCCCCATCCGCCTTCCGGATATCGCTCGCCTGAAGATGTTCTCGTTGCGAACAATCTGGTGTGGACGGGCGAGACAACGAGCGGCAGGGCGGCCGGGGCCTTTACGGGCCGTGACTTGCGCACCGGCAGGGTCGTTCAGGAGTTCGCACCCGAACTCGATACGTACTGGTTCCACCATCGCTGCTATCGCGGCAAGGCGACGGACAACTACCTCTTGATGTCGCGAACGGGCGTGGAATTCATCGACGTCAAGACCGAACAATGGACCCCGCATCACTGGGTCCGCGGCGCATGCCTTTACGGCATCATGCCCGCCAACGGCCTGATGTACAGTCCGCCACACCCGTGTGCATGTTATCTTGAGGCCAAAATGTACGGATTCAACGCCCTGGCCCCTCGCCGGGTTGGCCCTCGTGTTGTCAAACCGATAGGTGACGACGACCGGTTGACAAAAGGGCCCGCCTATGGCACACGCATCAACGCCGCTGGATCGGACGATGACTGGCCCACATATCGCTGTGACGCCGGGCGCAGTGGTACAACGAAGATGACGCTTTCGGAGAAGTTGCGGCCGGGTTGGCACACCGGAATTGGCGGCAAACTCACTGCCCCGGTCATTGCCGGCGGCAGAATCTACGTCGCATCCAAAGATCAGCACGCCCTGTACGCACTCGACGGCGATTCGGGCAAGCAACTCTGGCGATTTACCGCCGGCGGAAGAATCGATTCGCCGCCGACCGTTTACGAAGGCCGCGTCCTGTTCGGCTGTGCCGACGGCCGCGTCTATTGCCTCCGGGCGTCGGATGGAGCCGCCGTCTGGACCTTCCTCGCCGCCCCGACGGATCAACGCCTGATGGCGTTCGAGCAAATCGAGTCGGTATGGCCCGTGCACGGCAGCGTACTGGTGCAGGACGACGTTCTGTATTTCGCGGCCGGCCGGTCGATGTTCCTCGATGGCGGAGTATTGCTCTGGCGGCTCGATCCGAAAACAGGCCGTGTTCTTTCCAAAACGGCGATGGACAGCACCGAAGCGTCGACGGGCAAAGACCTCCAGGACTACATCACCTGGCTGAACATGCCCGCGGCCCTTCCCGATATTCTCTCCAGCGATGGACGTCTCGTTTACATGCGGTCGCAGCCGTTCCAGCTGGACGGAACCCGGCTGCCGCTGGAGAAAATGCCTCAGGGACAGGACGCCGACCGCGGTGCACCGGCCGCCACCCAGCGAGCCGATCGCGCCCATCTTTTCAGTCCGACCGGCTTTCTCGACGATACGTACTGGCATCGCACCTATTGGATGTACGGCAGCCGCTTTGTCAGCGGATGGTGCGGCTACTATCTCGCCGGCCGTTCCGCTCCTGCAGGCCGCATTCTCGTCTTCGATGATTTGACGGTCTACGGTTTCGGCCGAAAGCCCCAGTACTACCGATGGACGACCCCCATCGAGCACCAGCTCTTCGCCGCGCCCAAATCGAATGCCGGCGAAGCAACCGGTGCCCGCGGCAACGCGCCCGTGACGCGGATACAGGTCGAAAAATCGTCGAGCCTCAATCCGGCCAACCAGCCTCTGACCGTACAGGCGCACATCCGGGCGAACAAGCCCGACGGCGTTATCATCGCCCGCGGAGGCAGTTCGCAGGGCTATGCGCTCTATATTCGCAAAGGTCGGCCCCGGTTCGCTCTGCGCATCAACCAGCAAGTGTATTCCGTCTCCGCCAGGCAAAGCGTCACCGATCAATGGGTGCACATCGCCGGCGTGTTGAGCCGTGATAAAAAAATCGCTGTCTATGTCGATGGCAAACTCGCCGGATCGCGGCCGGTCCCCAGCCTGATGACCGCCGACCCCGCCGAGGCCATGCAGATCGGAGCCGATGAAGGTTCTATCGTGGGTGAATACACGGGCGAAATGCCGTTTGCCGGACTTATCGACGAAGTGCGAATCGATCATCGAGCACTTACCGCCGCGCAGATCGAAAACTGTGCCTCCAAGCCGGGCGGAATACCGAAAAGTGAAAGCATCGTTCTCTGGTATTCATTCGATGATGGTAAGGCCGCGGATGATTCGGACAATGGCAACAACGGCACCGTGGAAGGAGCTGCCATTGTCAATGGTCGCACCGGCCGCGCGATGCAGTTCAGCGGTAAGAGCAAACAGGCATCCGATTTCGATGTGGAGCACCGCTGGACGCGCGATCTGCCCATACTGGCCCGCGCGATGGTCCTGGCCGGCCGCACGCTGTTCGTTGCCGGCGTGCCCGACGTGATCGATGAACCCGAGGCTTTGAGAGATATAGACGATCCGGCCACAAGACCGGCGCTCGTTCGTCAGGCAGCCGCCATTGCAGGAAAGACAGGCGGACTCCTGCTCGCAATCTCTCCCTCGGACGCTGATGAAACAGCCCGATACGAGTTGGACAGTCCCCCGGTATTCGATGGGATGGCCGCGGCGTCCGGACGGCTCTACATGACAACCGTCGACGGCGACGTACTGTGCTTCCAGTCCGCACAATGACCGTTTGTCAGTGCGGCGCATTCACCGGACAGCAAGACTGCACGGCGGGACAATGCTGCGGCCTCTCAGAGACCGGCATCTAGTTCTTTGGAGACCAGACAATGAAACCTCCGAACCTCATACTATACTCGGTCGTGCTGGGCTTGCTGCTTTCGACAATCCCGGCAAATGCGGAAGCCCCGAAGGACTTTTCGCCACCGTCCGACCAGCAGCAGTTACCTCACGCAATGCACTCGCCAATGTCCGAGTTGCCCCATATCACGGTCGGCATGGATTCGGGCGACATCGTCGGCGCGGACAACCGGGCCTTGCAGGCGGCGGTCGATTACATCGCCGGTCTTGGGGGCGGTGTTGTCAATGTTCGCCCCGGCCGGTACGACATGTACGACTCGCTCCATCTGCGATCGAACGTTGTGGTCCGGGCGGCGAAAGGACGCACCATACTCAAGAAAGCCGACGGGGCGGTTTCGCCTTTGGCGCTCGATGGCGATTTTGGCCAGGAGCAAATCACCACCGAGAAGACCGACGGATTCGCAGTCGGCTACGGCGTAGCGATATGGGACGACAACGCGGGCGGCTTCCATACTACCGTCGCCCGCATCACGGGAAGACGCGGCAACACATTCTCTGTCAGCAGGCCCCTGATGGCCGATTGCATGGTCCATAGAAACGCCAGAGCCGCGACCGTTTTTCCCGTTGTCAGCGGCTACGATCTCGTTAATGCCGCGGTCGAAGGCATTACAGTCGAAGGCAACCGCGATGCGAACATACACCTGAACGGCTGCAGAGGAGCGGGTATATTCCTGTACCGTGGATTCGCGACAACTATCGAAGGCTGCACCGTGCGCAACTTTAACGGCGACGGCATCAGCTTCCAGCAGTCCAACGACGTCGAAGTAGTCGACTGCGTCAGCGAGAACAACGCGTCGCTGGGAATCCATCCGGGCAGCGGTTCCCAGCGGCCGCTCGTGCGCGACTGTCTGGCCAGAGGCAACGGCACCGACGGTCTCTTTCTATGCTGGCGCGTTCGCCACGGCCTGTTCGAAAACAATCTGCTCGAAAAGAACGGCCGCTTCGGCATCTCTATCGGCCATAAGGACTCGGACAACATCTTGCGCAAAAACACCGTCCGCATGAACGACAGCAACGGCGTTTTCTTCCGCAATGAATCGCTCGGCATGGGCGCCCACCGCAACCGTCTCGACAATAACATCGTCGAAAACAACGGCCGCTCGGGCCGGGCCGCGGGTATCCGCATCCGCGGATATACGAACGACCTGATCTTCAAAAACAATATCATCCGCGATACGCGCACGGGCGATGACGCAACCCAGACCGTCGGCGTGCTCATCGAGGAAAATGTCGGCCGTGTGTTGCTCGAAGGAAACGAGATAGAAGCCGCCGAAAGAATCGTAGACAAGAGAAACCAGAAGCAATAAGCCGTCCCCTTAAGTGCGGACAGGCATCCACGGAGGCAGGTAAATGGTAGATAAAGGCAGAATGGCACGAATCCTACTGGTGGCAATAGTGTTCATGGTAGCCTCAGCGCCGGCTGCACAAGACTGCTCACGGCAGCAACTTCTGCAGCAGGGCTGGCTGCCCAAGGCGCCGCCTCTGCCTGCACCTTCAGGCACCGTGGTGTGCATCGCCAATCCGCAGCAATTGATCGAGGCGCTCGATGATATCAAGGCAGGCACGACGATACTGCTGGAGGACGGCCACTACAAAATGCCCCATTACGTCGCCATAACGGCTGACGATGTCGCGCTGCGTTCGGCCTCAGGCAATCGCGAGGCGGTTGTTATCGATGGTATTGAAAGCAGGGACGGAGAATTAGTCGGAATCACTGCGTGCAGTGGGGTTACCATTGCCGACCTGACGATCCAGAACATCAAATGGAACGGCTTCAAGATAAACAGCGAAACCGGCGTACACGACCTGACCATCTACAACTGCGTGATTCACAACATCTGGCAGCGCGGCGTCAAAGGCGTCAAAGTGCCCCTCCGGGACCGCGATGCTATCCGGCCGAAGAACTGCCGTGTCTCGTACTGTCTGTTCTATAACGACAGGCCCAAACGCTTCAGCGACGACCCGGCCGACACGCCCGACAACTTTAACGGCGATTATATCGGGGGCCTCGACGTCATGTACGCCCAGCGATGGACGATCAGCGACAATGTGTTTGTTGGCATACAGGGTCGAACCAGGCAGGGCCGCGGAGCGGTCTTTCTCTGGCACGACTGCCGCGATTGTATCGTCGAGCGCAACATCATCATCGATTGCGACGCAGGCGTGTGCCTCGGGAATCCGCACCGCCCGCGGGATATCACGGACCATTGCACCAACTGCACCGTTCGCAACAATTTCATTACCCGCGCCCCCGAGGCTGGCATCGTAACCGTCTATACCCGCAATTGCCGGCTTCTGCACAACACCATCTACGACCCCAACAGCCGCCTGGGCCGCCTGATACGCGTCGTCTTCGACAACGACGGCCTGACAATCGCCAACAACCTTCTCTGCGGCCCGGATATCCGCATCGAATCCGACAGCAGACTGAACCTCCTGGGCAATGCCGTCGGGAGTTTCGGCCCGCATCTGAAGAACCCGCCGTGCGGCAACCTGCATCTGACCGGGCCCGTTGAAGCCCTGGTTGACCGCGCCGCACCCATGCCTGACGTGCGAACCGACATCGACGGTCACAACCGTACCGGCGCACCCGACGTCGGCGCCGACGAACTTCAGCAATGACCGCACCGGCCGAAAATCTTATCGGTCTGCTGATCCTTCGCCGATTCTCGGAAATCACAAGCCCCGCAACGCCGCAAACACGGCTTTGGACCGGTGCATTCAAACAAACTGAGGCCGGACAACGTACATATGGTGTCTCGAAGGTTTTCGTGAACCGATTATGGCCGAATGTGCGGAGCAAGCCGACGTCGCCGGCTGCATCGAGGACTTGTCGTGCTGCATTACAAAAACCGCAAACGAAAGATACACATCGCCACCATGGATCCCGTTCTGGCCGTGGATATCCGTCGGCGGCTTGCGGAATACCGCGGAACCGGGTCGGCCGAACTCGTTACGCCGAAAGAAAACGGCGACCAGATCAGTGTCCGGGACGTTGACAATCTGGCCCTCGACAGCAGAAGCGCATCGGTCATTATTATAGACGTGCGCCGCCAGACCCTGACGCGCCTCCAGCAGGCCTACAACAAGATCGTCCGCTACAATCGTCCCGACCTCAACACGTACTGCTATGCAGTGCTGATCGGCGAAGGGCCCCGCAGTGTTCCCCATGACGGCGACACGCTGGGCGCCTTCCAGAAGTACCTGGCCGATATGCGAACCGACTATCACCCGGCCGTTTTCTTTGCCGATCCCTTCATGCGCTACAGTCGCGAGGAAATCCAGGAACTCGTTCTGTACGAAGGCACCCTCCTGCCTGAGAAACTGCCCGAGAAGCTGCGCAAACACTTCAAGCGCGACGACATGACAGTCGAACAGGCCCGGGCCTACTTCCGAGCGGCGGGCGTTCCCGCCAAAGAAAAAGCCGCCGCAAGAAAACGCAGACAGACAAGACTCGCGAAGTTCTATCACAGGATCATCAATGAGGAATTCCCCGACCACGCTGAGCAGCTCAAACGGAGCCTGACCAGAGAAGGCTGCTCCCTGCCGGGCGAGCCCCTCAAGTTGCACACATATCCCTTCCACTTCGAACGGTTGGTTCGCGCGCTGCTGCACAAAAAGAAAGCCGCGGCCCGTTCATAATGGCGGACCTTCGTCCGCACCGCATGCCCCCGTCCTTCGAGTCGGAATCGTCCTTCTTGGATGCTGACAGCATCACCAAAACGTCGCCGGTCGGATGCTGCCGGCGCCTGTCGATTGACGGCGCGCCTCAGGCGGCCTAAGATGATCTGCCTGTTTCGCCGCACGTTCGATCGTGCGAGCGTCGTTTTCAAGGAATGCGTCGCGACCCGCACAGAAAGGAGCAGGCAGAAAGTCGTGAGAATGGGACAAGGAAATCCGTGGTTGAAGGCCGCAACCATCGCGGCGGTCATCTGCGCCGTCTATCTGTTTATCACCACCCGAGCCACGCTCTGGGACCGCGACGAACCGCGATTCGCTCGCGCGGCCGTGGAGATGGTTGAATCGGGCGACTACCTCGTACCCACCTTCAACGGCCGCTGGCGCCTGCACAAGCCGATCCTCATCTACTGGTTGATGTCTCTGCCCCTTCGCCTGCTGGGCTCCACCGAATTGGCGTGCCGATTCTTTGCAGCCGTCGGCACCGCCGCCACATCCCTGCTCACGTTCTTCGTAGCCCGCCGGCTCTTCGAGGTGCGCGCCGCACTTTGGTCGATGATCGTCCTTGCGTCCAGCATTATGATCCTCTACATCGGCACCGCAGCTACTGCCGATGCGGTCCTGCTGCCCTGTATGCTCGGAGTCGTAGCCGTATTCGTCGCCGTGCGGGGGCGAAAAATACGCTGGCACGATGTGCTGCTGATGGGGCTTGCCCTGGGCTTGGCGCAACTGGCCAAAGGTCCCGTAGCGCTGCTCTCGATCGTTGTGCTTGTAGCGACGCTTGTGATTGCCCGCAAGCACGAACCCGCGTCCGGCCGCTACGCGCTGCCCATTCTGCTTGCAGCGACACTCGGCACGCTGGTCTTCCTCGCCTGGGCTGTCCCCGCCAATAATGCAACCGACGGCGAGTTCATGAGATTCGGCGTAGGCAAACACGTAGTCGGCCGCTCGATAAACCCCATGGAAAATCATGGGGGCGAGTTCCTGCTCTATCTGCCGTACTATCTGCCGGTCATACTGGCTGGTTTCTTTCCGTGGGTTCTGCACCTGCCCGGCACCGTCTCAGCCGTCCTCGGTCGCAGGGTCGGCGGCTCATACTTCCGAAGCCTCTTCGTTGCCTGGACTATGACCATTCTGCTCTTCATGACGCTCGTCGCAACCAAGCTGCCGCACTACATCCTGTTTATCTGGCCCGCCTTGGCCCTCGCGGTGGCCGGTACGCTCGACGCCTCCCGGAAGCGGCGATTGACACGGCGTGACGTCGTGTGGCTCAGACGCGGCGTCTGGTTTTTCATCCCCATCGCCTTCGCGGCCGTGGTCGCCCTGATACTGATCCCGCTGCTGCTGGAAGTGCCGGGCTTGCTTCTGCCTGCCCTCCTCTGTGCGATTGTGCTCGCTCTTATGGCGGCGATTGCCGTATATTGTCACCGAACCAAGAGCCCGACCGCCAGTGCAAAAGTGCTCGTCGCGGGAATGACCGTCTTCATGATCCCGTTCCTGCTGGGTGTGCTGCCCGCCGTTGAGAGAATCAAGATATCACCCGCATTGGCCGCGATTATCAAAGACGAAGTTCCCCCCCATGCCGATCTGGCGGCGTGCAAATACATCGAACCGAGTCTCATCTTCTACGCAGGCCGAAACATCGAGCACCTCCGCACCGCCGAGGCCGTGCTCGGATGGACCAAACAGCCCGGCCCGGGCGTTTTGATTATGCCCCGCGATACATTGCACACCCTGGAAGAGCGACTCGGCCCGCTTCCGCTAAAGCCGATCGGCTCAAAACGGGGCTTCAACTACACCAAAGGCAGAATGCGCGAGGTCCTCGTCCTCGCTCGTACCGCCGTTCCCTCGAATACCGAATAGAAGAGGTATTGCAGTCTGCCGCCGCGACGCTCGAGTCGCAGGATTTCGCCCCTATCGGACAGCATCTTCAAATGCAGGGCGGACGCGGCGCCAATATGCTGTGCTCCAAAAGGATGAACTTTGCCATACGCTATGGCTTTCGCTCATCGCTCTGCTTTCTGACCGGTCATCCGTAAGAGCTGAGCTTTCAAATCCGCCTTGACCTCAACATGCCGCGGCTCGTCGGACACATTGGTCCACTCATACGGATCGCTGGCATGGTCATATAACTCCTCCGCCCCGTTGTTATAGAGTATGTACCGCCAGCGCCGGCTGCGTACGGAATAATGATGCTGATCGATCCGCTCGCTTGGTCGTCGATCTGCCTTGATAACGGTCAGCGCTGCATCGGGGCCCTCCCACTTCGCTTCGGGGTCGTGCAGAAACGGCTTGAGACTGTACCCATCCAGCTTCGCGCCCTTGTCGTTCTTCCGCGTGTCACCTTTCAACCCGCACAGATCGGTCAGCGTCGGATAAATGTCGATCAGCGAGACGGGGTGCTCGACAACTCCTCCCGCCTTCGACACCCCCGGTGCGCGGATGATCAGCGGAACCCGTCCGCTTTCTTCCCACAGCGAGTTCTTGAACAGATACTCCTTCTCGCCCATGTTGTAGCCGTGGTCGCTTGTCACCAGGATGATGGTATTGTTCGCCAGGCCGCATCGATCCACGGCGTCCACCACCTTGCCGACTTGCTCATCAACGAAAGCAACGCATGCCAGATAAGCCTGGATGTAGGCCCTTAAGCCGTCCTCTATCGTCGGATATGATTCCTTCAACAACCTGAAGTATCGCGGCCCCTTTCTCTCCGCGCTGAAAACGTCGAGGTAGTGCGTATCGGCCGCATCCCCGGCCTTGATCACCGGCAGCTTGATGCTTTCCTTCGGGAACAGGTCGAAGAATCGCTTCGGGGCATAGAGCGGCGTATGCGGGCGAAGGAAGCCCACGCCGAGAAAGAACGGCCGCCCCTGTCTTTGCTCCGACATCGCCCGAAGCCTTTCCACCGCCCAATCCGCGCATCGCTCGTCCGGCAGCGGATCCCGATCATCCTCGCTCACATAACGCAACTTCCTGTTGACGTTCCACTTCGGCTTATCATACCAGCCTGTAACACCGTTCACCGTCGGGACATCCGAGAGCGGGCCGAATCCGCCGTCCACCCAACCGATCGACCGAAACGGCTCGGGAATAGATGGATGGGCCACGAACTCCTTGCCGTCAAACGCCGAAGGCCCGTAGTTTGCGCGATGCCCGAATTCTTCCCACACGTGTGGCTGCCAATTGTGCAGCAGCTTGCCCGTGCCCATCGTGCGGTACCCGTTCTCGCGGAAGTACTCCGGGATCGTCTTGGAATTGATGAGCACCTCATTCTCGTACCACTTGCCGAAGTGAATCAGCCTGGACGTGTGCGGATAGATGCCGCCAAAGAAGCTCCCGCGCGAAGGCGCACATACCGGGTTGTTGCTGTACGCCCGCCGAAAGGAAACTCCTTCTGCCGCCAGCTTCGCCATGTTCGGCGTCTTGGCCTGTGGATGCCCGCCCATGCCCGTCACGTAGTCGTTCAGATCGTCAATCACGATCATCACAACGTTTGGCTTTGGATTCCGAACGCCGACACCTCCGGCCCACCGTCCCGGCAGCGCCAAAGACGCCCCCACACCAATCGTCGCGCCCAGAAAATCCCGTCTCGACAGCCGTTTCATTGTCAGTCCTCCGAACCTACAGACTCCAGCCTTCGCGATATTCCTTTCGAACGTACTTGTTAGCTTCCGGCAAATTCGTAACCTGCAATTTCTCCGCATCCCATTCGATTCGGGTGTCCATCCGTTTCGCCACGTTGCCCAGCAGGCACGCCTCGGTCAGCGGGCCCGAATATCCAAAATCCGCCCCGGCCTGGCGTCCTTGCTTGCAGGCTCGCACCCAGTCCTGCTCGTGCGAACCCTTCACCCGCGGAATCGTTTTCTCAGGTAGTTCGTACTCTCTCATCGCGCTTTCGGGTATGAGCCGCGGCGACTCGCCGTACACACCCGCAGCCAGTTTGCCCTTGCTTCCTTTGAACAACGCTCCGCCCTGGGGATGACCCATCCGGCGGCCGTCCTCAAGCTCCAGCGGTCGCGGCGGCCGCAGACCCTCATACCACGTCAACTTCACCGGCGGCAGATCACCCCTCGCATCGAACCTGTACGTCACGATAGACGCAAGCGGATGCGTATCCGGATTCAAACCCGTCGAGGTCGCATCGATACTCGTCGGATGACCGAGCTTCAGCGCCGAGAACACCGGGTCCAGCGTATGCGCCCCGCGATCGCCCATCATCCCGCAGCCGAAGTCCCACCAGCATCGCCACACGCCCGGATGATACGCCGGGTGATACGGCCGCTCCGGCGCCGGCCCGAGCCACAAATCCCAGTCCAGTCCGGCCGGCACAGGCGGCGTGTCTTTCGGTCGCCTGCTCCATTTCGAGCTCCAGTACGCATGCCCCCACGGATAGTACGACAGGCTGCACCACGCGTCGACTTCGCGAATCTCCCCGATTGCGCCGTCCTCGATCCATTCGCGGATCAGCCGAATTCCCTCGCCCGAATGTCCCTGAATACCCATCTGCGTCGTCACGCCGTACTGCCCGGCCGCCTTCGCCAGCATCCGCGATTCATATACATCATGCGTCAGTGGCTTCTGACAGTATACGTGCTTGCCTCTCCGCATCGCCTCCATCGAGATTACCGCATGCGTATGGTCCGGCGTCGCAATCATCACCGCATCGATATCCTTCTGCTTATCCAGCATCTGCCGGTAATCCGCGTAGACCTTCGCCTTGGGATACCGCGCAAACACCTTCGCCGCATAATTGTGATCCACGTCGCACAAAGCCGTAATATTCTCGCTCTCCATGTTCCGCAAATTGGCTTTGCCCATCCCGCCTATGCCGATCCCTGCGATATTGAGCTTCTCGCTTGGCGGTGGTTTTCCCGCACCCCCGAGCACGCGCCGCGGCACAACCGTAAACGCCGCCACCGCCACCGCCGCCGTAGCCCCAAGAAACTCGCGCCTGCTGCTACTATTCTCCGACATCAGTCTATCTCCTCAACAGATTAAGAGCATAACGCGCCCAGACATGATTAACATCCAGTTCCACCGCCCTGGCCATCGCCTCTTCCGCTCCCTCCCGGCCCAAACCGAGACGCCCCAGGCCGATCATGTAGTGACCCGCCGCTTTGCGAACGTGCGCCGGTTCGCCCTCTCCGAACTTGGCAAAAAAGTCCACGTCCCCGACCTTGTCCAGCCGCTCCTGGCCCATCTCTATGAGCTCTTCGAATATCTCGTTCGCCTTATCACCATTGCCCAGTTTCTTATGTGCCGCCCCCTGATAGAAAATGTACTCGGATCGGCCCACATCCTGAGCGATTGCTTTTTCGAAAGCGGCCTTTGCCTTGTCGTCCTCGCCCAATTCCTCGTAGCACAGACCTGTGCAGAGGTTAATCTGCACGTTTCGTTCGTAGTCGCGATCACGCCCGATCTGATGATTCTCAGGGTACTCATCCGCCGCTAGAAAATCCTGGAGCGCCCGCTCGTAATCGTTGCTCTCGTACCTCGTCAATCCCCGCAGCAGATGCGCATCGACGTATGTGTCGTGCAGCCGGCGATTGCCCTCCTGGATGTGGAAGAAGTACTCGCCCAGATACTCGATGGCCTTGTCATACTTGCCGGCCTGCACCAGCACGATGATCTCGCGAATGAGAGAATCCTCGCGCTTCTGAAGATGCTCGTGATTTCCCTCGAGCACCTTCAGTCGCGTCTCGATATCCGCGCCGTTGCGCTCATACAATACATCCAGTTCGTAGTAATACCGCGGCTCTTCGGGATTCTTTGCGATGGCCTCTTCGTAGCTCGCTATCGCCTTTTCGATATCTTCCCGTCCGTAGTAATAGCCCCACCCCAGATTGCGATGCGCTATCGCCGGCGAGTCGTCCAGTTGCACCGCTTTCTCCCAGTGATCTATGGCATTGTCCGGCTGCAAATCGAACAGCACATTGCCCATGTAGTATTGCGCCATGGCATCCTGTGGATACTTCTCGATGGCCCGCTGAAGAACGTCGATACTCTCCAGCCGGAACGGGAAACAGTAATCCGAGGGACACCGCCTCGCAGATCGGTAGAACTGCTCCGACCGCTCCGGCTTGCCCTGCGCTGCATACAAATGCGCGAGATAGTAGTGAACCGTCGGGTACTCGCTGAGTCCTTCCTTGTTCAGTTCCACCGCTCGTTCGAGCACATCGGCTGCGTCCTCCCACATTCCCGCCCCCATATAATCGGCCGCAAGTTCCAGATACGTCTCGGCTTGATCTCGCATAAGCGTCTGCAATTCCGCAAGCTGCCGCAGCGCCAACTGCCTTCGTTCCATCGCCGTCAACGCCAGGTATTGCTCGTTCATCGCCCAGTGGTCCAGCGGGTCGATGCTCGTCACGTGGACCGCCACCTGATTTGCCTGCGCGGATCGGCCGAGCTTGCGCAGAACAGCACTCTTGAAATTCAGCGCCTTGGTGTTGACGCTGTTGGTCAGCAGGGAACGCTCCACGTGCTCCAGCGCCTGCTCGAACTGACCCCGCAACGACGATATCTCCGCCAGTTTATAGTACGCCGCCGAGCGGAACGCATAATCCCACGCCGCCCGATACAGATTCTCGTACGCTTGCTTGTACTTGCCCTGCCTCTTGAGCACCAGTCCCAGATGATAATATGCCTCACAATTGCGCGGCCGCGTATAGTCCTTGCCAATCCGACCGATAGCCTTGCCGAAACTTGCCTTCGCCTTTTCGTACAGCCCTCTCTGCGCGTAGTATATCCCGAGCTGCACGTTGCACCGCGAATCGTTCGGATCGCGCTTCAGCGCCTCTTCGAAGTAGTCGTTGGGGTTGAGCCGTGCGTTGTGAAACTGCTTTATCCGCAGCCCCGTCAGGTACAACTCTTCAACCGTCCCAATCTCCTCCGGCTTGCGCGGAGGCTTGACCGTATCGGGCAGTTCCGAATCCGCCTCTTGCTGTACGGGACTGTACGAGACCAGCGTCTCGCCCGATGCACTATAGACGGCCGCATGCAGATCCCTTTCCCTGGCATCGGGGCCGAGCGCAACGGTCTTCGTATAGGGTGTTGCCGGACTCAGCGTCCGCACCTCGTTCAGCAGTGTCTTGCCGGCGGATTCCAGAACAATTCGCGCCTTGTCGAACCGTTGCGTGACGTTCACGCCGATAAACGCGCCGTCCCCGTCTCGGATCTCCAGATTCATAGCTGCATCCAGATTCGCAGCTTTCGCCCCGCCGATCTCCCGCAGCGGATACCAGTATTGATTGGCTTCCTTCACCTCATACGGCTTGATCCAGCTATAATCGGGCTGATTGTCCGAATACGCCCCCGCCATCAACTCCGCATACGGCCCGTCCGTATCCGTCAGCACCTTGCTGTCCCACATGCTGCCGACCTCGCCCGGACCCCACTCCCACAGCTTGGCCCCCTTGACGATATGCGGATTCGCCACGTGCATCGTCCCCGCCTCCCTGCCGTGATCGTACCCCGCCAGGAATCCCTCCTTCAGATCGTGTGCAAAGATCGATACGGGACTGGGATGATTCTTCCACCACGACAGATCGACTCCCACATAGTCGCGGTCCAGGTATTTCGTTGTCCCAATCGGCCAGTGCGTGAAGTAGTTCTTCGCGTGATACGTCCCGAACTCCGTGCTGGGCGGAAAGAATATCTGGTAGTCATCGTTGGCGTGTGTTGCCACGTTCGCCCAGTACAAAATCGAGTTCACCTGGTCCGTGCGGTTGAACATCTTCACCCGCGCCTCGATGCAGGATGAACCCGGCCGAAGCGTCATCCCGATGCTCCACTTCATTCGATGCCGCGGCTCGATCTCGCCCACCCAGATTGTCTTGCTTCCGTCGCTGTTGGATATCAGTCGATAATCAACGGGCATGAAAGTCGACGCGCGATGATGATGGAACACGCACCATTCTATCCCGCCCGAAATCCACGCTCCCAGCATCCCGATGTTCGACGGCTTGATCACGTGCTGGCGATAAAAGATCTCGTAGCCGTTGGTCTTGTCCGTCGCATAGAACAGCCGCCCGCCAAGCTCCGGCAAGACGCACAGTTTGATGTACGCGTTCTCCAGATACAGCGCATTGTACGAGCGATCCTCTTTGACGTTCGACAGGTTGTCCAGCAGCGGATACGGATAGATGACCTTGCTCGCCCCCTGATACGACAACGGCCTGCGAAACATCGGATTGACGTCGGGCGGATGAACCTTGTACGTCGGCAGAACCAGCGGCTCCTGCCATATCCTGACACCGTCCGACTGCTGCCCGCCGACCGCGATCACCGCCGGCATGAGAACTATCAACGTTAATGTCTTCCAGTTCACCGTCTGCACCTTTCCAATCGTACGTCCTTTGTTCCGCCCCTCCGCCTGGATCTGTTCATTGTCATCCGTTGCCCCCGGCTGCACACCCCGCCCCCAATGCGTTCCGGACGCCACAGGATACCACATCGACGCCGATAGTTGAATGCCGCAAATCGTCTGCAGTGCGCAACTACATACAGACAGCACCGGGGCGGTATCAAAACAAAGCAGAAGATCAATAACCAGAAGGCGAAACGCAGAATCGGACAATTCGCCCCGGCCCGGACAGGATTTACTGATTTTCGCCGTAGGTGTGCGACCAGTGCTCCTCGTCCATAGCGCCGAGGCGCTGCCGGCGGTCGCGGTGTTTGTCAAAGATATTTTGGGAACGTCTATCGTATACGCCTATCAACCTGCGCGTGGATTCGATCTGTTGACTCAGCCCGCGGACGAGTTGTGCCTTTTCACGTTCAGCATATTCCTTAGAAGCCCCGGCTAACATGCTTCGCCAGCCGGCCGGGCTGCGGTTAATCTTCGGGCGCCGTGCGGACGATTCGACCATGGCCTCTGTACGTGTCAGCAGCCACTCGTATGCATCCAATAGACAACTGATCTGATCGTCACCCCGAGCGGCATAGAACGTACGCCGCTGTTGGAGAGAGAGGGTAGTGGGCGAGACCCAGTTGGGGTCGAGTGTGATCGCTTGTTGGAACGCATGCCGCGCCATCCCCCAGTTATCCGCCGGATCCGTATTCTGATCCGGGCGAGGCGATGACGGGCGGGACAGACGCGCGATGCGTGACCAGGCGAAGATTTGGGCTTCGACCGGCAGATCATCTCGCTGCAGCAGCTTTTGGTATCGTTCGACGGCCCCCAGGCGAGGCATATCTTCCTTGTACTCCTTAAGCTCATCGCTGGACAGCTTCGGGTCCCAGTCCATGGCTTTGCGAAGAGCGATTTCAGCGTCGCTCATCCCGCTGTAATCGCGCCGGTCCAGGATGTATTGGAATCGGCCTTCTTGAGATGTCTTGTGGAAGACGCGGTCGCGCGGGATAGGCGAGGCGGATAGATACTGCTTCTGCCAGCTTTGAAACAGGACCGTGTCCTCAATTACACTGTCCCCGCCGGTGGCCGATTCGACCCATATCTCCCATGTACCTTTCCAAATCGGTATCCTGCGGCGCGTGCCATCACGGCTCGTACCGTATGTATTGCTTTGGCCCGGATCGAGTGCAGTGGGCAGGTCGCTGCGCCGAAAGGTGAGAGTCCGTCCCGTTGAAGATCTCTGGTATTTGCCTGCCCGGAGAACGAAGTCATAGAGTCGATTCGATGCGATCGAGTCGGGCTGGGGAGCGATGGTGAACTGGAGATAATCATCGACCATCTCCATGACCGTATCTGCGACAGGTATGTTCGGGTCAGGATTTGCCGGCCACAACGCGATCATGCTCAGCTCGGGAGATGTCTTATTGAACCATACGATCCGCAGATCGTCCTCGCACGCCAGCCAGTCGGCAGGGAGCTCGCGTGGATCGCGGCCGGTGCGGGCCCAATAAAGAGTCTCGCGAATGATGTTTTGCCAGTTGAAACGATAGTCTGAATTCCCGTACTTGTTACGGTCCGATCCAAGTCCTCCGAGATTCAGGCCGTGCCGGCGATTCAGTTGTTGAACGGCCAGCCGAATACCGGTGTGGTTACGCGAGGATCGCCCCTCGACCTGCCAGGTGTGCCACTGCTGCAATTGCGCTTGCAGGTAACGGACGAGCACCTCCGTGCCTCGTTCGGGTTCGACCAGCTTTTCGAATTGCCGAAACCAGTCATACACATTGCCACCCTTTTGAACGTATTCCGGCGTAAGCATCGAGCATAGTACGGCCCTGGCCTCATCCTCGACACCCTCCGCATCGTTCACCCAGTCATTCATGCCCAGCGCCGTCATGCGTGCACGAACCTTCTCAGACAGCCGGTGCTTCTCCTTCCAATCGCGGAACAGACTGTCAGGCTGGATGATTCTCTCCCATATCCAGGGTTTGTCGCACTCGGCCAGTTTCTGCACGCACGCTTCGCCGTCTTCACCGGCCCGCCGAACGGCGTCCACAAGCGCCCAATGGACGCTCGCGTCGAGGATGTTCTCTTCCAGCAGCAGGTCCGTCATGGCTCGCAGGGTTTTCGGCTGCCGCGGCGCTTTTCGGCCCCACTTCTGGGCCAGTTCGCGAAGCGGTCTTTCGTTAAGGTCTCCGGCTCGCAGCAGTGGTGGGATACGGTCTATGACGTCCGGCCATCCGGCCCAGAGTCCCAGGTGACACGCCGCAATTTCGCGATCTGTCTCCAGCCATTTGTCGAGGATAGACCGTAACTGCTCTTGTTCGGCCTCAGAGAGGTCCGGAATCGAGCCTTCCTTTAAGGTTTCCATCGCGTGCGCCAGGTGCTGCCCCTGAGCTATATCGAGAATGCGCAGGGCATCCGAAGGTGTCTTGAGAAAGCTCTTGTCGTTTGCGAACTTGTCGATTGACTCGGGACTGGTCAGGTCAACGTCGAGGTCGAGTCGGGCCGCAATTTCCTCGAACGACTCAGGATAAGTTCGGTGGGGGCGACCGGGATAGTCCACGACTATATTGCGAAAGACCTGCGTCTTGGGCTTCTCATCGATTGTGATATGGGTAATGGCGCCCAACGTTACATCCAGTTGGCTAACGGTCCAATCGAACCCGCGGCTCGACGATGTGCTCCCGCTCCGAGAGCCGGCGAGGATCCGCTGT
Source organism: uncultured Pirellulales bacterium (assembly GCA_964526785.1). Taxonomy (GTDB): domain Bacteria; phylum Planctomycetota; class Phycisphaerae; order Sedimentisphaerales; family Anaerobacaceae; genus CAZGMJ01. Next base: position 45,650 of record CAZGMJ010000019.1, read on the forward strand.
CCATCGCGCAGATAGAGGATGATAGGCGCCTCGGAGTCCATGGGAGCAGGACCGACTATGTGTAGGTTCGTTGACGACCCGACACGGGCAACGCACTCCAGGGTTATTTTCTCGTTTTCCGTCGCACGATAGGTCTTGTATGCCTGAAAGGGGCCTGTATACGTCGCCGCAGCAGGGCCGCGAGGTCCCGCGAAGTAGCGAATCTCAGCATCAACCGTGTGCACAGGAATCGGCGACCGCGGTATGCTGAAAATGATAAGTGAGAAGGACGGCTGCCGGATGCTGCGCGGCAACGCGCTCTCGCAGGAGAGAGTGTACCAGCCGCCGCCTGAGTCCGTAGGCCGCAGCCAGGCAATCGCACGAGAGGTCCCGCCGTTGAGTGATAGCGACACCCGGCGCCAGAACAGGGGATCCTCGCCATCCACGCGACAGGTAAAGACGAACTGCCTGGCCATCTCGTCCGCGTCCCAGTGCGTGCGCATGTATGGATTCATAACCGGAACGGTTCCGATCAGTTCACCGGCGGCATCATAAACCTCCCGGCCGTAGTCAGGGCGGACGTATTGGAGCTTGAGCGAATTCGGATCGTCCGCTGCGGGAGCTTCATTCGCCGGACCGCCGTGCCACAACCACGTCCGGGCCAACAGGCCCAGAACCACCGCGGCTATTACCACTGCCCACACAAGTACCGAATACGATACCCGACCCTCGCTGCGTCTCGGTCCGCTCATGAACCACTCCTGTGTGCTGTCGGCGTATGGCCGTGACCTCTGGTTCTCGACTCTACCTTCATGGAAACAACAAAGCGCAGAGTATGGCAAATCACTGTTTGTGTCAATCCGATTCCCTCTGACTTGCAGAAGGCCGGCAACGACCGCACCCCCCACCAAAGGACACACCGCATTACCCGGCGGCGGTATCGGACGCTTAGCCGGAGGTGGAAGCCCCTTATGGACGGCGGAAACGTCGATATCAGAGCGTTCGGCGCACCTCGTGTGCATTGGTGCATGTGATTTGTTATAATGCCGGCATGCAGGAAGTTTTGATGAATCACATCCTCGCACTTCTGCAGAAGGAGGGGACCCCGCGGAAGCTGGGCATGCTGCAGGAGGAACTCGGTATCGGCGGCGAGCTGCGCCCGGCGTTCGACGAGGCCGTCGAGCGTCTGTGTGAGCAGGGTCAGGTGATCGTCGGGGCGGGAGGCACGGTCCGGCTGCCGTCGCTGTCCGGCGAGATTACGGGCGTCTTCAAGGCCCACGCCCGGGGCTACGGTTTTGTCAGCCCGGAATTGCTGGCCGAACACGGCGATGTCTTCATTTCGGGCAGGGATGCGGGCACGGCGATGACGGGCGACCGGGTCGTTGCGCAGATCAAGCAGCGCGGTGCGGCAAAGGGCGACTATCGCCTGACCGGCAAGGTCGTTCGCGTGCTGGATCGGGCGCACCGTCGGGTGGTCGGAGTCCTGCGGCGGCGGCAGGATCGGTGGGTGGTCAAAGCGGACGGGAGCGAATTTCTCGAACCGATCGAGCTCGACCGCGTGGACGCGCGCGAGGTGCGCGACGGCGATAAGGTGACGGTGGAGATACGCAAATACCCGACGATGCGGCAGGCGGCGCGGGGTGTGATCGAGGAGGTGCTGGGCAGTCCGGGTCGGCACGACGCGGAGGTGTCGGCGATCATCCGGCGGTACCGACTGAGCGAGCAGTTCGAGGAATCGGCGCTGGTCGAGGCGTGGAACGCCAAGGCGTCCTTCGATCCGCACGACGTGCACGGCCGCGAGGATTTGACGCAGGCCGAAGTGCTCACGATCGATCCGCCCGACGCGCAGGATTTCGACGACGCGGTGAGCCTGGCGAAGAACTCGGACGGCTCGTGCGTACTGGGGGTGCATATTGCGGACGTGAGCCGTTTTGTGCCGGCGAACTCGGCGCTGGATCGCGCGGCGCTGCGCCGCGGCAACAGCGTGTATCTGCCGGGCCGGACGCTGCCGATGCTGCCGGAGATGCTGAGCAACGAGATATGTTCGCTGCAGCCCGGGCAAGTCCGCTACACCAAGAGCGTGTTTCTTACCTACAACAAGGACGGCGCGGTTCGGTCGAACCGCTTCGCCAATACGATGATTCGATCGAAGGCCCGGCTGAGCTACGAGCAGGCGCAGGCGGCGCTGGATGGCCGGCCGGGCGATTTGTCCGAGCGAACGGTGGAACTGCTGCGAGGCATGGAGTCGCTGGCTCGCCGGATCGAGCGGCGCAGACGCCGCGCGGGGATGCTGCAATTGCCGATGCCGGAGACGAAGGTGCTGCTTGATGCACGGGGACGTGTGGCCGGAGTCCAGCCCGAGGATCAAAACTACACGCACACGATCATCGAGATGTTCATGTTGGAGGCGAATGTGGCGGTGGCCCGGCTGCTGGATCGCTACTGTATTCCGTTCATGCGGCGGGTGCATCCGAGCCCGAACGCCTCGGCCTTCCGCGGGCTCTCCCAGACGCTGCGGGCTCTCGGCGTAACACTGTCCCGCCAGCCGTCCCGCTCCGACCTGCAGGCTCTGCTGGGCCGGGTTCGCGACAGGCATCTGGCCCTGCCGGTCAATATGCTTGTGCTGCGAAGTCTGCAAAGGGCTGCGTATTCTCCGATGAACGTGGGGCACTATGCGCTGGCCTCCTCCAAATACTGTCATTTCACCAGCCCAATCCGGCGCTATGCGGATTTGCTGGTGCATCGTGCGCTGGACGCTTATCTGGCCGGACGTGCCGATCGCGCCCGGCGGGCGTACTCGCTGCCGGAACTGGTCGAGATCGGCGAGCATCTGACGGAGACCGAGCAGTTGGCCGAGGACGCTGAGAACGAGGTCAAAACGATACTTGCGCTGCATCTGCTGGCCGGCCGCGTGGGAGCCCGGGTCGAAGGGGTGGTTGTGAACGTAACCGCTTACGGAGCGTTCGTACTGCTGCCGGAGTATGGCGTCGAGGGCATGATACAGCCGGAAACGCTCGGCCCCGATCAATGGCAGTTCGATGACAGGCATCAGTGCCTTGTTGGACGTCATACGGGCAGAGTCCTGCATTTGGGTCGCAACCTTCGCGTGCGGATTATTGCCGTGCATCCGGCTGCGAGGCGGCTGGACCTGGCTCCCCTCGGGATGCTGCCTCTGCGCACGTCGAGACGGTCCGGCCGACGCCGCGGCAGGCGAAGCCGCCGGCGCAGAAGCGGGCGTTCGCAGCGCCGTTGATATTCCACCCGGCAGCGGACCTCTTTCGCCCCGTTGCACGTTGGCCGCTCGCCACGCCCGCAGAAATCGCTTGCAAGCGGCCGATGCTTCGGGCAGACTCTGTGCGTGTTGTTGCATGGAGAATCTTTGGCATGAGTGACAGGTGCATCTTCTTTGCCGGCGGCGGGACCGGCGGACATATCTACCCCGGCATCGCCGTGGCCGAGCAGATCGTGCGAATCGCTCCCGCAACACGGATCCATTTCTTCTGCAGCGAACGGCCGATCGATGCGCACGTGCTCGATACCGCGGGTTTCGACCACACGAAACTGCCCGCCAAAGGCCTGTTCCTGCGACCTGGAGCGCTGATCGAATTCTGCCGGACGTTCTGGTCGAGCCAGAGAATCGCCCGGAAAACAATCAGCAAATCGCCCGATCCGGTTGTTGTCGGAGTGGGCGGCTTCGTCGCCGGGCCGGTCTGCTACGCCGGCCGGAAATGCCGCGTGCCGGTCAAGCTGCTGAATGTGGATATCTTCCCCGGGCGTGCGAACAGGCTCTGTGCCAGATGGGCGGATCAGGCCTTCGTGCAGTTCGAGGAGGCCGGGCAGTATTTCGCCCGCAGAGGTCTGATGACCGAGGTTGTGGGTTGCCCGCTGCGGCGCAGCTTTCTGGAACCGCAGCCCCGGCGGGCCGTCGAAGCCCTTGGACTGGAAGCGGGAAAAAAGACGCTGCTCGTAACCGGGGCCTCCAGCGGCGCCGCCAGTGTGAACGATGCGGTCTGTTCCCTGCTGGGCAAACTCCAGGATTTTGCAGATACCTGGCAGATCGTGCACGTGACGGGCACGCGGAATCTGGAAGATGTCACCAGGCGGTATGAAGGTGTTGGCATCGCGCACACTGTCGTTGGGTATTACGATCACATGGCGGACCTTCTGGCCGTCGCGGATTTGCTCATCGGTCGCAGCGGAGCGGTCAGCGTGGCCGAGTATGCCGTTGCGGGTGTGCCGAGTATCTGCATGCCATACCCGCATCATAAGGATCGGCACCAGTATTTCAACGCCGAGAAACTCGTGGACGTCGGCGCCGCGATAGTGGTTGATGATCTTCCGGATGCAAACGACCGCACGGAGTGGCTCTGGGAAGAACTCGAACCCCTGATGCGCGACGATCGGGAGCGTGCGAGGATGAAGACGAATTGCGGCAAAGTCGCCCGCCCCGATGCGGCTCGGGAGATTGCCGAAGCTCTGCTGAGCCGGCAGGGTTGAGAGATACGCGAAATTCCTTTGGGGATGCCACAATGAAGACACACGCAGGTCGGATAACTACGGCGGCTCTCGCTGTCGTTGCGATACTCGCAGCGGCAAACGCGGCGCCCGAAGAGACAAAGTCCTATCGCAATGTGCTCTGGTATAAGCAGCCGGCGACGGCGTGGACCCAGGCCCTGCCGCTCGGCAACGGACGTCTCGGGGCGATGGTCTTCGGCACTGTTCCGGGCGAGCGTTTGCAACTCAATGAAGAGAGCCTCTGGGCGGGCGAGCCGACGGATGTGTATCCTGAAGATTACTCGCAGGCCATCCGCAGAATCCAGCAGCTTGTTCTTCAGGGCGGAATATCGCAGGCGCGAGAACTCGGATTGGCCAAGCTGACCGGCCGTCCGACCTCCTTTCGATCGTACGAGCCGCTGGCGGACCTGCTTATCGAAATGGATCACACCTCCAAAGTTGAGGACTACCGCCGCAGCCTGGACCTCGAAACCGGTATCGCTGCGGTCGAGTACCGCCTCGGCGATGTCCGGATGAAACGCGAGATCCTGATATCAGCGGTGGACGACGTTGTGGCGGTGCGCCTGAGCGCCTCGAAACCCGGCATGATTGATGTGCGCGTACACCTTTCCCGCAGGAAGGATATGAAGGTAACTGCCGTAGGCTCGGGCCGCTTGCATATGGACGGTCAGATTGTCGATATCGAGCCTCCGCAGGCGCGTGACGACAATCCGGGAGGGTCCGGTCCGGGCGGCGAGCACATGCGGTTTGCGGCCCGCGTGCTGGTCCGAACTGAGGGCGGGACCGTGCGCGCCGAGGACGAAGCCGTAGTAATCGACAGCGCGGACGAGGCGATGCTGCTCTTGACCGCAGCAACGGATTACAGCCTTGAGAAGATGAACTACGACCGTTCGATAGATCCCGGTTCGCGGGCGCAAGCCATACTGAAGAAGGCCGCCGGCAAGACATGGGCCGCTCTGCACCGCGATCATGCAGCCGAACATCGCTCCATCTTCGAAAGGGTCTCGCTCGATCTTGGCGGATCGGATCGCACCGCAATGGCAACAGATGAGCGACTTGCCGGAATCAAAGACGGTCAGACCGACCCGGCCCTGGCGGCTCTGTATTTTCAGTACGGGCGGTATCTGCTGATGGCAAGCTCGCGCCGACCCGGGCGGTTGCCGGCCAACCTGCAGGGGATGTGGAATGAGAAGATGTGGGCTCCGTGGGAGGCCGACTACCACCTCAATATCAACCTGCAGATGAACTACTGGCCGGCCGATCTCTGCAACATCTCGGAGACGATGAATCCGCTGATCGACTGGTTCGTGCGGCTGACGCAAAAGGGCGCAGTCTCCGCCCGAAGACTCTATGACGCTGATGGTTGGGTCTCCTTTACGGCTACGAATCCATTTGGCAGGACGACTCCCAGCGGTTCGACAAAAGGTTCGCAGTTTCAGAACGGTGCGCTGGATCCGCTGGCCGGGGCGTGGATGGCGATGACGCTGTGGCGACACTATGAGTTCACGCAGGATGAGGTCTTCCTGAAAGAGCGTGCGTACCCGGTGCTCAAGGGTGCGAGCGAGTTCATTCTGGACTATTTGGTTGAGGACGAGGACGGCTGCCTTGTGGTCGTGCCGTCGACCTCACCTGAAAATGCCTACATCCACCCCGAACTCAACAAGCCTGTCCGAATTACGAGAGGCTCTACCTACCATACCTCGATTGCACGTGTGATCTTCGAGGCGGTGGTGCAGGCCTCGAAGATACTCGACACTGATAAACGGCACCGTGCGGAACTTCAGCGCAGCCTTGAGAAACTGCCGCCCCTGCAGATCGGCGCCGACGGCACGATCCAGGAATGGATAGAAGACTATAAAGAAGCCGATCCCAAACATCGCCACGTCTCGCACCTGATCGGCTTGCATCCGTTTTCCCTGATCGCGGAGAAGGACCCCCACCTGTTTGCGGCCGCACGAAGAACGCTGGAGAAACGCGGCTTTGGCGGAGATATCGGCTGGAGCAACGCCTGGAAGATATGCTTTTTCGCTCGACTTGGTGACGCAGAACAGGCCCACTGGTACGTTGACCGCCTGATTACACGCAACGTCTTCGGCAACCTGATGAACGCCTGCTGGCCGGGCCGGGTCTTCCAGATCGACGGCAATTTCAGCGGTACCGCCGGTATCGCCGAGATGCTCCTGCAAAGCCACGCCGGCGAGATTCATCTGCTGCCGGCATTGCCGAAGACCTGGAGCGCCGGCAGTGTCGCCGGCCTGCGGGCCCGAGGAAACTGCGAAGTAGATATCTACTGGAAGGGCGGGAGACTCACCAGCGCCGTAATCCGTTCGCTGAGCGGCGGCACATTCAAGATCAGATACGCCGACGAGAGAAGAACAGTGGATATTGCGAGAGGCCAAAGCTATACGTTTGTGCCGTGAGATCGAATGAACGGATTGTCCATGGTAGGACCTTACGAAAGATAGAATCAGCGCAAGGGCACGAGGGATCATCTGGCACCCTGGCGCTTGTAACAGGGTGGCTTGGGAACGAAGAACGGGGTAAAGATATGAATCAAAGCGTTTCGCATCGCCATAATCTCGGGATGATATTTGTGTCTGCATTTGTGCTGCTCTTGTTTTCCTCGATTATGGCAGGAGCCGATGACGTTACGTCCGGAGACAATGTTCTGTGGTATGAGCAGCCTGCCCGGAGATGGGATCAGGCGTTGCCGGTTGGCAACGGACGCCTGGGTGCGATGGTGTTTGGCGGCGTTGGTGCAGAGCGTCTACAGCTCAACGAGGATACGTTCTGGTCCGGCCGGCCCCACGACTATACGAATCCGCAGGCCCGGGAACACCTCGACGAAGTCCGTAAACTCATCTTCGCCGGGCGGTACTCCCAGGCCCAGCGTATTGTCGAATCACATATGCTGGGTGTGCCGAAATGCCAGCAAGCCTACCAGACGCTGGGGGATCTTCATCTGACATTTCCGGGACACGTTCGGGCTGAGGACTATCGCCGTGAACTGAATCTGGAGACAGCAATTGTCACGACCCGATACCGGGTAGGTGACGTGACTTTCAAGCGGGAGGTATTCAGTTCGGTCCCGGATCAGGCCGTCTTCATTCGTTTGACCGCAACCAGGCCGGCGTCCTTGAATGTGACGATCAGCATGGACAGTCCCCACCATCACGAAACATGCACGGGTCGCGCTGCGTTGACGATGACCGGGCAATGGATCGGCGACGGCAACGACCGTCCGCTGATCGCGGGCGTAAAAGGCCCCGGCCTGAGGTTCGAGACGCGACTCAAGGCCGACATAGAAGGTGGATCGATATCGGACAACGGTTCCTCGTTGATAATTCGAGGAGCCGACACAGCCACCTTGAAACTGGTAGCCGCTACCAGTTTCAACAACTATCGCGACATCTCCGGCGATCCCTCGAAGCGATGCGCAGACTACCTGAAGATATCCGCCGACAAGACCTTCAGCCTCAGTCGCACCGAACACATGGCGGAACATCAGCGCCTTTTCAAACGCGTTGACCTGCAATTGTCCGCCGGCCGTTCCGTTGCCGGGGCTCGGCCAACGGATCAACGTCTCGCTGAATTCAGGCGGGACGGGACGGACGCTCCTCTGGCGGCTCTCTATTTTCAATTCGGCCGCTATCTCATGATCAGCGGTTCGCGTCCCGGCACCCAGCCGCTCAACCTCCAGGGTATTTGGAACCACCATACGGCGCCGCCGTGGGGCAGCAAGTACACCGTCAACATGAACACCAACATGAATTACTGGCCGGCGGAGGTATGCAATCTCAGCGAATGCCACGATCCGTTGTTCCGCATGCTGGAGGATCTGACCGTCACCGGCGGCAGGATCGCCCGGGAACACTATGGCTGTCGGGGATGGGTGCTGCACCACAACACCGATCTCTGGCGCGGTGCCGCTCCTGTAGACGGGGCCAGATGGGGAATGTGGGTCGGTGGGTCCGGCTGGCTGTGCACCCACGTATGGGAACACTATCTGTTTACGGGCGACGTTGATTTTCTTCGCAAACGCGGTTATCCGCTGATAAAGGGTGCTGCTCGATTCTATTTGGATTATCTTGTCGAACATCCGACAAAGGGATGGCTGGTCACCTGTCCCTCCAATTCTCCGGAGAATTCTCACCCCTTCGGTGCCACCAACTGCGCCGGCCCTACGGGGGATGTCCAGATATTAACCGAACTGTTCGACGCCTGCATCGCAGCGACGAAGATTCTCCATACCGACAGAGCGTTTCGTGAGGAACTTCAGGCCGCACTCAAACGCTTTCCGCCCATGCAGATCGGCAAGGCCGGGCAACTGCAGGAATGGCTTGACGACTGGGATATGGAGGCGCCTGAGCCTCGCCATCGGCACATTGTCCATGCCTTTGGGCTCCACCCCGGAACCATGATTAACCCGCGCAAGACGCCGAAATTGGCAAAGGCCGTTGCCAGGACACTGGACCTGCGCGGCGATGGCGGAACGGGTTGGTCAAAGACGTGGAAGATTAATTTCTGGGCGCGCCTGTACGATGGCGATCGTGCCCATAAACTCCTGTGTGACTTGCTCCGCGGCAGCACGCTTCCGAATCTGTTCGATACGTGTCCGCCTTTCCAGATCGATGGAAACTTTGGTGGCTGTGCGGGAATCGCGGAGATGCTGCTCCAGAGCCACACGGGCGAGATTCATCTGTTACCGGCATTGCCGAAGGTCTGGAACGCCGGCAGTGTAACGGGACTCAGGGCGCGGGGCGGTTTCGTCGTTGATATGCAGTGGGAGGACGGCAGGCTTCGCGGCGCGAAGATTGTGTCGGTTGCGGGCGGCACAGCCGTCGTGCGATATGCCGAGCAGACGGTTCGTCTCAAGACGAACCCCGGCGATATCGTCGGGCTCAACGGTCGCCTCAAACGTTTGTAAACTCCGCTATATACGCCGCGTCGAGCGGCTGATTCGGTACGTTTCGAGGTTTTCGGGTCGTCTTGGAACAGGCGGTTTCGCCCAGAATTCCGTTGACACCGCGAAACCGCGCAAAGACAATAGCTGTTTCCGGCCTCCGGTGAGGAGGGCCATGGTGATATACCAAATGCCGGTGAAAACACGTCCTTATAAGTGAGACTGTGTTGGCTTTTTTCTTGAACATATTTTGTAAGAGAGAAAATGATGAGCACACTTGACAAAACCCGCCGTGATTTCCTCAAACAATCGATGTTTCTCGGAGCCGCAGTGGCTGCAACGCCATTGAGCAGAGTGCTCGCCTTCGGACCGGAAGCGCCCGGCTCGGGCATGCGGCTCGGCTTGGTTACCTATCTGTGGGGCCGCGACTGGGATCTCGACACCTTGATCGCCAACTGCACCAGGACGAAAGTCCTGGGCGTGGAATTGCGTACGCAGCACGCGCACAAAGTGGAGTCGAATCTGAGTGCTTCGCAACGTCGCGAAGTAAAGAAAAAGTTCGCCGACAGCCCCGTGACGTTGGTCGGCCTCGGCACCAATTTCGACTTTCATTCGCCCGATCCCCGTGAACTGCGGCAGAATATTGAAGGCGCCAAGGAATATCTCAAACTGTCGCACGATTGCGGCGGTTCGGGCGTTAAGGTCAAGCCCAACTCCCTGCCCGGCGGTGTATCGAAGGAAAAGACCATCGAACAGATCGGCAAGGCGCTTAACGAGATCGGGCGCTACGGCGCCGACCTGGGTCAGGAAGTTCGCCTCGAAGTGCACGGCAGTTGTTCGCCGCTGCCGATCATCAGGCAAATCATGGACGTCGCGACGCATCCGAATGTCGGCGTCTGCTGGAACAGCAACGGCCAGGACCTGCAGGGCGAAGGACTGGTTCACAATTTCAATCTGGTCAAGGACCGCTTTGCAGATACGGTGCACGTCCGCGAATTCAACGTGGGCGACTATCCCTATCAGGAGCTGATGAATCTGTTCGTCGCTATGGACTACGACGGCTGGATTCTGCTCGAAGCCCGCACCAATCCCAAAGACCGCGTAGCAGCCCTCAACGAGCAGCGCGAGATCTTTCATCGGATGGTCGCCAACGCTCAGAAGGCCGGCGCTGTCGGCGGCGGCTCGGGTGTGCAGATCAGCCGGCGCGACAAGAGACTGCGCATCGAGATCAATGGCGAACTCTTTACCGAGTATCGCTACGACGAGCCCCAGCGGCCGTTCTTCTACCCGGTTATTGGTCCGACCGGTGCGGCGGTCAATCGGCACTGGCCGATAGGCGACGGCCCGCACGAAGCGCACGATCATGTGCACCACAAATCGCTCTGGTACACGCATGGCAACGTCAATGGCGAGGACTTCTGGGCCGATGGAAAGGGCAAAATCGTTCACGATAAGTTCCTCGAAGTCAGCTCGGGCCCGAACGTCGGCGTGATCAAGTCGCAGAACAAATGGGTTGACAGAGACGGCAAGCTGGTGTGCACCGACACCCGCACGCATCGGTTCTACAATCGCCCCGACGGCGAGAAGATGATGGATTTCGAGATTGCCATTCACGCCTCGAACGGCAAGGTCGTCATGGGCGACACCAAGGAGGGATCGATGGCCATTCGCCTGACGCCGACGATGCGGGTCGAGGGAGAAGTTGGTAAAGGCCATATCGTCAACAGCAACGGACAGCGCGACAAGCCGTGCTGGGGCAAGAAGGCCGAGTGGGTGGACTACTACGGCCCCGTCGACGGCCAAACCGTCGGCGTCGCCATTTTCGACCACCCCGACAATCCGCGCCATCCGACGTGGTGGCACGTCCGCACCTATGGACTGTTCGCGGCCAACCCCTTCGGTGTGCACAACTTCGAGGACAAGCCGCGAGGAACCGGCGACATGGAGATTCCCGCCGGCCAAAGCGTGACGTTCAAATATCGTTTCTACTTCCACAAGGGCGACGAGAAAGAAGGCAAGGTCGCTCAGCGGTACAAGGAATACGCGCAGGGCAAATGATCGACGAAAACGTTTTGCCTGCAACCTCTGATATGAATGAAGGAGATGTGTCATGAGTAAACTGAATCGAAGAGATTTTATGAAGAGTTCCGTGATGGCGGGCGCCGCTGTGGCGATGGCCGCACCGTATTCGAAGGTCCGCGGCGCAAACGACGAGATTCGCATCGCCGTCGTTGGTGTGGGCGGCCAGGGCAGCGGTCACTGCAAGTACTTCAACAACGCTAAAGGTGCCAGAGTCGTGGCGGTTTGCGACGCCGACCAGGGCCACATCGACCGGCGCGTGGACGACTTCAAGAAGAACGGCCAGACAATCAAGGGTTACAAGGACGTTCGCGAGCTCCTGGAAGACAAGGGTATCGATGCGATCACGTCCGCTACGCCGAACCACTGGCATTCGCTGGTGACGATTTGGGCCTGCCAGGCGGGCAAGGATGTGTACATCGAAAAGCCCGTATCGCACAATATCTGGGAAGGCCGAAAGATGGTCGAGGCCGCCCGCAAATATGACCGCATCGTTCAGACCGGCACGCAGAAACGCTCGGACGGCGGACTGATGGCGGCCTACAAATACGTCCAGGACGGCAACCTCGGGGCGATCAAATGGTCTCGCGGTTTCTGCTACAAGGCCCGTTTCAAAGGCACCAACGGCGAAGTTAAAGGCACCAACGGCCCCAATCCTCTGTCGGACAACATCGACTACAACCTGTGGTGCGGTCCGGCCGATATGGAACCGCTCCGCCGCCAGAGCCTGCACTACAAATGGCACTGGGTCTGGAACACCGGCTGCGGCGACCTCGGCAACCAGGGAATTCACGAGATGGACCTCGCCCGCTGGGCGCTCGGCGACCCCAATCACCTGGCCCCGCGCGTCATGAGCATCGGCGGAAGACTCGGTATCGACGACGCCGGCGAGACCGCCAACACGCAGATCATTTTCCTGGACTACAAACCCGCACCGTTGATCTTCGAGGTTCGCGGCCTGCCCGTCGAAAAGGGCCGGCGCGACATGCCCAACTTCCGGGGCATCCGAATCGGTATGGTCATTCAGTGCGAGGACGGCTACTTCGCCGGCGGCGGAGGCGGCGGCTGGGCCTATACCAACGATGGCGAGAAGATCAAGCAGTTCCGGGGCGAGGGTGGCGGCAGCCACCACCAGAACTTCGTCGACGCCGTTCGTGCGCACGATGTCAGCGTTCTCAACGCGGATATCGAAAAGGGTCATCTCTCCAGCGCCCTGTGCCACATGGGCAATGTCTCCTACCGAATCGGCAAGAAGATGTCTGTGAGCGATATCAAGGATTCCATCGACAACGCCGACATGATGGATTCGTTCGATCGCATGGTCGAGCATCTCAAGGCCAATGAAGTGGACCTCGACAAGCACCATATCACGATGGGCCCGATGCTGAACATGGACCCGAAGACCGAGATGTTCGTCGGCGATATGAGCGACATGGCGAACATGTACGTCAAACGCAACTATCGCGAGCCGTTCGTGGTTCCGGAGAAAGTCTGATGCAGTTCGCTCTTTGCAATGAAATGTTTGAAGGCCGTTCGATGGCCGATGTATGTGCGGTCGCCAAACGGCTCGGCTACCAGGGTCTGGAGATCGCTCCGTTCACGCTGGCCGAATCGGCGGACCGGGTTACGCCCGATCAGCGCCGCGAGGTCTGCAAAGTCGTCGCCGATCACGGACTCCAGGTCGCCGGCTTGCACTGGCTCTTCGCCGGGCCCACCGGCCTGCATATGACAACGACGGACGAGTCCGTGTGGTCCGCGACCAGGGATTACCTGTCGTGCCTGCTCGATCTCTGTGCCGACCTGGGCGGCGACGTGCTCGTGCTCGGTTCGCCGAAACAGCGCAGTATCGTCGAGGGCCAGACGCGACAGGGCGCCTGGCAGCGGGCCGTCGATATGCTGAGTTCGGTGATGGACAAGGCCGAGGGGCTCGATCTGACGATATGCCTCGAACCACTCTCGCCCGTGGAGACCGATTTCCTCAACACGGTCGACGAGGCGATGGAGATGGTCAGGCAGGTCGGCCGGTCCTCGCTCAAGGTGCATCTGGACGTCAAGGCGATGTGCTCGGAAGGTACTTCCGTCCCGGAGATCATCCGCTCCGTTCGAGCCGAGGATATCGGGCATTTTCACGTCAACGATCCGAATCTGTACGGCCCGGGCATGGGCGACGTCGATTACGGCCCCATCGCCGAGGCGATAAAGGACGTCGGCTACGACGGGTGGCTTAGCGTCGAGGTCTTCAAGTACGACCCCGACCCCGAGACCATCGCACAACAGAGCATCGAGTATCTAAAAAAGTACTTCTGACAATGCACGCCGGGCCGCTTTCTTGCACGTCTGGCTTGGCGCAATACCAATATGCGATTGCCTCTTCACCCCGCGTGGAGAGGCAATTGCTTTAGAGCAGAAGTGCACTAATGCATGGCAGGTGAGTGCCTTGCCCATGGAGCATGCTCCTTTGGAGTGATTGGTGCGACACGCTTCAACGCAGTTAACCTTCTAAACGTGAGCGCGCCCACTACGCAGGAACTGCGACCTTCGCAAATGCCTTCGGCGCGCGCAACAATTCATCGAATCAACCACAAGTGCGCTCAACAGCGTCAATTGAAGTAGCTATTAGTCGTTGAAATCCTGTGATCCCGCGAAAGAAGTCGGATAGTGCTTGCATGTGCATTTCCTCGACGTAACTGCTTCGCGTCTTCGACAGAATCAGTTTTTTTTATAAAGCATGACAAACAGGGTAAGTTTTGACCAGACACGTAAGTCTCGATCAAAACGGAACTAAGAATGGCCGAAGTGACGTTGCAAATTGTCCGAACTTGCTTTTTTGCCGCCAATAGCAGGCCGGCCGTATTTTTTGTTTGCAAATTCGCACGCACACTGTACAACATCATGGTAATGACCGCTGAGTTCTCTCATAGGAACCGGTGGAATTGGAGTCATCTTGTTGGAGACCAGGAATGACGAGGCATAGCAGTAGTGCGGTATTTCTTTTTCTTGCGTTCGTGCTTTGCCTGTTTGTCGCGGGCGGCTGCAACGGAAACAAAGAAACCGTCGCTGAAGGAGGGAAAACTCCCGTCGTGACTATCGCCGACCGCGAGCAGATGCTGCTCGATCAGGTCGATCGCAGGTTCTCGGATTCCGATGCGCACTACAAACTGGCAAGCCTCTATCACGACCAGGAGATGTACGATCGCGCAAGCTATCACTATGACGCGGCGATACGCTTCGATCCGGCGCATCGTGACGCACAGGCGGGTCTCGTTAAGCTCCTGCTCGATCAGGATATGGAGATCGAGGCCATGCGCAAGGCTGAGCTTTTTATGAGCCAGGTCGAGCCCTCCTATCGTGAAACCCTCAAACTGGCCAGAGCGCTGGCTGCGCACGGTGCCGAGACGCAGGCCCTCGCCTGTTATCAGCAGGCCTTGCAGATACAACCGGATTCGGCGGAGGTCTTTCGCGACCTCGGCTTCTATCATCTGGATAAAGGGGAAGAGGAAGTCGCCAGAAGTTACCTGAGCCGGAGCTTTCAGCTCGATCCCAATCAGCCGGAGGTTGCCGGTGCATTAGGCAGGCTCGGCGTGGAAGTGCGCATTCCCGAGCCGGAGAAAAAGCCAGGCCTTTGGGACAGAATCTTCAACAGGGAGCCGAAGGAACCGGAACCGCCGGAAGAGATGGAGCAACCGGAAGAAATGGAGTGAACCAAAGTCGAGCGAGCGAAGGAGCGCCAGGTCGGCTTTAGCCTGTAAAAAGGTTTGTGTTACTTTTCATTGCCCCGTGGTGAATGGATTCGCTGCGGGGTTTTTTGTTTCGGTATCCGCCATTTGCCTTTATCATCTGCACCACCTGTGAGGGTGGACATTGCACGCTGTACGGGCACTTGCCCGCTGAAGATGCAGCATGTAATTTGCACTGTCCCGTTGATTGCAGTTTGATTGAGGTATGACAATATGCTTGGTCTTCATCCGGCGGACTTGATCGTATTGGGCCTGTACCTTGTCGGCGTGACGCTCATCGGCGTCTGGGCCGCCAGACGAATCCGTAACATCGCGGATTTCTTCATGCCGCGGCGATTCGGCAAGGTGATGATGATCACCCACGCGTTCGGAACGGGTACCCACTCCGATCAGGCCGTCAGTGTAGCTTCCAAGAGCTTCACCAACGGTCTTTCGGGCATCTGGTACCAGTGGCTCTGGCTCTTCGCTACGCCGTTCTACTGGCTTATTGCACCCGTAATGCGGCGGTTTCGGGCGATTACCACCGCCGATGTTTTTGACGCGCGTTTCGGGCCGAGCGTGGGCATGCTGTTTGCCGTCGTGGGGGCCGCCAATCTCTCCGTCAACATCGGCGTCATGCTCAAAGGCTCCAGCGCCGTGGTGCACGCAAGCACCGGGGGACTCGTCTCGGCGGACATTGCCATCGCCGTCATGACCTTTCTTTTCGTTGTTTACGGAATTGCCGGCGGTCTCTCGGCTGCGATAGTGACGGATTTCATTCAGGGCGCCCTGACCATTGTCTTCTCCTTCGTGCTGCTGCCTTTCGTTTTGAACGCGGTTGGTGGTCTCGATGCCCTCCACCAGAAGATCAGTGACCCGCAAATGCTCTCTCTGGTTGCGCCGGCGGAAATCGGTGTCTTCTATATCGCCGTCATAGCTATCAACGGCCTGGTCGGCATCGTCACCCAGCCGCATACGATGGGCAATTGCGCCGCCGGCCGAACGGAGAACGAAGGACGGATCGGCTGGATGTTCGGCAACTTCATAAAGCGCGTCTGTACGGTGGCGTGGTGTCTGACCGGACTGGCGGCCGTGGTCTATTTCGCCGACCGGACGGTTGATCCCGATCACATCTTCGGTCTGGTCGCCGCCGAATTCCTGCCGAAGATCGCGCACGGCATCCTGGGACTGTTCTTGGCCGCACTGCTGGCTTCGGTGATGAGTTCGTGCGACTCGTTCATGATCGCCTCGTCAGGCTTGCTCACCGAGAACATCTACAAACGGCTCCGGCCGGGTGCCGGCGATAACCACTACGTATTTGTGGCCAGGCTCACGGCGCTGCTGATAGTCGCTGCCGGAGTCACAATAGCCTACAAGCTCGAAGGAGTTGTCGAAGGGCTCGAGCTGTTCTGGAAGATATCGCCTATGATGGGAATTGCATTCTGGCTCGGCCTGTTCTGGCGAAGGACGACGGTGGCGGGGGCATGGGCCGCCACCCTAACCGCCTTCGCTGTCTGGTGGTTGACGAGTCAGCAGTTCTTCGTCTCCTGGATAGGCGCACTGCCGATGGCTGAGCAGATGAGATTCGTCTTTGTTAAGGACGGTATCCCGGAAGTATATCTGCCCTGGCAGATGGTGATCTATCTCTCAGCCGGCACGATTGCGGGAATAGCCGTCAGCTTCATAACCAGACCCGTCGCTCGCGAGAAGCTCGAGAACTTCTACGCCCTCGTGCGAACGCCCGTCAGGCCGGGCGAGCAGGTGGAAAACCCGTGCACGCTGCCCGAAGGTGCGGTGCCCCCGCCCCGGCGAAATCTCTTTCCCAATACGAATCTGGAAATCGCGATACCCTCGCGCAGTTCTGTGATAGGATTCCTGATAGGCTGGGGCTGCGTCGCTGCTATCATCGCATCGGTATACTGGATCACCCAGGCCTAAGTCCCGGGGCGGTTCGATATCCGTTGTCAAACAGCATCGGAGGCGGAATTGGCCGACGAAACATATGACAATCGCAATGTGGACGTCCAGGCAACACCGGTCGAGCCGGTCGCGCCCGGCGATTTTGATCTGCATGCCTACGTAGAATATGAGGCGAGCCTGCTGCCTCGCTGCGAAGCGTTCTGGCAAGCACCCTCGGGCGTGGTCGTGTACCGCCGAATGCGGGTCGCCGAGACATTGACCTACGGCTGTGCGGATATGGAAAGGTCGCTTGCGCTGCAGTTGGGAGCGCTTCAAAAGAGCATGGAATACGCAGGAGATGTTCCCAATTTCCTCGAACCCTGGTATGGCATAGGCACTCTGGCCTCGGCCTTCGGCGCCGAATACACGTGGGCTAAAGGGCAGGCGCCCGCGGTCAAGCCGCTGTTCGAATCGGTATCCGATGCTTTGCAGTTCGATGCTCTGCCCGTCGCCGAAACCCCTGTCGGCCGCCATACTCTCCGAATGATTGACTGCTTCCTGGAGCGGACGCAGGGTATGCTCCCGCTCTCGCTGACCGATACGCAGTCGCCTCTGAACGCCGCGTGCGGGATCGTCGATATGAACGCCTTCTTTCTCGAAATGTTCGACTCTCCCGATCAAGTTAAGGCCCTGCTGATGAAACTGGCTGATCTACTCGTGGAGTTCAACCGTGTCCAGCTCGATCGCATCGCAGACAGAATCGTCTGGCCGGGTCACGGCTTCGCTTCGGCCCGCTGTTTTGATGGGATAGGCATGAGCGATGACGACGCGCTGATGATCTCCGGCCCGCAGTATATCGAGTTTGCAGCGCCCGCGGTCGAGCGTGCCGCAGAGCAGTTCGGCGGTCCCGTCTTCCATAGTTGCGGCAACTGGTCGGACAAGACCGGTATGGTCAAGCAGATCAAAGGACTGCGTATGGTTGATGCTGCATTCGGCGCGCGGACCGATCCGTCGCCGAACGATCCGCAGGCCTTTGCCGATGCGTTTGCCGGAACCGGCGTGGTGGTCAATGCCCGCATCGTCGGTGAACCGGATACGGTCGTTGACATCGTTCGACAATTGTGGCGCAGGGACATGAAGCTCATAGTAGTGACGTACTGCCCCGGCCCGGATCAGCAGGCCGAGACATACGACCGCATACACGAGGTGTGCGCATGAATGGTGCACGCAGACAGACGGCTGCGGCAGACCGCCCGAGGAGACGTGCGTGAGTTTCTTTGCGCCGATACTGCCGCTGGTTTCGATGGCCCCGGATCTGCCGGGCGGATCCGATCTGCTAAAGGGAGGATTTCGTCCCTTCGATACCCCGTTGCCCGCCTCTGCAGCACAATGGGACCGGCATAAAGCAGCGCTTCGCCAAGAACTCTGGAAACTGCTGGGAGACCTGCCGCCTTTGTTCACGCCACAGATCGAGACGGATCGGCGCGAGCCTCGTGACGGCTGCCGATTCGAGCATTTCACCTTCGACAACGGCGCAGGCGATACTGTGTATGGCTATGTGCTCGTGCCCGATGGTCTCAAAAGCCCCGCACCTGCAATCCTCTACAATCACTATCATTGGGGCAAATACGAACTGGGCAAGGAGGAGTTGATTACCGAAGCGCATGATGAACTGGATTTCGCGACGGGAGAGGTGCTGGCCCGCGCCGGCTATCTCGTGCTGGGTATCGACGCCTACGCCTTTGGCGAGCGCCGCTTTCAGGGACCTGCAGGCGCCCGTGAACAGGGCCGGCAGACTGAGGAGTCACTGTTCAAGACCTTCCTGTGGCAGGGCAGGACCCTGTGGGGCATGATGGTGCGCGACGATCTGCTCGCGCTGAACGTGCTCGCCTCCCGCCCGGACGTCGACCCGCAGCGCATCGCGGCTGTCGGCATGAGCATGGGAGCGACACGGACGTGGTGGGCCGCGGCGCTCGACGACAGAATCAAGGTCGCCGTCAGCGTAGCGTGTCTGACGTGCTACCAGAATCTGATTGACCGTGGCGCGGTCCGTGAGCATGGAATCTACTACTACGTGCCGAATATGCTCGGACGGCACATCGACACCGAATCGGTCGTCGCCTGCATTGCCCCGCGGGCCCATCTGACGCTTACAGGCGGCCGGGATGCCGGTTCGCCGGCCGACGGCGTTCGTCTCATCAACAAATTCGCCGAACAGGTCTACGGCCTCTATGGTCGGGCCGGCCGGTTCAGGGGCGTACTGTATCCCGAAGTGGAGCACGCATACACTCCTGAAATGTGGCGGGAAACACTGGCGTGGCTGCACGAGCATTTGTAGAAAGGGACGTAAATGCAGCGCTGATTAGGGCGGCAACCGTGAATGACAGGAGCACATAATGAAAAGGATAGGATCGCTTTCCATATCGTTATTGATTTGTGCACTCGCCACGCCGACGCCTGCAGCGGACGGCATATATGATATCTGCGATTATGGTGCGGCGCCCGGAGGCAAAACACTGTGCACCCGCGCGATACAGAAGGCCATAGACGCCTGCTCGCAGGATGGCGGCGGAGTCGTCTCGCTGCCGGCGGGCCGCTTCCTGTCGGGAACCATTGTGCTCAAGAGCAGAGTGACGCTCCGGCTGGAGGCCGGCTGTACGCTGCTGGGCAGTACCGATCTCAAAGACTACCCCCGGACAGTACCTTCTTTTCGCTCCTATACGGACAACTACACCGAAAAGAGCCTGATCTATGCGGAGAAGGCTGAGCGGATCGCCATTGTCGGCAGGGGAACCATCGACGGACAGGGCAAGGCCTTCGAGGGACCGTATAAGGTGCGTCCGTATATGATACGCATCATCGAATGTAAGGATGTCGTTGTCGAGGATGTCACGATAGTGGACTCTCCCATGTGGGTGCAGCACTATCTGGCGTGCGACGATGTCCGGATCGACGGCATCCGTGTGCACAGCCTGGTCAACCACAACAACGACGGCATAGACATCGACTGCTGTCGGCGCGTTACCATCTCGAATTGCAACATCGTCTCGGGCGACGACGCCATCGTCCTCAAGAGCACCGCCGACCGGGTGTGCAGAGACGTGGTCGTGAACAACTGCGTCCTGAGCAGCCGGTGCAACGCGCTGAAGATGGGCACCGAGTCCAACGGCGGCTTCCAGAACATCGTGCTGAGCAACTGCGCCGTTTACGAGACGAGACTGGCGGGCGTCGCCCTGGAAATCGTTGACGGCGGAACGATGGACCGCGTGGTTGTCTCGGACATCACCATGCACGGCGTAGGCGCTCCGATCTTCGTGCGCCTGGGCAATCGCGCCCGGCCGTTCAGAAAAGACATGGCCAGACCCGACGTGGGCGTGCTTCGCAATGTGACGATCAGCAACATCGAGGCGCGCGGCGCCGATCCCACAGGCTGCGCCATCAGCGGACTGCCCGAGGCCCACATCGAGAACCTCACACTGACCAATCTGCGGCTCTCCTTTCTCGGCGGCGGCGCCATCGAACAAAGCAACAGGACGGTTCCGGAGAAGCCCGAAAGCTATCCGGAATACAGCATGTTCGGCCGACTGCCCGCGTACGGCCTGTACTGCAGGCACGTGCGCGGATTGCGAATGGCCGGCGTGCAGTTGCAGTTCGAGAAAGACGACCTGCGCCACGCGATCGTGCTGGACGACGTCGAGAACGTCTGGCTGGGCGGTATCGGGAGCGACTTTGCGAACGGGGCACAGTCTGTCATGCAATTCGACGACGTGCGCGGTGCAATCATTCGCGGTTGCAGACCTTCTAAGGGCAGCGAGATCTTCCTGCAGGTGGAAGGCGACAGTGGCGGTATCATGCTATGCGACAACGATCTGTCGAATGTCGAGCGGGCGGTCGCATTGGGCGATGGCGTGCCGGCCGGAGCGGTGCGCAAGGACAACAATCTGGAATAATCTCTCATGGATGGAGTGAAAGTACATGAAGTTGGATAGATTCTCGTTCGGAATCGGCGATCGGTTCGGCTGCCAGGGCAGGGCCCAGCTTGCGGCGATCATGCAGGCCCGGGAGCAGGGCGTCTCGATCGTCCCCGTCTGGAACAAGAGCAATCGCGAGCACACCATCATCGGCACCCGGCCGATCGACGTACGGCGCGAGGCGGATGAAGCGGTTCGCGCCTGCGCCTGGAGCGGGCCCTATCTCGTGGATGCGGACCATATCGGCTTTAGCAACGTCGATAAGTTCGTCACCGCCAGCGACTTCTTTACGCTGGATGTGGCGGATTTTATCGCCAAAGCCGCCCCCGCCGATGACGTGGATGCGTTTGTCGAGAGGTACGCCTCGCAGATCATGGATCTGCCGGCCGGCGGCGAGATCGCCGTCAGCGACGAGGTAAGCATCGAGCATATTCGGCTGTTCGCGGCCAAGTACCTCACGGCGGTGCGCCAGGCCGGCAAGATCTACCGCCGAATCGTTGAGGTTAAGGGCGCGGGCAACTTCGTTACGGAGGTCTCGATGGATGAGACCGACGAGCCGCAGACGCCGGCCGAATTGCTGGTCATACTGGCGGCGATCGCGGACGAAGGTATCGCCGCTCAAACCATTGCTCCGAAGTTCACGGGTCGGTTCAACAAGGGCGTCGACTACGTCGGTGACATCGACGCATTCACCCGGGAATTCGAAGCGGACCTGATGGTCCTCAAGGCGGCGGTGCGCCAATTCGGCCTTTCGGAGAACCTGAAGCTGAGCATTCATTCCGGCAGTGACAAATTCTCCATCTACGGCCCCGTCGGGCGGGCGATACGCGAGCACGGCGCCGGGCTGCACGTAAAAACCGCGGGAACGACCTGGCTCGAGGAGCTGATCGGCCTGGCGCTGGCGGGTGATGACAGCCTTGCCATGGCGGCGGATATCTACGGCCGGGCGCTGTCCCGCTTCGACGAGTTGTGCGAGCCGTACGAAAACGTAATCGACATCGACAGTTCCAAGTTGCCGTCGGCCGGGCAGGTCCGGCGCTGGGACGGCCAGCGGTTTGCCGCAGCGCTGCGGCACGATCCGGACTGCCCCGATTATGATCCCAATTTCCGCCAACTGCTGCACGTCGGCTACAAGATCGCGGCCGAGATGCGTCGCGAGTATACAGACATGCTGCAGCAGTACGAGGACGCCATCGCGCCGCACGTTACCGCAAATCTGTTCGAGCGGCACATCCAACCGATCTTCATGGCCTGACGGGGCCGCCCGCAGAACCGCCGGCCGGCCCGTCCACGCCACATCGAGAGCACGGCGGTGTCCGATACGGCCATGCCGGGCGTTGGACAGTCTCGTATTCAATTGTAATTGCACCGGTCTGCCCGACCCGTGGCTGCATGGAACTGCAAGGCAGCCTGTCAGGGTTGCGACTTGGCGCCTATCGCTATTGCGATTCTTCGAGCCAGTGGGCGGCCATGATTGCGAAATCTTTGAAGTCTACGATGCAGTCCTCATTGATATCGCCGGGAATTTCTTTCCGGCAGGGCGGATTGTCTTCCGCATCTTCCCACGGTCCCTGATCGTACTTGAAGCGCAGTTCCTCCAGCACGGCGTTCTGCATAAATGTGCCTTTGGGAAATCTGAGCCGGACGTAGCGGACCGAGACTCCGGAGGGCGAATCCGAGAAGTACGCAGGGATTGTGAAGAACTGAATCTGCTGGGGAAACTTGATCTGGCTCAGATCGGGAACGGTGGCGTCGAGATATTTTTGCTCCTTCTCGGCGAACTGGACGCCGTAGTTTTTCGGCACAAACTGCCCGCCCCATGTCATTTCGAGGCCCTTGATGGGCAGGGGATGGACGGCCATCAGATCTATCAAGACGTCGATCGGCCGTTCCTGCTCTCTGGGGAAATACCATTTGATGTCGTTTCCGTCGGGTATGCCCGGAAGTTTGACCTGCGGCGCTGAGCAGACGACTTTGGGGCCGTTCTCTTTGCGGATGAGTTCGGCGTACACCCGCAATTCTGGGATCAGGCGTGCGCGCGCGGCCCAGTCCTTGTCCAGGAATATGGTCGAGTCGGGGACCGGTGCGATATACTCGTGCGGGTGATGCACGTAATGCAGGCGCGATTCGTCGTAGAGGGGTTTTCTGTCGTCATCGAGATCAATGCCGAAGCCGTAGATCTTCCTGTCCGATCCTATCCAGTCCGGCCCGGCGGGTGTGCGGGACCAGAGATCGTCGTAGGAATGATCGTTGCGGACTCTGTTGCCGCTGTTGCCTTCAAGCAATGTTACTTCAATCTGGAAGACTCGGCCGAGGGCGCCTTTGTGCACCCACATCTCGTCGATCATGAGGCTGTGGCTGTTGCTCAGGCCATGCCAGGAGCCGGGAGGGCCCGCGTCGTAGCCGCGGATGGCGACGTATGCGCCGGGGACGGGCACGGTGACGCCCAGTTCGAAGTTCTCGTAGTCGATTTCTTCGTAGCTGATCCACCGGCCGCGGCCGCCGAAGCCGAAGGGGTTGATATAGTCCTCGGTCTCGTACCACGTCTTGAGCTGGCCGACGTTGTAGTTCTGCCAGTCGCAGTGCCAGCCGCAGGTCTTGTAGCCGTCGGAGTACGGGATTCCCGCCTCGCGGTGCCAGTAGGAGATGGTTTCTGAACACCAGGCCTCGCGGTGGTGGAAGATGGGGCCGCAGTATGAGAGCGCCCAGGCCATGATCAGAGCGGTCGTTTCGCTGTTGGCGCCGAGGACCATCTGGTAATAGGGCTTGCCGGCGTTGGTGAATGCCTCGTCGGCAGCGATTTCCCAGTTGCAGCCGAATGTGCCGGGGCACGGGCAGGATTCTTCGGTGCCGAGTGTATCGAGGGCGATGTCCTGGATGTACGCGCCGCTCGGAGCCCAGGCCCCGGTGTCGTCAAAGCAGGAGCAGTCCGGCGCGTCGGGTTCGGTCGAGCATGCGGCCGAGAGCGGGGCGGTGCAGACGAGTGCCGGTATCAGTGCGAAGGCAACGAGGGCGGAGGCGGGTAGCTTGTGCGCAGTCATAATAGCAACTCCTTTGCCGGCCATAGCCGACGGTTTGTTTACGGCGGATCGGGCGCGCAGATACGGACGGACCGGCCGCCACGGTACGAGACCAGTGTTTGCGAGAGCGTTTTTCTCCAGTAATGCCACCATAATTGTACCAGATTCGGGGCTTTTGGGCAATTTTTTGACAGTAATTTGGGTGTTCGTTTTCCGTTTTAGTCGGCGATTGCGGCCGAGAAGGCCGCTTGCAAGCCGTGTGCACAGGCTCGGATTGGCTTTGTTTTTTCGAAAAGGGGTTAGGACATCGAGGTATCCAGGCACCGAGGGACCAAGGCATCGAGGCATCCGGGCACTGAGGGGTATAGGCTTTAAGGCTTTAGATCCTACAGTGCTGTCGGGCACGCTCAAGCTGCCTAAATTAACATTGGGTTTGTTTTTCATTCTTGCATTCACGCCAGAGGGGGTTCTGCGGTGTTTTGGACATTTGTGCATTCGAATGGAGCTCCCTCGACTCGTTCCACTCGCTCGGGACGACACCCGAGTCCATGCAGAAGGGTGTCGATTGGGTTTCCGCCACCGGCGGATCTTCGATGTTTTTTCGAAAAGGGGCCAGGGCACTGAGGGGGACACACGGCACCTGGTAGAAGAGGTTCGCATCTTACCCATCTTGTCATTGGGTTTGTTTTGCATAAACGGCAGGCACCGAGAGACCGGGCTATATGGGCACCGAGGGGCTGAGTCCGGTTGCATCTTGCCTATCTCAATTTTGGGTTTCCGCCACCGGCGGATCTTCGACGTTTTGCATATTCGGATTCCGGAAGTATACGCGTCTGGTTCCTTTCGGCGGTTGTTGAGGTTCCGGTTCGGGGGCAGGGCGGTTGATGATGTAGTTGAGTGATCTGTCATTGGGTCTCGCCATGGGTTCTGTTGTCTCTATATGTTAGGTGGGTATTATACAAAACAGAGGGCTGAAAGTCAAGGGAAATCCTGAATCATTGCAGCAATTGCACAGAAGCGGCTTGCAGGTATTGGGCGGCAATACCCTTGTTTGAGTGCCGTTCGGGCCACAAGGAGAAGTGGACAATCGGGAGCGGATGGGGGTTTATTCGAGCCAGTGGAGGGCGAGGAAACAGAAGTCTTTGAAGTCGACGATGCAGTCGCCGTTTATGTCGCCGGCAAGTATGATTTTATCTCACAGTCCCCCCTCATATAAACTAGCTCAATGTAGGTGGATTGCAATTTCCTGATCACTATTCAGGTGTGCGAGTTAGCAGAAGGGCTTTCGCATGAGTTTCGTGAAGATGGAGAAGTCTCTGCCATGTCCATAGGTTTGCCTAGAATAGTGCGTTTCCACTCAGGCCATGATCTGACAGTGGCGGCTGCCTCCTTAAGATACTCTGCGAAAACTTCCATATCTTTACGCGTTTCACTCGTTCTGTCCGTTGCCATGGTCTATCTCCTGCGGTTTCACGTAATTTTCGAACATATTTGCAGCTGCGATCTCCAAGTCCAAGTATGAGCATGGCAGCATCTGTATACGCAGTCTACTGCCTTCAGGTTCCCACTTCAAGACCTGCCCGTCTCTATCTTTTCGTGGTATCGGATATCCGGAGCCAAGTTTCATTGAGAAGAGCTCGAAGAATCGCCTCGGGCCGATTCCGAAGAATGGTTCAAAGTGGACGGTAGTCTTGTTTGTATTGAATCCGAGTAAGACAGCGTCATCGTGCAGTTCGGCGGCCCTGCTCTTTGGATAGGGTTCAATGTATACGACTCTTTCTATCCCTGCAGCGATAATGTGCTTCGCGCAGTTGTGGCACGGAAACGTCGTACAATAAAGTGTGGCTCCGCGGGTTGACACGTGATTGCGCGCACAACATAGAAGCGCTTCCATTTCAGCATGGACGGCGCGCCCATACTCAGTGATGTCCGTAATAGGGCTCCTTTCAAGGGTCAGCCTTAGTTTGTCACCATCAATTCCCTCGCATGTTCCTATCTTCACGATATCCTCGATCATGCGAATCTGCTGGCTTCTGTTTGCATCTTCACCTCTCATATAGTCGCGTCCCAAGTCTTCATCCTGTACGGCACCGGTCCTATCGTTAAGCTTTGCCCAGTATAATCCTCCCCCGAATCTTGGGCATTCATTGGCGCCTGTTGACAGAAGTTCGTCGTGATGGGCAACTACAGCACCAACCTGGCGGGATAGATCCGCAGAACGTAGCGATGCAGCGAAGGCAAAAAACATCGCATACTCGTCGAATGTAGGAGTAAGATAAGGGGACCCATAGATTATATCCAATATGCGCCAAATGCTTTCGTTCAATTTGTCGTCATTAGCATCCAGTCTTACGAAGAAATCGGACATGTGGAATGTATCGCGCACTTGTTGCCCATGTGGAAGGTGTTCGTCCTCGTCTCTTTCCATGAGTTCCGCCGCTTGCTCCTTTGTCATTCGCTTTTCTTGTACCAGATACTCGCTGCGTCTTGTGTGATCACTGTGTACTCCAAGAAGATAGAAACCTTGAGGATAGATTTGCCGCAAGCGAGCGATCTCCTCCGGATGTTTCAGTGAGTTGATTATGTATGCTTTCTTCGGCGAATGTGAACGATGTCCCCCGTCGACTTTGGCTCTTTTAGAGGATATCCAAGCAGCTACACCTAACGCCAGAACAGAATTATCCTCAGATTCCTTACGAGCACGATTTCCAGCATCCATGAGACAGTTTATTCGCTCGAACTCATTATTGCTAGGCGGCTTGTCGGTGTTTGTTGCCATGGGGATGATGTCATGTGAGACACGTATTTCCTGAACATCGTATCCAATGACCTCCAAGCGGGCTTTCAGTTTGTCTACAACATCACGTAGTTTGGCTCCGACGGCACCGACCAAGCCGAGGACTAACTCTCCTTCACAGAAGTTACTGTGCAAGAAAGCCAACCCACAGCTTGTATCGCTAGGTTGTTGGATTGCACCACCAGCTTCGTCTGTTCCCTGGGGCTGATTCAGGTTTGAATCCTGAGTCGAGGAATCGTAGGGCATGCCGGCATTCTTGTCGCTGGAGTCATCCGGACTGTGAGCGCGCGCCGAAGGTTTTTCAATTACGTAAGACCCTGAAGGACGAATTGCCATGGCTTTCCTCCGCCATACGATAACAAAGGACTGACGCATTAGCATATACGGTGATACACATGATAGTGCCCGATGACTATTACTTTGATAAACGTCAGTCTTTGGGAGCACACGACCCATATCTCTGGCATTGCACTTTCACTCAAATATCGGTTTGAACAGGCTGGAAGTCAAGAGAATTGGCCAATTAGATATTCAGAAACTTCTGGGAACGAAGTAGTCACAGTGTTAAGACCTGCAGAAAAGATGTGGAGTCGCCCATGACGATAAGTGAATACATGTATTATGAGTGGGTGCCGAGCGATTTTGGCGGCGGGGTTCAGTTGCCGGCGGCTTGCGAGGGCGCGGGCCAGAAGACGGCGTCGGCGTCTATGCCCCAGATGACGGGGCGGTGTTTGCCGCCGGCGGAGGCGGTTTGGCTGCCCTGGTCTGTGAAGTTTCGCCCGACGCTGTAGAGCGTGAAGTCACCGTCGATCTTTCTATAGACCAGCGGACGGTCGCTGAAGGGATCCTGTGGAAGCTGGTCCAGATAGCCGGCGCGGGCCAACTGTGGCAGATCGTCGGGGTAGTGGCCGCTGTCGAGGCGGTACGCGATCAGCGCGAGGACGGTTGCGGTTGCCTCGTGGAGGGTTCGGGTCTGGTGCAGAATTTCGGACATTCTCTCTACGGCCGGGATGCCGGCGGCGGCTACGAAGTCCCTGCTTTGCGCAACGAAGGAATCGAAGTGCACATGGAAGTTGAAGATGTGCGGCCTTTTGACACCGAGCGAGATGTTGTCCTGCTTTCTCCGAAAGGGAGTCATGGCGGCGATTGCCTCGGCCCGGTCGCACAGTGCGAGGTATCGGCGCATCGTCTCGCTTCGCCGCGTATGTATCAAGGCGACGGCGGTGTAGAAGGCCATCTGTCGGGCGCTTGTCTCGGTGTCGAGCTGTCCCAGCGTCTGGATGACCGAATGCGTGCGAATCAGAGGCGGCAGATATCGCGGTATGAGGTGGCCGCCGCCGATGCCGCCTTTGGTGAAGATGTGCTGGACGATGTCCCGGAAGACGATTCTCTCGCCGTCGAGATCGAGGGTCGGGTAGTCGGTGCCGAAGGCATTGCGGAGTTCGTTGCGGAATCGCTTCACCTCCGCGGGGAAGCACTTGTGTATCGAGGCGATTTCCAGAATTTCCGTGTGGCCGGCGGAACACAAAGCCAGGCCGAACAGCATCTCGACGAGCAGTTTGGAGCGGCCGAGGTGTCTGCCGGCGCGAACGATCGCCAGAGCATCGTCGAAACCGTTTTGGATGCGGCCGCGTGTTGCCTCGATACGCGAGTGCCAGATTGCCAGGGCGCGCAGCGTCTGGAACGATTCGAGGTGTGTCATGTCGATTTTCACAGTGGGGACATCGAGTCCGGCGAGCAGTTCGTCCGGCGTCGAAACAGGTCGGCATGGGCGGTGATAGCGGGGTTTTCGACTTGCTGCGACGAATTGCCGCCACGCATCGCGGTTTCGTTCGACCCATGCGGCGACGGCGGTTTGCTCGGCGGGAGCAAGTTCGGAGAACCGGCGGCCCCGATAGTCGAAGATGCTTTCATGGAGATCTGGTGCGTCCGGA
Source organism: uncultured Pirellulales bacterium (assembly GCA_964526785.1). Lineage (GTDB taxonomy): Bacteria > Planctomycetota > Phycisphaerae > Sedimentisphaerales > Anaerobacaceae > CAZGMJ01. The sequence continues at coordinate 74,463 of CAZGMJ010000019.1, forward strand.
TCGACGAGCAGTTCGATGGCCTGCCGGTAGAGGGGCCATGCGTTGTCCTCGCTTGACAGTTCTTTCGGGCGGGTCGTTTCATTGAGTAACGCCAGGTAGTCTACGGCCGGATCGGGCCGGCCATGGACGAACCATAGTACATACAGCGCCAAGCAGGCTACGGCCAGCCCGCTGCCGACGGCGGTCTTCCTGATTACGGATAGCCGCGGCCGCTTGTGTGTCGCGGGCTCGGCGGACCTGTTCGAGTTATTCGCGGGACCTTTGGCGGCATCTCGTATTCGCACTGTGTTCTCCCTTAATGGACGTTTCCGTACGCAGATCGGCAAACGCTATGTCTGATAATATCTTGCGGCAAGGCGGCGCGGTTGTCCAGCGATTTCAATATAGGCAGCAGGCGCGGCAAATTTGCAGAAAAGGGGTTCGGGTCGCCGATATAGGTAAGTGAGTGCGCCTGTGAGGGGTGCATAGTGCTTTTGGTATTGTTTTTATAGGACGAGCGAAAGGACGTGGAGGCGTGACACGCAGAAAATCAAAACGTAAGAACCGGCGAACGTACGAATCGGACGGTGCGGTGCTGCGGGGTGCGGCGGCGTGTCTGGCGATCGGTTTGTGTCTGCTGCTGCTGGGCAGTCTGGTGAGCTTCGATATTCGGGACTGGCCGAGCCGGTTTGTGTATCCGCATAATGCCGAGCCGTCGAACTGGTGCGGGACGTTCGGGGCGTTCTGCTCGTACTATCTGTTATATTACATCGGGCCGGGGGTTTTCCTGGCGCTGGTTACGGCGATCTGCTATCTGGTGGCGAAGCTGACGAAGCATCCGACGGGCCAGCCGATCTTCCGCGTGATCGGACTGATGCTGGTGACGGTGGCGGGCTCGACGACGGTGCAGTGTCTGTGGCCGGAGCGGTTCTTCAACTTTCCGATGGGATCGGGCGGCGTTGTCGGCGCGGGGATGGCGCAGATGCTCGGCGGCAGTTTTGCATGGCTGGGGACGCTGATACTGGTGTGCGCGACGTGGGTGGTCGGGATATTGCTGCTGGCGGACAGTCTGATGATTCGGATTCTGGCGGGGATCGGCTTCGGCGCGCGAAAAGTGGTCGGGGCGATCATTCCGGCGTGGGACGTTGCGAAGGAACAGACGGCGGCGATCAGTGATATCTGGCGGAAGTTGAGCGAGCGGCAGAAACCGATGGTGGTGCGCAGCGAGGCGTCGCGGCGGCCGGAACAGGTCGCCAAGCCCCGGACGATGGATATCGTGAGCGTGGCCGAGCCGAAGAAGGAAAAGCCCAGGAAGCAGGAAGTGCAGCCGATCAAACGGGCGCCGGCGCAGCCGACGTACGAGGATTACGAACTGCCGCCCTGGGATCTGCTGGCCGAGTCGGAGTACGGCTATGCGGCGGTGCAGGAGAAGGTGGTCAAGCAGAAGGCCGTTGCGCTGGAGCAGTTGCTCTCGGAGTTCAACGTCAATGCGCGGGTTGTGGCGGCCGATACGGGGCCGGTGGTGACGATGTTCGAACTCGAGTTGGGTTCGGGCGTGAAGGTCAGCCAGATCGGATCGTTGTCGAACGATATGGCGCGGGCGCTGGGCGTCGGGGCCGTGCGTGTCGTTGCGCCGCTGCGCGGCAAGCATACGATCGGGATCGAGGTGCCGAACAGCGAGAAGGAGAAAGTGCGGATGCGGAGCATGATGGAGCAGGCGAGCGATGCGGCCCATCGCATGCATATTCCGCTGTATCTGGGGAAGGACTCTGCCGGCGAGGCGCTGGTATCGGATCTGGCGGCGATGCCGCATCTGTTGATTGCGGGGACGACGGGTTCGGGTAAGAGCGTGTGCATCAACAGCATCATTACGGGCGTGCTGATGACGCGTCGGCCGGATGAGGTGAAGATGATTCTGGTCGATCCGAAGATGGTGGAGATGACGGCGTTTAACACGATCCCGCATTTGATGTGTCCGATTGTGACCGAGACGCAGATGGCGGCGCAGATACTGGAATGGGCGACGATCAAAATGGATGAGCGGTATGCGCTGCTGGCCGAGGCGCGGGTGAAGAACATCGCCGAGTACAACAAGCTGGGAGCCGAGGGCGTGCTCGAGCGGTTCCAGCCGACTACGGACGAGGAAGCGGCGAAGATACCGAAGAGTCTGCCATACATTGTGATTGTAGTGGACGAGCTGGCGGACCTGATGATGACGGCGGCCAAGGAGATCGAGGCGTACATCGTCCGGCTGGCGCAGAAGAGCCGGGCGGTCGGGATTCATCTGGTGCTGGCGACGCAGCGGCCGCAGGCGACGGTGGTTACGGGTCTGATCAAATCGAACATGCCGTGCCGGATCGGTTTTCGGGTCGCGGCGAGGATGGACAGCCGGATCATTTTGGATCAGAACGGCGCCGAGACGCTGCTGGGCGAGGGCGATATGCTGTTCCTTAAGCCGGGCACGAGCGATCTGAGCCGCGCGCAGGGGACGTTCCTGGAGGATTCGGAGGTCCGGCGGATCGTCAAGCATCTCAAGGAGATCGCCGAGCCGCAGTTCCATCCGGAGCTGACGCGGATGAAGAAGGTCGATTCGTCGGAGATGGGCAAGGACGACCTGTTCGACGAGGCGGTGCGCGTGGTGCTCGAGACCAAGCGCGGCAGCGTGTCTTTGCTCCAGCGCAGGCTGAGCATCGGGTATGCCCGTGCGTCGCGGATTATCGAGATGATGGCGGCCTCGGGGATCCTGGGCGAGTACAAGGGCAGCCAGGCGCGGGAGGTGCTGGTGACGCTGGAGGAATGGGAGCAGATTTGCGCCGAGCGAGACGCCGAGGAGATGGGCGAAGAGGCGGGGGAGGTCTACGGCGAGGACGAGGGCGAAGACGAGCACGGCGAGAAGGAGCACGCGTACGTCAGCGAGGGCCAGCAGGAGTACATGGCGATAGACAGCGACGAGGAGTAGGCCCGGCGGCTCGCGGGAGGGACTGTTCGCGGGATTCCGACGACATCCTGAGCCGGGGCGATGCGCGCGGCTGCGGGTGTCGATAGACGCCGGGTGGGCTGGCGAGTGGTTCGACAGCGGTCGGCGGCTGTGGTAAACTAACGGGTCTATGGCGCAGGACCTGAAAGACATGACACTGGAGCAGCTCAAGGGGCTCGTTGGCGAGTGCGGGCAAAGGGAATACCTGGCGGGTTACATTTTCCGATTCGTTCAGCGTATGGGCGTTACCGAGATCGATGCGATCACACCTTTGAGCAAGGCGTTTCGGGCTGATCTGGCCGAGCGGGGATTCTGCATTTCGTCGCTGGAGATACGGGAAAAGCTGGTTGACGAAGACGGGACGGCGAAATACGTCTTCGGGCTGGCCGACGGCGGTCAGATCGAGTCGGTGCTTCTGAAAGACGGCGGGCGGCGGACAATGTGCGTCTCGACGCAGGTGGGTTGTGCGATGGGCTGCGCGTTCTGTGCGACGGCGAGGGTGCAGTGGCGGCGGAACTGCACGGCGGCGGAGATTGTCGATCAGGTGATTTGCGTCGAGCGGAACGGCGAGCGGATCAGCAATGTCGTCTACATGGGAATGGGCGAGCCGCTGGAGAATACCGATGCGGTGCTTCGGTCGGTGGCGATTCTCAACGAGGATGAGGGCAAGGGGATTGGCATACGGCATTTGACGATCAGTACGTGCGGGATCGTGCCGGGTATTCGGCGGCTGGCGAACGCGGAGTTGCGGCCGCGGCTGGCGGTATCGCTCAATGCGCCGGACGATGCGCTGCGGCGCAGGATCATGCCGGTGGCGCGGAAGTATCCGCTTGGGGCTTTGATGGAGGCGCTGCGCGGGTATCAGCGACTGACGCAGCAGCGGGTGACATTCGAGTACGTGATGCTGCGGGGCGTAAACGATGCGTCCGAGCAGGCTCGGGGGGTGGTTCGGCTGCTGCGGCCTCTGCGGTCGCACGTAAATCTGATCGAGTTGAATCCACACGCCGGATGTACATTTGCGGGCAGCGACAGCGGGACGATCAGGCGGTTTGCCGGCGTGCTGGAAGAGGCGGGGATTGAGACGACGATACGTTTTCGAATGGGACGCGGGATCTGTGCGGCGTGCGGCCAATTGGGCGCAGAGCGGGGGCAGAAAGAAGGAACGCCATGAAGCGGACGAATACGATTGTGACGGTGGGGCTGTGGCCGGCGTGGGACCGGGTGTGCGAATTCGACGGGATTGAATGGGGAGAGCACAAGCTGGTCAGCGCGTCGTGGATGAAGCCGGCGGGCAAGGCGATGAACGTTTCGTACGCGCTGGCGTGGATGGGCCAGAAGAGCATCGCGGCGGGATTGTGGGGGCAGGATGATACCCGGTTGCTGCTGCAGGAGACCGAAGCGATGCAGGACCGGATCGACGTGCGCGTGACGCCGGCGGCCGGGGCCACCAGGCAGAACGTCACGGTAGTGGATACGAAGAATGAGCGGGAGATGCACCTGCGGCATCGATCGGACCTGGCTTCGCGGGAATCATTGAGGCGGCTGCGTCACGACCTCAGCGGGCTTGTCGCAGCGGGCAGCACGTGTGTGTTTGCCGGTTCGATGCCCGAAGGCGATCTGCTCGGCGACGTCATTATGATGATCGAGCTGTGTATCGACAAGGGAGCGAAGGTGGTGGTGGATACGTCTGGACCGGCGCTGCAGGAGATGGTCGAGACGGGGATGTTGTGGGCGATCAAGCCGAACGTCGAGGAGTTTCGCCGGTTGGTCGGTCGCAAGGTGGCGGATCGGCCCGCGAGTCTGGCCAGGGCGGCCAGGCCTTTACTGGCCCAGGTGGAGGTGGTATTGATCAGCAGAGGAGAAAAAGGAGCCCTTCTCGTGACGCATGACGGCGGGTGGCAGGCAAGCTGTTCCGACGAAAACGAAGTACACGCGACAGTTGGTTGCGGGGATTACATGCTGGCGGGCTTCTTGAAAGGTCTGCGAGACACGCGGGAGGTTGCGGGGGGACTGGAGGCCGCGGTCAAGGCGGGCAGTGCGCACGCCTGGGGCTGGAGCGTGAGTAAGTCGTGGGACGACGTAACGCGGGAGCTTGCCGTTGAGTTCACAGTTGTATAGGCGGATCGCATCGGCCGGCCGTTCGCGAATTCTGTTGGCGTAAAGACAAGTGCGCGGCTGTCGGAAACGACGCGTAGCCCCGAAGGCAGATCGATACCGGGAAGGTGTTTATGAAGACGACCGAAAATTCATGGTGTGTCGGCGTAATTCGTCCAATTATCGTCGCGGCGGCATCTTGCGTACAAGAGAGAAGCTGCGCATCGTATATGACGCGCAGCTTGTAATGTCACAGTGTGTGTTCAACGACGCCGGCTCTCTCAGCGGGTTCTCCACATCAGGCCTGCGCCGGCCGCCCAACCGGCACCAGTGAAAGAAAATTCGGTTGTCATGCCGGCGTTTTCCCACAGATCGAATTGAGCACCGATAAATCCGCCGAAGTTGCTGTCTTCTTCGAGATCCGCGTGGGCGTCTTCAGTGAGTACAGTGCCTCCACCGCTGAGGGCGGTGATGTCGAGGTCATAGTCACCCGAAAGGTGATAGTAGAACGGTCCACCGTAGAGAATCCAGCCGCCCATATCCACCGTGGGGCCGACGGCCAGAAGAAGATCATACGTTTCGAAACTGACATCGGTTTGGCCGGTATAGGTGGTGCCATCCAGCGAATCCATGTATGGTGCATCAGCGTCTGTATCGAGCCAGTTCATCTGGGCGGAGAAGCCCCAGCGCGTATTCGGCTGTTCGTGAAAGGTGAGTCGGGTTCCCCATCCCCACGCAAAATCATTGTCTAAGTTGATGCCCGTCCATCGTTCACCTTCATATCTGGTTTTCATCTTCACGTCGGCGACACCCAGTTGCACATAGGCCTCCCACCAGTCCGCCACTGCATACGCAATGGTTCCATAGTGTCGATGAATCTTAACATCTTCGGCGTGCATTCTCTCGCTCGACGCCTCGTTGAGCGTTCCATCCAGGTAGATGTATTCGGTCATCGTTGTTTTGTCGAAATCCGTGTCTATGTATGTGTAGTTGTATCCGATGCCCCACTGCCCCTTCTGCATCTCAGCTGTGGGCGGTCCCAGAAAGCCGGCGCCGAGGGCATTTGAGCTCATTGCTATCGCAAGCAGTCCCAAGACCAAAACTCTTCTGTTCATGGTTCTTCTCCTAACAATGGGTTAACATTTTTCCGCTTGTGCGGTTAGAACGCAATCTTCCCGGGAAATGACGTGGGTTGGGCCTACCCGTTCACACATCGCATGTCTGCGCCTCGATGATGAAAAGGCGGCTCGAATACGAACAAGAACATTCTTGACAGAGGGATGCCGATTAGCCGACATCTTGATGCCTCATGTAGCTGCAGAACTTTCCCGGTTCAATCCATCCCTAAGGCTCCATACCTTCCAATGGATGGTATTCTACACTCTTTTGGATGCCGTTCAAGTAAAAACATCGTTAAAACCTGTGAGATTTCGGGTAAAAATTCCATGGCCACCCGGATTATGTCCATATTGCGTAATTAGGGTTTGCTGAACAAGTCGTAGTGGGTTTGTGTCAAGACCTTTGAACATCG
>CAZGMJ010000020.1:0-76666 GCA_964526785.1 uncultured Pirellulales bacterium
TCTATTTTAACATTGTGAGATTTCCTCACACTTTCTTTTCATGCGATTGCCCTGATCCTGCCTCAGCAATTCTTGACGGGTCATGAGGATTCAGCTATCCTGGCACCGCAAGAGCAGACTACAGTCTCGACGTCAGTAAACAAGAACCGAAAGGAGCAGATCTTTCCAGGCAAGTCAGTGCATTGCCTTACGTATTCCACGACCCCGCGGCATTCAAGCGAAGGACAAACCCCAAACACCTCCGATTCGGCTGGCGAATAGATGGAACGGAAACCCCACACAAGGCAAATGCCGCGAACAGCGTACCTAAAGGACCGACGGACTTCGAACAGACGAAATCACTGGAAAGCACGACAGACGGCAATCGTAGAGGACGAGCAAGAAGGAAGCGAGCGAGCAACGGGCGCAAATTGTCGCGATGTTGACATGACGGAATGCTTGAAACAGGCCGTACGGCCTGTCGGAACAACATCTGTCCGGTAGAGAATGGGATTCAGGTTGACTACGCCGGACTGCTGGAATAGGATGCAGGCGTTGTGTGTCGATATGACACAGGCTTGAAATCCCGTGCCCTGAACATACACTATCCGTCCATATAGTTGGGGAAGACTTCGAAAGACAGTAATTATGTTAAAGAGAACACACAATTGTGCACAACTTCGCATCTTTCATGCCGGTATGAAAGCTACGCTGGCGGGCTGGGTCCATTCATACCGCGATCACGGCGGTCTCGTTTTCATCGACCTGCGCGACCGCGAGGGCATCACGCAACTGGTCTTCGACCCCGAGAATCAGCCCGAAGTCCACGAAAAGGCACGCGGCCTGCGCTGTGAATGGGTCATCGCCGCCAGAGGGATCGTCCAGCCCCGCAGCGAAGGCATGACGAATCCCAAGCTGGCGACGGGCGAGATCGAGATTGCCATCGACGAACTGGAGATTCTGAACGTCGCCAAGACTCCGCCCTTCGAATTCGACAAGGCCGAGAAGACCAGTGAAGACATTCGTTTGGCCAACCGCTACATCGACCTGCGCAGGCCGGAAATGCAGAACAGGATTCGCACCCGCCACCAGGTTACCACACTGGTGCGCGATTACTTCGATAAGCTCGGCTTCTGGGAGATCGAAACGCCCATGCTCGCCAAGAGCACGCCCGAAGGCGCACGGGATTATCTCGTCCCCAGCAGGCTCTATCATGGTTGTTTCTACGCCCTGCCTCAGTCGCCGCAGTTGTTCAAGCAGATTCTGATGATCAGCGGCGTGGACAAGTATTTCCAGATCGTCCGCTGCTTTCGCGACGAGGATCCGCGAGCGGATCGGCAGGCGGAGTTCACGCAGATCGACGTGGAGATGAGTTTCGTCGACAGCAACGACGTAATCCGCGTTCACGAGAACATGGTCGCCCGCGTTTGGAAGAACATTCTGGGGATCGACGTTCCCACGCCGATGCCCCGCATGACGTACAAAGAGGCCGTGGACAATTACGGTATCGACAGACCCGACCTCCGCTTCGAGATGAAGCTGAAGGATATCAGCGATCTGGCAGAACAGAGCAGCTTCAAGGTCTTTACGGCGACCATTGAAAACGGGGGCATCGTCAAGGGCCTCTGCGCGCCCGGCGGCGAGAAGTACTCCAGAAGTGATATCGAGAAGACGCTTACCAGCTTCGCAGCCGACTACGGCGCCAAGGGCCTGGCGTGGGCAAAGGTAAAGGCCGAGGACGGCAAACTGTCCCTGCTCGGTGGATGCGCCAAGTTCTTCGCACCTGAACAGCAGCAGGACCTTATCGGGCGTTTTGACGCCGGCGAAGGTGATCTGCTGCTTTTCGTAGCCGATACGGAGGCAGCCGCAAACAAAGCCCTTGCACCGCTCCGCTGCAAGCTGGGGCGGGACCTGGGACTTTACGACCCTGAGAGCTTCGCGTTTGTCTGGGTGGTTGATTTCCCGCTTTTCGAATGGAACGAGGGCGAGAAACGGTTCGACTCGCTGCATCATCCGTTTACCAGTCCGGTCGAAGAAGATTTGCCCAAGCTGGAAAGCGACCCGGGCAATATCCGCTCACAAGCCTACGACATCGTCGTCAACGGCTCGGAGATAGGCGGAGGCAGCGTTCGTATTCACCGCCCGGAAATTCAACAAAAAGTCTTCGACCTGCTGAACATCTCCAGAGAGCAGGCCCGGGAAAGGTTCGGATTCTTCCTCAAAGCACTCGATTACGGAGCGCCGCCGCACGGTGGAATCGCCTTCGGACTGGACCGCCTGACGATGCTCCTGACCGGAACCGAGAACATCCGCGACGTCATTGCCTTTCCAAAGACACAGCGAGGTCAATGCCTGATGACGGACGCTCCCAGCGAGGTCGATCAGAAGCAACTCGATGAGTTGAATCTGCGAACGCAGAAGCACTCCCACAAAGTCCAAACGCCGGAACAGTAGGTACGCCGGAGATCTCGCGAGCCGTATGACATGCGCGCGTCACCGAATCGATTGCCGGGGTATCGAAAAGGTCCCTGACCTTTCTGGCCGCAGGTGAACACACCATTGTGGTCCTGTCCGAACTTGACCGGAACGAGACGACAACGTATAACCGGCACCAGCGAACCGATTTTTGCAATCGCTTAAGGGCACGTACTTCATGGGAGACTGTTCATGTTGGCAATTGGACAACAAACCGAAAGACTGATATGGCTGCTCGGCATTGCTCTGGCGAGCGGGTTGATCGGCCACTACTTCCTATACCATCTCTTGCTCGCTGTTACGACCCGGACTGAAAGCAGCGTGGACAACCTCATTGTCCGCCGGTGTTATCGCCCCGCCCAGTGGATTTTGATCGTGCTTGGAGTCCGCATAGCGCTTCAGGTCCCATTCTTCGCGCCCGACCAGAAGAAGAGCCCTGAACTTCTTCCTCATGTGCTGAGCCTGCTGCTGATCGGCGCCGTTTCATGGTTGCTGATCAAAGTACTATACCTTCTCGAAGACTACATCCTCGAGAGATTCGATGTTACGGCCAGAGACAATCTCAGGGCCCGAAAGATCCACACGCAGTTTCGCGTGATCAAGCAGATTGCGATACTCGCGATCGGCATCATCGCCTTCGCCACGATGCTGATGACTTTCGAACGCGTCCGCCAACTGGGGACGACTATTCTCGCCTCGGCAGGCGTCATCGGCATCGTCGTGGGTATGGCGGCGCAACGGACCATCGCAACCGTGATTGCGGGCCTGCAAATCGCCGTTACTCAGCCAATCCGCGTCGACGACGTTGTTATCGTCGAAGGCGAATGGGGCAGAATCGAGGAGATCACGCTGACCTACGTGGTAGTACGCATCTGGGATCTTCGCCGACTGATCGTGCCGATAACCTACTTCATCGAGACGCCCTTCCAGAACTGGACGCGTATCAGCGCCGATATTCTCGGTACTGTATACGTGTATGTCGATCATACAATCCCCGTTGAGGACATCCGCAAAGAACTGCAGAACATTCTGGAACAGTCCGAGCACTGGGACAAAAAGGTCTGCGTACTCCAGGTCACGAATACGTCGGAGCGCGCGGTGGAATTGCGGGCACTGATGAGCGCTTCGGACGCCTCGCTTGCCTGGACCCTTCGATGTGAGGTTCGCGAAAAACTGGTCGCTTTCCTGCAGAAACAGTACCCGCAATCTCTGCCCAGGATACGCGCGGAGTTGAATCAAATCGAGTTGCAAAATGAGTAGTACGCAGGGATAATTCCGAATCTATGGCAGGAAAACCATCCATTCGAACCCGGCTGCAGCGTCTGCGGGCGAAATTGCCGGATGTTGCAGATATCTGGCCGCTGTCTCTGGCCGAGAAATGTCGCCTGGCATTCGGCACGACCGTCGTCGGAATCCTGGCACTGGCCCTGCTGTTGCCTTACATATGGATGGGTCAACTCGTTAAGAAAGGTCTGCTCGACGCCAACAAGGCCCGGGCGCAGACCGTCCTGCTGCGTACACATTTTCAGCCGGACAGTCGACCCGAGGGCGCATTGCAGGAACTCGATCAAAGCGGCGCCCCGGCCGAGCCCAACAGATCGGAAATGCGATGGTTCCTTTTCGACAAGGACGGTACGCTGTCCGCCGCGGCCGACCTGAGTGAGAAGCACAGGGAGATGATCGCAAGTCTGACGAACAGTGAAGCGCGAGATGAGAACATCGAACTGACCCGCCGGGACGGCACACTCCACAGCACCTACATACGCATCTTCCGGGCTAACGACAACTGCAGAGAGTGTCACTATCCACAGGGTTCCGCCCAGGCGTTTTCCCTGGCCGAGCCAATCGGTGCAGTCCTGATTGAATCCCGCGGCGCGGGCGAGGAGGTCAGCAAGACCGTACTGCTCAACCGCATTTGGATAATTGCGGCCGGACTCATCGGATGCGTCGGCGCTATCGTAGCGTTCTACTGGATCACCCAGCGCGTTATCTTCCGACCGGTCCGCCAGTTGCGGGCGATGGCCAACAACGTGGCTGAAGGCAATCTGGATATGCGAAGTTCGATCGCCACCGGCGATGAATACGAAAAACTCGCCAAGGCATTCAACCACATGCTCGACGGCTTGCAGGCCGCCCAGGAGAAACTCCGCGAGGCAAATCGGCAGCTCGACGCCAAGATCGTGGAATTGTCCGAGCGGAATATCGAGCTGTTCAAGGCCAACAAGGTCAAGAGCGAATTCCTTGCGAATATGTCGCACGAGTTCAGAACGCCGCTGAATGCGATCCTCGGATTCGCCCAGGTCCTGCGGGACAAACCCAGGCAGCTCAAGACGGAGAAGGGCAAAAGATATATCGAAAACATCATCGCCAGCGGCAACAGCCTGCTGAACATGATCAACGATCTGCTCGATCTGGCAAAGACGCAAGCGGGCAAGATGGAACTGCACATCGAAGAGACGTCCGTCGAGCAACTGTGTGAATCGCTGGTCTCATCCTTCTCTTTGATGGCCCGGCAGAAGAAGATCAAGGTATCCACAAGAATCGACAAGTCCATCCCGCTGCTCACGACCGATGTAGGCAAAGTCCGGCAGGTACTGTACAACTTCCTGAGCAACGCAATCAAGTTCACTCCGGACAAAGGCGCAATCACGATCGAGGCAAAGTTGCTGGACAAGCAGACCGTTCGTCTGTCCGTTACGGATACCGGCTGTGGTATCGCCGAGGAAGACCAGCAGAAGATCTTCGAAAAATTCCGGCAGGTGGATGGTTCGCTGACGCGTCAAAGTCCCGGAACCGGTCTCGGACTGGCCATTAGCAAAGAGCTTTCCGCGATGCTGGGCGGCAGCATCGGCCTGGAGAGTATTCCGGATGAAGGCTCCACGTTCTGGCTCGACATCCCAACAGCGTTGCGTGCGGAAGGGGCTGCACCAGCTCACAAATCGAAGTAATTGCCAGTTGCTTCGACATACGATACACTCGAACCGAAATACAGGCACATTCACGAATAAGGGAGCCGACTTATGCGCAGAACACTGCTTATTTGCATCATGACATTCCATGCTTTCACTGTGGCCGCCACAGCCGCCAAGCATCCATTTTCCATACACGACATGCTGGCGATGGAGCGCATTTCCGATCCTCAGGTATCGCCGGACGGTCAACGCATCGTTTTCGTGGTGCGTCGAACCGATCTGGAGGCGGATAGAGGCCGGACGGATCTGTGGCTCGTCGACGCCGATGGAAATAATCTGCTCCAACTTACGACAGATCCGGAGAACGATTATAATCCACGATGGCTTCCCGACGGCAGCGAGATCGTCTTTCTGTCCTCACGGTCGGGCTCGGCGCAGGTGTGGCGCATTGCCGTTGATGGCGGCGAGGCTCGACAGATTACGGACATGCCTCTGGATACAGGCAACCTCCTCGTGTCCCCCAACGGCAAACATGTGGCGTTTACGATGGAAGTATTTCCGGGCATGAGCCCGCAGGAAACGAAGGCAAAGCTCGAAGAAATTGACAGCCGTAAATCCAGCGGCCGTATTTACGATCAGATATTCGTCCGCCACTGGGACCAGTGGAAAGACGGACGACGGTCGCATCTGTTCGCCAGGGACATCGAGGGTGATGAGCCCGTCGATGTGATGAAACAAATGGACGCCGATACGCCATCCAAGCCCTTCGGCGGCCCTGAGGAGATGACCTTCACGCCGAACAGCAGGGGGCTGATCTTCTCGGCCCGCAATGTCGGACGCAGGGAAGCATGGTCAACCGATTTCGATCTGTATCTTTCCCCGATCGATGCCTCTCACCCGCCCCGTTGTCTTACCGAGGAAAACAAAGCCTGGGACACGCACCCGCTTTTTTCCCCGGACGGCAAGACCCTGGCGTACCTTGCAATGGCTCGCCCCGGCTACGAATCCGACCGGCTTCGCATCGTGTTGCAGGATTGGCCCGAAGGCGAAAGACGCGTACTGACCGAAACGTGGGACAGGAGCCCCGGCGACTTTTGCTTCTCGGCCGATGGAAAGCAGATTTATGCAACGGCAACCAACCTGGGCCAGCGATCGCTGTTCGCGATTGACACAGAGACCGGCAGCGTGCGAACCACCGTTAAATACGGCAGTATCAGCTCGCCAGGTATTGCCGGCAATAGAATCGTCTACGGCATGAACAATCTCCAATCACCTGCGGAGTTGTACTCTGTCGCCGCCGACGGGTCGAACGTTCGCCAAATCACCCATGTCAACACAGAAGAAATCGCAGATGTATGCATGGGAGACTACGAACAATTCACATTCGCGGGGTGGAACGACGAAACCGTACACTGCTATATGGTGGAACCCGTAGACTTCGACTCCGGGCAGAAGTATCCTGTCGCATTCCTCATCCACGGCGGCCCGCAGGGCTCATTCGGAAACATGTTCCACTATCGCTGGAACCCCCAGGCATATGCAGGGGCTGGATATGCGGCCGTGATGGTGGACTTCCACGGCTCCACCGGTTATGGCCAGGAATTCACCGATTCCATCCGCGGCGACTGGGGAGGCAAGCCTTTCATCGACTTGCAGAAAGGGCTGGCCGCCGCCCTCGATCGCTATCCCTGGATGGATGCGAATCGTGTCTCAGCACTTGGCGCGTCGTTCGGGGGATACATGATCAACTGGATCGCGGGGAACTGGCCTGAGCGTTTTCGCTGTCTGGTCAATCACGACGGCAATCTCGACGAGCGCATGGCCTATTTCGACACTGAAGAACTCTGGTTCCCGGAGTGGGATCATCTCGGCACACCCTGGGAGAACCCCAGAGGTTACGAAAGGCACAATCCCGTCAACTACGTCAAGAACTGGCAGACCCCCATGCTGGTGATCCACGGCGCTTTCGATTTCCGCGTGGTGGACACGCAGGGGCTCGCCACCTTCAATGCGCTCCAACGCCTCGGCATTCCCAGTAAGTTGCTGTACTTCCCCGATGAGAACCACTGGGTTCTGAGGCCTCACAATTCCATCCTCTGGCATGAAACGGTGCTGGAATGGCTCGATAAATGGACGAAGCCGTAGCCGCAAGCCAGTCCGAACGCCGCAGGCGCATGGCCTGGCCAGCACGGCCGGCACGCCAGGATGCAATCATTCCTGTTCCGGGTCGGCCTGCTGACCGCTCGATTTCATCTCGGAAAGGAACGCATCGTATGCTTTCTGAGTGGCCTGTACGGCGTCACTGACTTTGGACTTGGTACTGTCCCAGGCATCGCTCCCGGCATTCCTGGCATCATCAAGCGCCTCTCGCGCCGCCGCCAGTTCGCCCTCGAAGTTCTCCTGCAACTGCTGGAGTTTCTGCTGTGCCTGTTCCCCAGCCGCAGCGGTTTCTTCCTTCATATCCCGGTACTTCTGCTCCAGCGCGCTTAGCTGGTCCTGCGACCGCTCCAGCAACTGCTGCTTCTTCTGAGCCAGAAGATCGCCCGCAGCCTGCAGCGCCTCGCCCGCCTCGCGCTTTGCTCTGGCAGCGGCAGTGTTTGCATCACTCGGTTCCTGATCATCACTCTTGCCGCAACCGCTCAACCCGAGGACAAGCACCCCGCACAATGCACTTAGTATAATCAGCTTCTTCATTCTACAGCCCTCTTTCTGAACATGAGTTGTCATTCCCACTACTTCGGCCGTCCAATACCCGAATTCGCAATGATTATCCCTGAGAATTCGAACCAAACAAAGCTTTTTTTCCTTCGCCACCCTCTCGGAACACGCAAACGCGGATCTTCACGCCCCTGAGCCGCCGCCAAGTCCATAGTCGCACTGTTCGCCACGATATTTCAAAGTCAGCGTCGATATCTCTACACCATAGCCCTTTATGGACCGGCAACAATAAGGGATATGCCGAATACGACATACGCCAAATACGCAGGACAAGCCTGAGAAGAACACGCCTCGCTCGCATTTTGCTTCAATTCATCCGCCGGCGCGCTCTCGACACGAGACGGTTCGTGTCGTAGCATAGATGTGGTAATGTGCTGGGACCAGCCGGCGCAGAGACAACAAGAACGGACAAAAATGAACAAAAGGACCACATGATGCGACTTTGGAAATCACAGGTCATTCTGACTGTTACGCTTGCTCTGACAACATGCCTGGCCGCCTCTGATTACATTTGGATTGAAGGCGAGAATCCCATCCGGCATAATACCAGGCGACACGGCTGGTACGACAGCGTCAAGAAGGACAATCTATCGAGCGGAGACTGGCTTAGCCATTTTGCCCCGGGCGCGCCTCCTACTGCCCATTATGTTCTCAATGTAGACCAGACCGGGGCCTATCACTTCTGGATTCGCGCCAACTCCGTCGCAAACCCAAAGCTAAGCTACAAGCTCGACAACGGTTCTTTTACTGAGATCGACCTCCACAAGGCCACAGAGAACATCAATATCGCAGCCGACGGTAAACCCGATATGCGATTTATCTCCTGGATTAATGCCGGCAAGGTCAATTTGTCCGAAGGTCGCCATACGATCACGTTCAAATTTCACAGCCAGAACAACAACCACGGGGCCATCGATTGCTTCGTCCTGTCCCGCTCACCCTTCATACCGCGCGGCGCGCTCAAACCGGGCCAGCGCACCAACAAGGCCAATCCGGGTTTCTTCGCCTGGGAGCCCGATATCGACTCGTTCACTGCAGACGCCCTGCTCGATTTGTCGTATCTCAACGAAGACATCGCAGGTCAAAACGGCCGAGTAGAAGCCCAGGATAACGGATTCCTGCTCGCAAATGGAAAACCTGTCAAATTCTGGGCGGCTAATATCGGCGGGCTCATACACAGCCTCGACCACCAGTCCCAAATATACCTCGCCAAACACCTGGCCAAACGGGGTGTAAACATGGTGCGCGTCCATGGGGGTATCTACAGTTCGACCGACCCGACCGTGAACATGAAGAAGCTCGACGACCTGCACCACTTCGTCTATGCCCTCAAACAACAGGGCATCTACACGAAAATCAGCTTCTACTTTCCCGCATGGTTTCGTCTCGATCCCTGGCATAAACAGGGGGATAAATGGCCCTTCATGCTTCTCTTCTTTGATCCCGACATGCAGCAGGTCTATTTCAACTGGGCGGACAAGCTCCTGCGAACGCCAAACCCCTATACGAAGACACCGCTCGGAAAGGATCCGGCAGTTGCAATCCTTGAAATCCAGAACGAGGACAGCCATTTCTTCTGGACGTTCGGTCAGAAGAACGCTCCGGCCGAGCGGTGGAATACGCTCAAATCGCAATACGCCGAATGGCTCATCAGCAAATACGGCTCACTCGACAAAGCCTTCGCCGCCTGGCGGACCAAGCCGATTTCTGAAGACGACCTCGCGAACAAGCGGATTCAACTGTTCCCGGCCTGGCACATGACAGCGGACGCCGTCAAGAATGCGCCACGCAACCGCAAGAGGATTTCAGACCAGATCCGCTTCCTTACGCACAACATGCGGCATTTCTACGAGCGTGCCATTGATCGCTTCGAAATGTACGGCTACACAGGTCTGGTCTCGTGCGGAAACTGGCGAACCGCCGATCCGTCCGTCCTCGAACCGCTGGAGAAATACTGCTATACGGCAGGCCACGTAATTGACTATCACGGCTACTTCGATCATGGTCACGAAGGCCAGGCCTCCAATTACTCCGTCCGCCCCGGACATACATTCACCAGCGAATCCGCCCTCAAACTCAAGCACGCCAATCCGATACCACACATTGAAACCGACGGCCATCCGAATATCATTTCCGAGATCGGCTGGCCCACGCCCAATCTCTACCGCGCAGAATGGCCTTTCCTCGCCGCTGCTTACGGTTCGCTTAACAGCCTCGACGCAATCTGCAACTTCGCTGCCGGCAGTGCAGGGTGGGACAAGGGCCTTGCCAAATTCGCCATGAACACGCCGACCGTTCTGGGCAGTTTCTTCGCAACCGCTTTGATTTATCGCAATCAGTACGTTGACGAGGGTCCCGTCGTGGTTCAGGAGAACCTTGAAGTGGAGAATCTGTTCAACCTTGAGGGCTCCAGCCTGTCCGTGCAGCCTGCAATGGACCAGTTCCGCGCCGATCAGATACCGTCAGGCCACACCGGCGCGATCGAGGATGCAATCGATCCTGCTACATTCTACACGGGCAGAGTCGTCCGCTCATTCACAGCCGAACCAGGCGATTCCCACATGCTCGATCTGGCCGAGTACATCGATCATGACGCACAAACGATTCAAAGCGTCACCAGCCAGTTGCATATCGACTATGGTGCGGGAGTCGCCACGATGAACTGCCCGAAAGCGCAGGGATCAGCCGGCTTCCTGGGCAAACAAGGCCCGATCAGGCTCTCGAACGTTGAGATCAGGATGAAGAATGATTACGGCACAGTGATCGTGGTTTCTCTCGACGATAGACCAATCGCGGAATCCGACAGAATCCTCATCCAGTGCATGACGATCGACCAGCTCTACGGCTGGCGAACTTCCTCCCCCGACAACATGTCGGGAACGATTGAGAATATCGGCTCAGCTCCATGGTCGGTCCAGAAGATAGATGCATATGTGACATTGCGTCTTCAGGGTGGCTCGCCCAAAAAGGTTGTAGCCCTGGATGAGAACGGTTATGCAACCGAAAAGACAACAGAAATGCGGACGGACGGCCCAAAAGCCATCGTTCACATCAATGAGAGCAGCCCCTATACTGTCATTCTCCGTTAGCAAGGTATATGCTCATCCAGGAACGAGCCCCTGCCGTCTCGCGGTGGGACGAGAGCCCATCGATTGGTCGAGCGTCCGGGATATGCCGACAGACACCCCAATGGGGCGGCATGTCCAACCCGGAATCCCGTTGATAATTGCTCAGATGTGATTTACCATTGGGTTTTGGAGCACAATGATTCGCCGAAGCAGGATATTCATATGCAGAAGAAATTCGTCAGGGCTATTTTCCCGGGCTCCTTCGACCCGATCACCAAAGGACACCTGGATGTTATCGAACGAGGCCGCAAGTTGTTCGACGAACTGATCGTGGCAGTCGGCAGAAGTCCTATCAAGAACCCGCTTTTCACGCCGGAAGAGCGTGTGGAGATGATCGCGGAACTGATCGCGGATATGTCCAACGTTGAGGTTGAGTGCTTCGATTGCCTGACGGTCGAATACGCCGCCAAGAAAGAGGCGGACGTCATTCTTCGCGGCCTGCGAAGCCTTACTGATGTGCATTATGAGTTCGAACTGGCCATGACGAACCGCGCTGTGGCCGGCATTGAGACCGTTTTCGTCATGACCAGCGAAAGCTACGGGTTTACCAGTTCCACGCTGACCCGCCAGGTCGCCTCGCTTGGCGGAGACGTTTCCAACCTGATTCCGGACAGTGTGTACCAGCGTCTGCGCAAACGCCTTGAAACTGACAAACGTACTGGATCGGCCGAATCGCAACTGCGGTAGGTAGACAATACGTGCAGCAAACAGAAGCGGGCTAAGGATGCGGCCCACCAGCGACGTAGACACCACAGACAGTCGGTCGGCCGTAAGATGGCGACTTCCGGTGCTTACTTTTTGCGGAACAAGCAGTTGCACAACGTCGTACTGAAAATGGTTTGGCAAGTACAGCAAATCTACCATAGAAAGTCTGCTCCTGGCCGATGAACAGGAATCAGGACCAGTAAAAGATGCTTGCTGCCCTGTATGTGCCTTTGGTATATACTTGCAATAGTCGTGCGCGCGAACAGACGTTTGAGAATCGCGTCTTGATTGCGCAGCATTGAATCAATACTATTTTGGACGCACAAGAAGATTCGGGAACTGCCGACACCATGCAATGCCAGATATGCAATGAAAATGATGCGACGATCCACCTAACCGAGATCTCGGACGGAACGCGCACGGAAATGCACATTTGCGAACGATGCGCCGCCGAGCAGGGGATTGCCGTCAAGAGTCAGATACCCATCAACGAATTGCTAACCAGCCTTTTGGCGGTGCAACCGAGCGACGAAGAGTTGGCCGACCCTGCGGCGCAGGATCTGGTGTGCCCCGTATGCGGATTCTCCATGGAGCAGTTTCGCAAGGAAGGGGTCCTGGGCTGTCCGCAGGATTATGACGTGCTCGACAAAGTCCTGCTGCCGCTGATTGAAAAGGCACACAACGGCCGAACCACTCATTGCGGCAAAGTCCCTCAGCACGCACCCGAGAACACCAAGGCGCAGATGGAACTGCTTGATCTGCGTCAGCAACTGGAAAAGGCGGTCCAGCAGGAGGATTACGAACTGGCCGCGACGTTGCGGGATCAGATCAATTCGATGGAGTCATAGTCGATAACGAGCCGCATGCTCGCGAAGGTACAACATGAAACTGACCGACATTAGCAACGACATAAACGAATGGTTCAACGGATCCGGGCCGTTGTCTGACATAGTTGTCTCTTCGCGGATTCGGCTGGCTCGCAATCTGGCCGGCTACAAGTTCCTGTGCCGTTGCACCGACGAAGAGAAAACGGAGATACTGACCAGGCTCAAGGATGTGCTGATGTCGCTGGATCTCGGCGACAAGGTCTTCTATGTCAGCATCGAAGATGCCTCGTCCATCAATAAGAACTTCCTTGTGGAACGTCATTTGATCAGTCGGCATCATGCGTTGGGCAAAGGCCCTCGCGGCGTGGTTATTGCACAGCGTGAATTCTTCACGGCCATGCTGAATGAGGAAGACCACTTGCGCCTGCAGGTGCTTCAAGCCGGATGTCAACTCTCTCAGTGCGCACGGCAGATAAACGCCATAGACGATATGATCGAGCAGAAAATACCATATGCGTTTAGCCCGCGATACGGTTACCTGACAGCATGTCCGACAAACCTGGGCACCGGAATACGCGTCTCCGTCATGCTGCATCTGCCCGCCCTCAAGATGACCGGTCAGATCGAGAAGTTCTTCAACGCAGCGAAAGACATGAATTTGGCCGTCCGGGGCCTCTTTGGCGAAGGAACCGAAGCTGCAAGCGATTTGTACCAGCTTTCCAATCAGGCCACGCTCGGCGTTTCGGAGCAGGAAATCGTCGCTCTGTTCGAAGAGAAGATCGTGCCTGAAATACTGGAATATGAGAACGCCGCGCGGTCCGAGTTGCTGTCCAATCAAACGGATGTGCTCGACGACAAAATATCGCGTGCGCTGGCCCTGCTCCAGAATGCACACCTGATCAGTTCGCACGAAGCGCTCTTCCTGCTCAGCCACTTGCGTTTGGGCTTCAATATGCACAAGCATATGGGGGCAAGCACCCCCGCTATCAAACGTCTCTGCGAGCTCTGGGGAACTACTGAAGACGCCTCGACCATGTCGATCGCGACGATCAACAGGCTTTTCATGTTGACTCTGCCGGCGCATCTTCAACTTAACCACGGTCAGTCCCTCAATGCATCGCGTCGGGACGCGCTGCGAGCCCAGATCATTCGATCCGCTCTGGGGCGTGATCGCCGGCAATGATTCCGGCAACCCAACGACTTTTCGCCACATCGCACGAACCGGAAACTGCCAAAATGGCACTTGCCATGCAGTTTCATGGCCACCCCACCTGCGCCTGCTGAAGCATAAAAGCCTGTAACAGCAACACTTAGCCGGACAAAGCCGTCTCTTCCGGCTATTGGCACGTCTTTTGCACGTCTCATGTGGATAAAAGTATGGCCGTGTGATGAGGAGGGCTTTGAAAGCTGATTCAAGAAGGCCATATGTTCGACAGTACTGAGATTGCCGGCTTATAGCGAAAGGAAAACGACTATGGCTAAAATTATTGGAATAGACTTGGGAACAACAAACTCGGTTGTAGCCGTAATGGAAGGTTCGGCGCCGAAGGTTCTGGTTAACTCATCAGGCTCTCGGCTGACCCCGTCCGTTGTGGGTTTCACCGATAAAGGCGAGAGACTCGTGGGCCAGATTGCCCGCCATCAACAGGTAACGAATCCGGAGAACACCGTATTCTCCATCAAGCGTTTCATGGGCCGACGGCATAATGAGGTCTCCTCCGAAGAGAAGATCGTGCCGTATAAGATTACGGGTGCTTCGGACGAACTGGTAAAGGTTAATGTGCGAGGCAAGGAATATACACCGCCTGAAGTATCGGCGATGATTCTGCAGGACCTTAAGAAGACCGCCGAGGACTATCTTGGTGAGACTGTCACAAAGGCGGTTATCACGGTGCCTGCATACTTCAATGATTCACAGCGTCAGGCCACGAAAGACGCAGGCAAGATCGCGGGACTCGAGGTCGAGCGTATTATCAACGAACCGACAGCGGCCGCCCTGGCTTACGGGCTTGAGAAGAAGAAAAATGAAAAGGTCGCGGTGTTCGACTTTGGCGGCGGTACGTTCGATATCTCTATCCTCGACATCGGGGACAATGTATTCGAAGTGCTCAGCACCAACGGCGATACGCACCTTGGTGGCGACGATCTGGACGCCGTGCTGATCAATCATCTTGCCGACGAGTTCAAGAAGACCGAAGGCATTGACCTCCGGCAGGACCCGATGGCCCATCAGCGGCTGAAGGAAGCCGCCGAGAAGGCCAAGTGCGAGTTGAGTACGCAGCTCGAATCGACGGTGAACCTGCCGTTCATCACAGCCGATGCATCGGGACCGAAACACCTGCAGATTACGATTACCCGCAGCAAGTTCGAAGCACTGGTCGAACCGGTCATCGAGAGACTGAAGCAGCCGTGTCGCAAGGCGCTCGAGGACGCGAAGATCGGCACCGGTGATGTAGCGGAAATCCTCCTGGTAGGCGGTTCGACCAGAATCCCGAAGGTCCAGGAGATTGCGAAGGATATCTTCGGCAAGGACCCGAACAAGAGCATCAACCCGGACGAAGTCGTCGCACTCGGCGCAGCGATCCAGGGCGCGGTCCTTGCAGGTGATTCGGACGTGAAGGACATTCTGCTGCTGGATGTTACTCCGCTGTCGCTCGGCGTAGAAACGCTTGGCGGCGTCATGACCAAGCTGATCGAGCGGAACACGACGATCCCGACGAGCAAGAAGGAAGTATTCTCGACTGCTGCGGACAATCAGACGACCGTGGATATTCACGTGCTCCAGGGCGAACGCGAATTCGCCAGGGACAACCGAACGCTGGGCCGTTTCCAGTTGGCCGACATCCCGCCGGCACCGCGGGGAATGCCGCAGATCGAGGTTGCCTTCGACATCGACGCCAACGGCATCCTGAACGTCTCGGCCAAAGACCTGGGCACGGGCAAACAGCAGTCGATCGAGATCAAGTCCAGTTCTGGTTTGAGCGAAGATGAGATCGACAAGATGACCAAGGAAGCCGAGTCGCACGCCGAGGAAGACCGTAAGAAGAGAGAAGTGGTCGATTTGAAGAACCAGGCCGATCAACTGATCTATTCGACGGAAAAGACGCTTAAGGAACATGGCGATAAGGTCTCGGGCGATACGCGGAGCAAGATAGAAGGCGCGATCAGCAACCTTAAGGAAGCGACCAAGGGCGATGATCCGGACGCAATCAAGAAGGCGATCGACAATCTCGGTACGACCAGCCAGGAACTTGGTAAGGTGCTCTATGAAGAGGCCGCCAAGAAGCAGGCTGCGGCCGGCCAGGCCGGCGCTGCGGGTCCGACGCCGGGTGAAACCCCACCTCCGCCGCCGGAAGGCGAAACGAAACGCAAGGGTGGTGATGATGTGATCGACGCCGAATTCGAAGCGAAAGACAGCTAACCACAGCCCACATGGGCGCGTGATTACATATATAGACTCTGCATCGCGATTGCAGAACGGAATGGGCCGATTTCAGGCGTGTGTTTTGGCAAGTCGTTTAGAGCCGAAGCACAGCCCGGATGCGGCCTTTTTCCTTGCGCCGAAATCGCGGCCGTCCTGTTCTGCGCCTGCGACTCGCACGCATGAGCATGTCATTGGTCGCACCTTACAAGTTCGAGGCGGATGCGCAGCGTCTTTGGCTTGCACAACGCACGAATCTCTGCGAGCAATTCATCCGCCTCGGCTGTGATCTCAACGGGCACGGGCGTGCCGTTACGAAGGCTCTTTCGCCAATGCTGATACAGCAGCCGCCTGCGCTGCTGGACGAGTTTAAGAACGGTCCCGCTGTCCCGCACAGTTGGAAATGCAGTATGTCTGAGCAGATCAATCCCGTTGCCAAGTTGGGACCCGGCGAATCGGCCGACTTTAACGTCTTCCGCGTATAAATCATAGTGCTCGCCCGTCAAGCCGGTTACCTGCAGCGTATGTCGATTCAGCCTCTCGCCAACCCGCTCGAGGGCGACAGATTCGCCGTCCCATCTCGGATCCATCGGCATCGGCAAACCCGTCCGCCATTCAAACAGGAGGCGGTTGCCCGTAAGTCGCACGTGGTCCACATGGCCGCCCGCCGCCGACTCGGATCGTCCATCGATGGAAACCAATCCGGCTTCCGCAGGCGCTCCCCACGCCAGCAACAGCGTCTGGGCCATCAACCAGTGCCCCGTCGGATTCGGATGCACGCCGTCACCCGCAAGATGGAAACTCACCTTCTTTCTGCGGCGCTGAGCTATGTGTGCATTCAGCGCCTCATGGACGTCCACAACCAGACAGCTTTCGTCGCCAAGCGTCAAGAGCCAGTCGCTATACCGCCGGAGCACTTCGTCGTAACGGATGTACGGGTATTTGTATCCCCAGAAACGGGCGTCCCGGTCGGACCCGCGGCCGCGATAGGGATCGAAAGGGGGAGGTGTCAGAAACGCGAGCCTCGCCTCGGTCCGCTCTGTCGTCCGGCGAATCAATCGTCGCACGCCCGCCTTGTATGCCAGAAAGAGCTTCTCGTCGAACGGATGATAGTTGCCGTCATTCATTCCGAAACACGCAACCAGCACATTGGGATTCAGCGGCACGATATCCCTGGCAAACCGCTCGTGTGCATCAGGCCGGGGCGGATCATGGTCGGGTTCACTCGTGCCCGACAGAGTTTCGCTGCTGATGCCGCGATTGAACAGCGTGAAATGCTGATTGGGAAATCGAGTCAGCAGGAAAGCGTCAACATATTCAACGTACAGGCCGGCCTGGGTGATGCTGTCGCCAAAAAACACGACCCGGTCGCCGTCGGCAAGACTGAAACCGTCCGGAGACTTCTCAGCCACACAATTCGCAGCAATCCCCAATATCAAGGTGATCGCTGCCACGCCCACAACCCTGGCCTTTAACCACATTGTGTATCCTTTCTCATGACCGATAATGGTCTTTCATGTCCGCGTTCTATAACGCGCCCTGCACGACACCAAACGATCATGCCGATCATTTTCCTATGCAGAAACGCCCGAATATCGCACTCAGCACTTCTTCATCGACTTGCCCCGCCCCCGGCCGTTCTATCCCGGCAAGCCCAGCGCAAGCGCCCCGCAACAGCATCGCTGCAACCTCGTCTTCGCAGCTCCCGAGGCAATCAACCGCCTGGTTCACGTCCCCTTTCGCTCCTTGCACCGCTTCGCGATGCCGCAACGTCAAACCGATAGCACCTCCTGACTCATCCGACAAAGCCGTCGCGCTCGGCCGGGCTGATGCGATGCGTCGGCAGCCTTCGAGCAATCTCTCATCAACCGTCCTGCGCAGGTCGTCCAACCCTTCCCCCGTTACCGACGAGGTCGCCGCGAACTTGCGTCCAAAGCATGTTTGCAGTTGCGTGAACCGGTCTTGCCTCGCTGACACATCCACTGCATCGACCTTGGTAGCCACCATAATCACGTTTGTCACTCCCGCTTCGCTTATCATCGACCAGACTTCCTTTTCCCGGAGCCATAGTCTGTCAAGCTCCATCGAGCCCGCCATACTTTCGGCCGCGTCTACACAGAACAACACAAGCCGGGCATGCCGCAACGCCTCCAGGGCCGCCTGCTGAGCCAGATTGTCCAGAATATCCACCGGTTCCAGAAGAAGACCGGCACAGTCGAACAGGACGCAGTCACCATGCGGCAGGCTCAACACCTCCGAAAGCACATCCCGCGTCGTCTTCTGTTCAACCGAGACAATACTGCGCCGGCGACCCAGTAACGCATTGAGCAGGCTGCTCTTGCCTGCATTCGGAATCCCTGCTATGCCTACCGAAGGCATATCGATTAGTGATTCACAACGAATGCCCCCGGCGAGTAGACGCTCAAGCCGGCGCTTCATGGCCCGGGCTCTGCGGATCGCTTCGTCGCGCGTGATAAACTCGATCTGCTCTTCGCTGAAATCCAGGCCCGCTTCAATGAGACTGAGCAATTCGAGCAACCCTGAGCGTATCTCGCAAATCTCCGCCGAAAGCCGCCCACCGAGCAGTTGCTGAGCGGCTGCGAGTTGGCAGTCGTTGCTGCCCGCGATGATTTCGTTGACCGCCTCGGCCTGCGAAAGATCGAGCTTGCCGTTGAGATAGGCCCTGGCCGTGAATTCACCCGGTTCGGCCGCCCGCAATCCTCGATCCGACAGTTGATCGAGCATCGCCTCCAACACGGCTCGATTCGTCAGCAAATGCATCTCCGCCACATCCTGACCCGTGTAGGAATTTGGCGAGCGAAAGACATACAAATATCCGGGCACTGACAGATCGCCACCAACTGTGAAATGACCGGCCGCCACAACAGCGCCCCTGGCCTGCTGTGGCGCTTCCGTGGCGCCCCCCTTGCCATCCCGCCTGTGACTCGGCGTGAAAACCTCCATGCATGTCGCAATGGAAAGTGGTCCGCTCAGACGAACGATAGCACGCGGGCCATCGGCCACAGAACTGACGGCAACGATCGTGTCTTCGGAATCGTACATGGCCGAAATATTGGGACGCGACATGCGGTGCAGTGCGTCGCTTTCCTGCCTCTGGACGTCGGATCAGTGCGCACCGTCAGATCTTGTAGAAGGGCTTCGGCTTCTTCTTTTTCACCTTGCCGCCCGTCTTACTGGTCACCGCCACCAATCCCTTGTTCTCCGCCTCCTTCTTCTCGCGAATGTGCTTGCGAATCACATACTGTTCGATCACCCCGGCAAATGTACTGGCCATAATGTACAGATTCACGCCCGACGGCGCCTTGTACAGCATCAGCGGAAACAGCAGCGGCATCATAATCATCATCATCTTCTGCTGTTGCGCGACCTGCGGATTGCTGGCGGCGCTGGCCTGCGAGGGCATCAGCTTCTGCTGCAGATAGAAGGCCACCCCCATTAACAGAGGCAGCAGGTTCAGCGATTCGATGGTCCATCCGATCAGCGGAATTCTGATTGCCGCCGGGAAGGTCCACAGCGCGTCAGGCATCGATAGATCCGTGATCCAGAAAGGCAGGAAGGCCGCCCCACGGAGGTCGATACTCGCATACACCGCACTCCACAGCGCAATCCAGATCGGCATTTGTATCATCATCGGCAGGAAGCCCAGTACGGGCGAAGCCCCCTGTTCGCGGTACAACTCCATGAGCTTCTTGTTCATTTCGGCCTTGTTGTTGGCGTATTTTTTCTTAATCTCCTCGGCCCGCGGCGCCAGTTCGCTCATCCTGCTCATGGAAACCTGGCTCTTCTTCGTAACCGGGTGCATAATCAGCCGAACGAAGAACACCAGGATAATAATGACCACGCCGTAATTCCCGATGAAGCCGTACATCCACTTCATCAGCGCCAGAATACCGAAAGCCAAGGGTTGTATGATCGCCGTCGGGCAACAGCACGCCAAGAAATCTATTGTGTGCGAGAAGCCCAACGAGCGATACTGATCGTTTTTGTCGAAGAGACTCTTGTCCTTCGGTCCGATATAGACCTGCATTCGATACGTACGGCTGCTTCCAGAGTCCCCCGTTGCAGCCAGTGTCGTCGTGGATGTACCCAGATACAATCCGACATCCTCATCCCCGCTGTTCAGGTCGCCGTCAGGATCGTACAGACGCCCGACACGCCGGGGCATCCAGTCCGCGTACGACTTTCCCTTCTCAGCCAAAGGAACGACAATTCCCGCAAAATACTTGCTCACCGTCGCCGCCCAGAGGAATTCAGGCCCCACACGCTCGGTATCGAGCTGCCGTTCCTCCTCACTATCGGCCTTGCTCAGCGCCTTCTTGTCGTGCCGCACGCTGATAACCTTGCCCTCTTTCGTCCTGAACCCGGCGACGACCCTGCGCATATCCGTGCGAAAACCTTCGCGCTCAAGCCCACCCGGCCCGGTCATATCAAACCGGATCTGTTTGTCGCTCGCGGTAAGGTTTTCGACCGTCAGATCGCAATCCACCATGTACGTCCGCGGTCGAACGCGATAGGTCTTGGTCAGGCGCACAGCCGGTTCGCCGGAGCCTTTGACCCGGATCAGCGCCTCGAAGACAGCGGTATCGGAGCCGTCGGCGTCCATCGACTTGTCCACACTTCTCCAGTGCAATCTATCGAGAGGCAGCCGCGACTGCTCGCCCAAAAGCAGAAACGCACCATTGGCCATCGAGAGCACTTGCGTCCCGTCCGGCCGCTCGATAGGGGCGATTACCTGCAGTGGTCGGGGATTCTCACGATTCCGGTCGGCAAAACCCTTGCCTTCTCCGTTGCTGAAGGTGGCACTACGTATGGCCGCGCCAAGCGTAGTCAACTCCACGCGGAACTTGAAGCCCTCTTCCGGATTCTCCGTATTCGGATCAGGAGCACCCAGCAGGACCGTCTCAGCCGGTGCGTGATTGGCCTCGAAAACTATGCGTCGATCCGCCGACAAACGTGCCGGCTCGCGTTCCGGCGAATCGCCGATCTCAGCATCCGTCTGCTCGTTCGCTGTATTCTGCAACAGGATACAGCCCTTCCCCGAGTCCGGCGCATTCGCAAAAAGACCCGAATCCACCACGAGCCACCCGCAAAACAAACAGAATACCACTATGACCGCTGTGACGAAGACTCTCATAATATGTTCGTGTCCTGCTGAAATATGAATTGCGACCAAAACTTTGCAAACCGGGCAACAGGTGCCCGCGACGAAAATCCGCTACCGCCCTTCCGAAAGGCGCTCGGCATTGAAATCATCCAACTGGTCAATGGCCCGTATCTTCCTGGCCGTGCTCTCGAAATCGTACTCCAAACGAACGAAATGGACTCGATTGTCCTTCACATACACATAGCTCGACCGGTTGTCCCGGTCTCGTGGCTGGCCGACCGAACCGATATTGATAATCGCCTTTTCTTCCGGAATGATCGGATACGCTTCGCCCAGTTCGTCCGGCGGATAGAAATCGGGCTCGTCGAGGAAAACGCCCGGCATGTGCGTATGTCCCACGAAACAGATGTGCTCCACACGCTCGAAGAGCAACCGCACCTTGGCGGGATTTGTGTAAACATCATCGGGAAAGATATACTCGTTGACCGGCTTGCGCGGAGACGCATGCACGAAATCAATCGTCGTGGAGGTCTCGCCCAGTTTCGCTTTCAAGGTCCGCCGCATCGGCAGTTCGCCCAGAAAGCTCCACCGCCGATCTCCCTTTTCGCGGTTTTCCTCCGACTCGAGCACGCCGCGCGTCCAGAAACTCGCCTGTTCGGCCGCGTAATTGAAATTCGTCGGCTCATAAAACACGGCGTAATCATGGTTGCCAAGCACGCACCATTTGCTGCGATCGATGATCAGATCGAGACATTCCCGCGGATTCGGTCCATATCCGACAACGTCGCCAAGACAGTAGATGGTCTTGATGCCGCGCTTCTCAATGTCGGCCAACACAACCGTAAGAGCCTCAATGTTCGAATGTATATCGCTTACAACTGCAAACATACGTTTTTCCACTGTTTTCAGAATCATTAAGATTTCGCCGGAAGTCGCAACAATAGCAGAAAGAGGCTGCGAATACCAGCACATTTATGAGTTTTGCGGCGTTGTTGGAGTTCGCTGCGCCCCGGTTGGCCCTTATCAAAACAGGGTTTGCACAAGATGCCCCCCACGTTATAATACGCCCGGCAGTGAGAGCCGCAACGAACCACTGGCAAAACGAGATCAAGAGGCACGAGACAGACATATGGTCGGCATGACGCTTTTGGAAACACGCAACCTCGTCAAGAAATACTCCGGCCGGACCGTCGTCAACCAGGTCTCGATTGCCATCAGTCAGCAGAGTATTGTCGGCCTGCTCGGACGCAATGGGGCGGGGAAAACCACATCTTTTCGTATGATTATGGGCATGATCATCCCGAATGGAGGCTCGGTTGTCTTCGAAGGCCGGGACATAACCAAACTGCCCATGTATAAGCGTGCTCGGCTCGGGATTGGCTATCTCTCACAGGAACCAAGCATTTTCCAGCGTCTCAGCGTGCGCGACAACCTCTACGCCATCCTTGAAACCATGTCGATCACAAGGGCCGAACGCAATAAGAGGGCGCGTGCTCTGATCGAACGCTTCGGGCTGACAGAAGTGGCCGGCAGCCAGGGAAGATTTCTGTCCGGCGGCGAACGACGCAAACTCGAGATTGCCCGCGCTATGGTAACGGATCCGTCGCTGATTCTGCTCGACGAACCCTTCAGCGGCGTAGATCCCATCGCCGTGGAGGATCTGCAGCGTGAAATCAGACAACTCGTATCTTCAGGCGTGAGCATTCTCATCACCGACCACAATGTCGAACGAACGCTTGAAGTCGTCGATCAGGCCTATATTATCGATCACGGCAAGGTCATCGGGGCCGGATCGCCGGCCAGCATCATCCGCAACGAGACCGTCCGCAAGCTGTACCTCGGTAACACGTTCAGCGGCCATGAATTCGGCGATGATGCACAATGACCAGCTTTTGAAATGCCCTGAGGAAGCTGAAAATGGTTGATATAGACAAATGCAGGATCACACGTTATCCCCGCGAAGTCCTTGCTGAGCGGGCTCAGCCGGTCCAGGAAATCAACGACAATATACGCCGGCTCGTTGACAAAATGATCGATATCATGATCGAGAATAAGGGCGTTGGGCTGGCGGCACCGCAGGCGGGCGTACCGCTTCGATTGTTCGTTATATCTCTCGACGGCACCCGCGAAAACGCCAGAGCATATATCAACCCAACCGTGACGCCGGAAGGCGACCTCGCAAGTTTTGAAGAGGGCTGTCTCTCAGTCCCCGGTATTTACACCGCCATAAAACGCTATGAAAAATGCTCGGTGGTGGCGACCGACCTTTCAGGCAGGGAATTCCACGATAAAGGTGAAGGCCTGTATGCCCGCGCGCTGCAGCACGAGTACGACCATATCGAGGGCATTACCATTGTCAACCGCATGGGCCAGGCGGCCAGGATTGTTCATCGCCGTCAACTCAAGAAGCTCAAGAACAAGAGTGAGAAGGACACCTGAGTGTCCTGCGGCTTCGCAGTTGCAATCATTCCCAACTCCGAATAATCGTTTTCTCTTTATACGTCGGCACGTTTGCTGTATCCTCTCGACCGGTGGGGCCGTGGGGTTTGGTGACTTCGTTGCGTCATCCGCACCGAACGGCCCCGCAGAACCGAACAAGTTGATTGCAGACCCGTTCATCCTATGAAGATAGTCTACTTTGGCAGCGGACAATTCGGCATCAATTGCCTCGATGCGATCGCTCCGTCGCGCCACAGCATCGAATTGATCGTCACTCAGCCCCCCAGAGGTGCCGGCAGAGGCCGAAAGACAAGACGTACAGCGGTAGCTTCATGGGCCGAGAGGCAAGCCGTACGCACCGTTGCGACCGATAATGTCAATGCGAAGAGCATTGTAGATCAGGTCAGGGCCGCCGAGCCGGACATTATAGTGGTCATCGCGTTCGGCCAGAAAGTCAGCAGTGAGCTGATCGAGTTGCCGCCCAATAGCGCGATAAACGTGCACTCTTCGCTGCTGCCCAAATACCGCGGCGCTGCACCAGTTAATTGGGCTATCATAAATGGCGAGACCGAAACCGGCGTCAGTATCATAACACTGGCCCGCAAAATGGATGCAGGCCACATTCTCGCCCAGGAAAAGACCCCGATCCATCCCGATGAGACCGCCGGCGAGCTTCACGACAGACTCGCCGTTATTTCAGCACCGCTGCTGATCGAAACACTGGATCACATCGAAGAAGGCACCGCCACCTACCGAATACAGGAGGATTCCAGGGCAACACTGGCCCCGAAGCTGAAGAAATCCGATGGACGGATTGATTTCAACGATGACGCCGAAAAGGTCCGATGCCGGATACGGGGTCTGTGGCCCTGGCCGGAGGCCTCGGCGAAATACTGCCCGAGCGAGCACGGAAAGTCAATCCGTGTTATCATTGCCCGCGCCGATGTCGTCGAAACGGCCAATCCGCAGAAGCTCCCGCCCGGCAGCGTAGACGAAGACTTGAATGTAATATGCGCTCGCAACGCTCTGCATATCCGACAGATCAAGCCCGAAGGCTCCCGTCTGATGCACTTCAAGGCATTCGTCAACGGTCGGAATGTCCGCCCCGGCGACGTCTTCCGGAAGCTGGACGACTGAGCCATGGCAGGTCCACCGAACATCTCCGCCAGACGTCTGGCCGTCACCGTTCTCGGTCAGTGCGACCCGAAGCATAAGTACGTTGCAACCAGACTTCACGAAGTGCTCGCGCAGACCGGCGAAAAACAGCGTGCAACGGACCTTGTACTCGGTTCCTTACGAAACCGCATCGCGATCGACACCATCATCTCGACCTATTCGGGCAAGCCGACCAGACGCATACCCCGGCCTGTGCTCAACACGCTGCGCGTAGCCGTCTATGAACTGGCGTACGTCCCGCAGACGCCTGCGTATTCTATCGTCAACGAGGCCGTCGAGAATATCAAACAGCTATCCGGCCGCAAACAGGTGGGCTTTGTCAATGCCGTGCTGCGCAAGGTATCTACCCGCATTCTCTCCCGCTGCGAACCGCTCGCTGAAAGCCCCGCCACACGAGCACTGCCCCGGACACCGCAGTCGGCTTGTCTCTTCGACAGCGATATATTGCCCGATCCGGCAACATCGCCGCAACAGTACTTGAAGACGGCCTTTTCCCTGCCCGCCTGGCTCGTCCACGAATGGCTTGATAAGTGCGGATATGAAGCCGCCAGAGATATTTGCTTTGGCTCTAATCGCAAGCCCTCGATACACCTCCGGCCGAATGTGTTGCGGACCGATCCGAACCGACTGGCGGAGATACTGAAAGAATCGGACATCCAGACGCACCCTGCATCCGACGCACCCATTCTGGCCGTCGAAAGTCCGCATGATATTTCCGATCTGCCGGGCTTCAATGATGCGCTCTTCGTAGTGCAGGATTTGGCGGCATGGTATCCGGTAGCGATGTTGAAACCGCAGGCTGGCTGGCGAGTTCTGGATCTCTGCGCCGCCCCGGGGACCAAGACGACCCAACTGGCGGAAGCTACAAATGACGCGGCGGACATTGTCGCTACCGATATCGATGCCGAGCGGCTCGATCGCGTTCGGGACAATATTGCGCGCCTCGACCTCCAAAGCATCAAACTGATTGCCTTTTCCGATCTGCGAGATCACGCCGGAAAGGACGGGCTCTTTGACGCTGTCCTGCTTGATGCGCCCTGCTCGAACACGGGCGTTATGGCAAAACGCATTGAAGCCCGGTATCGTCTATCCCCCGGCCTTGTCACTGCAATGTCGCAGACCCAGATGAACCTCCTGGAGACCGCCGCCGATCTGACAAAGCCGGCAGGAACGATTTGTTACAGTACATGCAGCATCCTCAGTGAAGAAAACGGGGATTGTGTCCGGACTTTTCTTTCTACGCACTCGGGCTGGGAACTCGTCGACGAGAAGCTGACTTTCCCGGATGCCGCCGGATTCGATCACGACGGCGGCTATGTCGCTATCATCCGCAAGAAGACGTGAGAATGGCTGTGAAAGGCAATCGGCCGCACGGTAGCTTCCTGCTCACCGCCACTTCGGCCCTTCGGCGTCCACCTCCGCATGGAGCTTTTGCAGGACTCGTTTCATTTGCTCCAAACGCTCGGTCTGCTCTTCCGCAAGATTGTTTGTTTCAGCCAAATCCTCGCGCAGGTTGTACAACTCGAAGGTCTGCAGATCGCTGTCGGCCAGTATCTTCCAATCCCCGCGCCGCATAGCGACCGTAAACGGCTTGCTTATGGCACGGTCATAGCGCCAATACAGGGGAACGCGGCGTTTCAATTTGCGCCCACTGAAGATCGGCAGGAAACTCGCTCCGTCGATCGCACGGCCATCGGGCACAGCCGCCCCCGCCATCGCACAGAGACCCGGCAGCACATCCGTGCCACAAACGGGCTCAGAACACACCGCTCCCGCTTTCGCCCAACCCGGCCAGCGAATAATACCGGGAACGCGAATGCCGCCCTCGTACATGTGCAGCTTCATCCCGCGAAGCGGGCCGGGCGAACCATAGCTGCGATGCGCGCCGCGGTAACGGTTCAGCGTCTCCGGCCCGTTGTCGCTGGTGAACATTACAAACGTATCGTCCCTGAGGTGCATCTCATCCAGCGCATGCATCAGCCGGCCGAATTCGTGGTCCATCTGCGTGACGTTGCCGTAGTAGATTGCCTCTTCATGCCCCTCGTACATCTCCATGAATTGCCTGCTCGTTGCAATTGGCTCATGGGGTGAATGAAACCATACGAACAGACAAAACGGCTTCGACTTGTCGCGGCCGTTTTCCAGCCACTCTATGGCCTCGGAGACAATCAGCGTCGAAGAATAACCCTCCAGCGGCTCGACGCGCTGCCCGTTGCGCACGAAGTTGTTCGGATTGTGATGCGACGGGCTGGCGTTGTTCTGCGTCGAGAACCAGTGATCGAAGCCGTGGTCGCCGGGCTGAGGCTGTTGTGGCGAATTGAACTTGCCGTTGCAGTGCCACTTGCCACTATGGCACGTTGTATAGCCTGCCCGCCGCAGCAGCGTGGCAACCGTTAGCTCGCTGGCCCTCAGGTGCATAGCGTTGTTGTCCGGAATCCAGTCGTAAACTCCACAGCGGTAAGGGGTGCGTCCGGTCAGCATGCCCGCTCTGGCAGGCGAGCAAACCGGTGCGGCCGCATAGCAATCCGTCAGCTTCATCCCTTCGCGGGCGAACTGATCCAGATGCGGTGTGCGAATATGCGGATGGCCGTAACACTGCAGATCGCCGTAGCCCAGATCGTCGCACAGTACAACGACCATGTTGGGCCTTTGCTTTCTTGCCGGACGCGAGACGCCCCAAAGAGCGCCGGAAAATCCGCCCAGGACCAGATAAACTCCGCCCACGCCGACGCCGCGCATAAGCTCTCGTCTATCGATCATGCTTCTTGCCCTTGTTGCCTTTGTATCCATAGACGATCCAATCCGATAATCAAAAGGAAAGCACTACTGCAAATACGACACTGTCTGTCACCCTGCGCGACGCGCAACTGCAATCCACAACTTTTCCACAACGGGAGTTTATGCTGTGCAAAAGCTGTTGAAAAGCGCTTTTTTTTTGCACGTAAAACCAGTGCGCATCTACACCTCGCGCAAGTGGAAAAGAAAACGGGAAAATCAGCGTTGATTTGATACCGGATGCACCAATAATAGTACTGATACTTGTGAATACAAGGATGTAACCAGAGTTGACGAACCCGTCCCCGTTTGATGATTTTTCTTTTGCGTGGGGCCAGTTGAGGCACAGACCGTACCCAGGGGAGCGCGTCGATGCAAAGCACGATCATGGATGATAGCCAGGGCACGACCGTCGGAACAGTAGATGCTGTCAACGAGATTCTGAGCAGGAGAATCGGTGCACAGAAATACCGCATCTGGTTCAAGAATTCGACGAAGCTCTCGTTTGCCGATGGGTATCTCAAGGTAGGCGTTCCGAATCTCTTTATAGCGAGCTGGATAGAGAGCCACTTCACCGACGAAATCAAGGCGGCCGTGCGAGAAGCGACCGGCGAGGTTCCCCGCATATCCTTCAATGTCGATCCCGAACTGGCGGGACATCAGCGACGCACGCAACTGGACTCTCAGGCCAGATTCGCGGAAAAGCCGGCCGTCGGTTCCACCGCTGGAAAGAACCCAAATGTCGACCAGAACCGCAAGAGTACGCCGCGAAGCCTCGAACTCACCCTGGACAACTTCATCGTAGGCTCCTCCAACCAACTGGCGTACAATGCGGCCAGAGTCGTCGTCAACGACGAACAAAGCCCGTTCAATCCGCTGTTCATTCACGGCGGCTACGGTGTAGGCAAGACGCACCTGCTCCAGGGCATCTGCAATGCGATCCGCCTCAAACGGCCGCAAACCAAGTGGCTCTATCTATCGGCCGAAGAATTCGCCAACCAGTTCGTGCTCGCGCTGAAGCTCCGAAAGCTTGAGGCATTCCGCCAAAAGATGCGGCGGACCGATCTGCTGGCCATAGACGATATCCACTTTCTCGCCAGCAAGCCGTCTACCCAGGAAGAGTTCCTTCATACATTCAACACAATCAGCCTGGCGGGCAAACAGGTTGTCTTGGCCTCCGATGCACATCCTAAAATGATCGGGCAGCTCAGCGAGAAACTCGTCAATCGGTTTGTCTCCGGAATGGTTGTCAAGATCGACACCCCCGATTTGAAGACACGATGCGAGATCTGCCGCCAGTACGCCGAGAAAATGATGCGCAACTCGTTTTCTCGCAAGTTCGGCAGCCGCGGCATCTCGAAAACCATCCCCGACAGCGTCATTCAGTACATCTGTGAAAACCTTCGCACGAATGTGCGCGAGCTTGAAGGGGCCCTCCTGAAACTGCTGGCCTTCGCTTCGCTCCAGAATCAGAAGATCAGCCTCTCGATGGCCAGGACGGTCCTGGCCGAGCACATCGCTCGGACCGATCCAATCGTGCACATATCGGATATCGAATCGGCCGTAGCAACCTATTTCGGCACGACGCCGGCCAGCATTCACTCCTCCAAGAAGGATCGAACCGTGGCCATGGCCCGCCACTTCAGCATGTACCTGACGCGGAAACATACGAACATGTCATCGTGCGAGATCGGTCGATTCATGGGCAATAAAAACCACGCCACGGTGCTGACGGCGTGCAAGAAGATCGACGAGTTCGTCAAATGCAACAAGGAACTGAACTGGCAGGGTCCCACCGGCAACCGTGTCGCCACCGCCAGAGCGATATTGACTGAACTTGAAGCCGGCCTCTGATCGCTACTGCGAAAACCGCGCTGCTCAACCAGCTTATACGCCCGCGAATGCCGGAAAAGCCCACAGTTCGTTCTGCTCTTCCATAACCGATGCATTTGGCCGGCACACCTGCAGAACGCAACGACCTTTCTTTCTGCCGCCCCGCAGCATACAATGTCGGATGCTGACTGTTTTAGTCGCAGGTACCCTGCACACTCGACACAGCACCTGGAACTGCTGACGACTATCTACGAACAGCCGACGGGAATAGACTATGCGCAACACAGAAACACTGCCCCACCGTGCCACACTGATCGCATGTATCATCTTGTGTGTCTGCAACGCACAGACCGTTTCGATCGCCGGGGCAAGTGCGGGCAATCAAGCGGACGAACTGCTACGACTGGCCGGGCTCAATGGAGGCTGCATCGTGTACCTCGGCTGCGGCGATGGCAAGCTCCTCGCTGAACTGCATGGCAAAGGGCGATATGTGCTCCAGGGACTGAGCAATAACGCAGCCACGCTTGGAGAAATCCGCAAGTACCTGCACGAAAATGATCTCTACGGCCCGGTCTCCGTTAAACTCCACAGCGGCCCGCTGCTGCCCTATACGGACAATCTCATCAATCTCATTATCGCCGAGGACCCGCTTGGCGTCGCGAAAACCGAGATGATGCGCGTCCTGGCCCCGGGCGGCACAATTCTCAGCAGAAGCGGACAATCGTGGACCAGACAAACCAAACCACGGCCCGGTAACATCGATGAGTGGACACACTTCCTGCACGGCGCCGACGGCAATCCCGTAGCACGGGACACCGTGGTCGGCCCGCCAGGACACTATCAATGGATAGCCGGCCCGCGATGGATGAGGTCGCACGAAAGCGACTCCAGCGTCAAGGCGTTGGTCACGGCGGGCGGCAGGATATTCCACATCGTCGATGAAGCGCCGGCCAGTCTGCTGGGCGATCATTCCCTGCCCGACAAATGGTTCCTCGCCGCTCGCGACGCCTTCAACGGAGTCTTGCTCTGGAAGATACCGATCAAGAACTGGGGCTGGCGCATGTGGAAGCCGTCCTGGTTCACCCCGCGTCCGGGCAACATCCCGCTTAACATACAGAAATGCCTCGTAGCAACGAGCACCCGCGTGTACGTCACTCTCGGCTATCGGGCGGCCGTCAGTGAAATCGAGGCATCGACGGGCAGGGTGCTCAGGACGTTTGAGGGAACCCGGAGAACCGCCGAGATACTTCACGAATCGGGCAAGCTCATTCTCACGATATTGCGCGACGAAGGAGCCTGCGTACGGCTTGTCGATATCGAGACCGGCGATTGCCTCTGGACATCCGAACAGACGTACGGCGGCACAACCACCGACTACTATCGCTTCCGCGCAATGCATGGCAGCGTCACTCCCGCAAAAGTCGATCCCACGCTGAACACCGCGACCGACGGTACGATTGTCGCACTGCTCGACCGCGACGCGGTAGTCGCTCTGGATTTCGAAACAGGAAAGCAGAAATGGCGCACCGCCTTCCCGCTGGTTGAGGCCGATTATAAAGCGGGTAACATCGATGCCGGCCAGACCGTGTGGACGGGCACACTCATTGTCAAAGACGGCGTCGTCGTTCACGCCAGCCCCAACCAACTGGCCGCATTCGACGCCGATTCGGGCGAAATACTCTGGAAACAGCCCAAGAAATACCTGCAGCATCTCTGGTTCGAGTGGAAAGACGTCTTCGTCATCGATGGACTCGTATGGACCTGGAGCGCCGAACTCAAAAGAGAAAAGCTCGAAGGAAGCAATCGCAAAAGTTCCTGGCCCGCGACCGTCAACGGATACGACCTGCGCACCGGCCGACAGAAAGAATCCATCGACCTCGGCAACATCTTCAAGACGCACCACCACCATCGCTGCTATCGCAATAAAGCCACTTCGCGCTACATTCTCGCCAGCCGACGCGGCACGGAATTCGTTGATCTGCAGAAAGGACGGCACACTGTCCATAACTGGGTCCGCGGCACCTGCCACCTTGGCATGATGCCCGCCAACGGCCTGCAGTATGCTCCGCCGCACCCGTGCGTGTGTTATATCAACGAGAAGATAAACGGCTTCAACGCCCTGGCATCCGCCATTGCGACAGCTACCGGGACGGCCCCACAGTCCGATGCGACGCGGCGGACAAAAGGCCCCGCTTATGGACAGGCTATCGACCGGTCCGCAGGCAACAATGACTGGCCGACCTTTCGCGCAGACGCCGTGCGTAGCGGCTCCACAGATTGTGAACTTCCCGCCCCGCTCGAACCGCTCTGGCGCTGCCGGTTGCCGGGCAAGCCCGCTGCTCCGACCGTTGCAGGCAGCAGGATGTTCGTGCCTGTGCCCGACCGGCATCATTTAATCGCAATCGATGCGGACAACGGCCGGCAGCAATGGCACTTCACCGCCGATGCACGAATTGACTCGCCGCCCACCGGCTGCAACGGAATGCTCGTGTTCGGCTCGGCTGACGGCTCGGTCTACTGCCTCCGATCCGATGACGGCCGACTCGTGTGGAGATTTCGCGCAGCCCCGGCCGAGCGGTTTATCGGCGCCTTTGACCAACTCGAATCCGCCTGGCCCGTGCACGGCAGCGTTCTGGTTATCGATGATACCGCGTATTTCGCAGCAGGGCGCTCGTCCCAGCTTGATGGCGGCATTTACCTCTACGGCCTCGACGTGACCACGGGCGAAATCCGCTGCCGCCGCCATTTGCAAGGCCCCGCGTACAGCATAGACAACATCGACCAGAACTACAACCTGCCGATGGGAGCATTGCCCGACGTCATGCAGGCGCACGACGGCAGAATACACATGCGCGAACTGGCGTTCGACGCGGATCTCAAGGTCCAGCCTTGGCCACCGCCACAGAAATCCAAACACGTGTACTCCAAAGCGGGCCTGCTCGACAGTTCCTATTTCAAGCGAACCCCCTGGACATTCGGTTCCAACGACTCCTATGCCCGGCTCATCGTACACGATGCCCGCACCGCTTATGGCGTCCGAATGTTCGACACCTTGCGGGGCCTCGACCCCACCGTCTATTTCGTCCCGGCCCGGAAGGGGTATCTGCTTTTTGCTGCGAACAAAGACACAGGCGTGAACCGCTGGCAGAAGCACATCCCGATTCGCGTAACCGCCATGGCCGTGACACCGAGACTGCTTGTCGCGTCCGGCCCCCCCGACGTCGTCGATCCGAATGATCCACTGGGCGCATTCGAGGGCAGAAAAGGCGGCGTCCTGAACACCTTCGACAAGACTAACGGCCAACTGCTCTGGGAGTACACGCTGCCGTCTCCGCCGGTCTTCAACGGCATTGCAATTGCCAACCATCGCTTGTATATCGCAATGCAGAATGGTTCGATCGCATGCTTCGCCCAGTAGCGCTTCAGCGGGCCGACTAATATACGGGTAGCAGGCACCCAGCGTCTAATGCGAGAACCGCCCGCCCGCGGTATTCTTCCGACGTGGCGCGTGCCTTCCGGCCGCCTGTGAGACAACCGTCGTTTCACATTCTGGAATAGCGGCAAGAAACTGCTGTCCATACCGCTTTTGAATGACGCGCGAATCCAAAATGGCTATGATTCCCTGGTCCTTCTTGCTCCGGATGAGCCTGCCGAACCCCTGCTTGAACTTGATAATGGCTGATGGCAGTTGGTACTCCATAAACGGACTGCGCCCCTGGGCTTTGATCTCTTCCAGCCGCCCCGCCAGCAGAGGTTGATCGGGCACCGCAAACGGTAGCCGAACGATAATCACATTGCTTAACGCCTCGCCCCGCACATCCACGCCCTGCCAGAAACTGTCCGTGCCGAACAACACGTACCTGCCGCGCTGCCGAAATCGCTTGAGCAACCCGCTGCGATCGGTGGAGCCGCCCTGCTGCAGCAATTCATACCCGTTATCCTCCAGCCACGGCCCCAGCTCCTCCGCGGCCTCTTGCAGCATCCTGTAACTTGTAAACAGGACGAACGCACGCCCCTGTGTCTGCTGCACGTATGTCTTGATCGCCTCAGCAGCCCTCGCAACGAAATCAGCATGATTCGGCGGCGGGAGGTCCTTCTCGATAAACACGCGGACTTGTTTCGAATAGTCGAAGGGAGAACCCAGCCGTAGCGAATCGTAATCGTCCAGCCCGATCCGCTCGGCAAAGAAGTCAAATCCGCCGGTCCTGCCCGCTCCGCCCGTGCTCAGCGTCGCGCTGGTCAGGACGACGCTGTCGTACCGATCGAACAGACTACGTCGGACGTCAGGTCCAACGTTGACCGGCGCGCTGCGCAACCGAATCGTCGGCCGGCCGCTCTGCGACATCTCAAGCCAGTACACATAATCGCTCCGCTCCTGCGAGAAGAACTGCTGCAATTCCTCGTACAGCCCCTGACACCGATCGACGAATCGCCGAATCTCGAACTTCTCGTCCGTATCCTCGGTCTCACGGGCCAGCTTGCTCAGCACCGAACGCAACTGCCGCAACTGCCCCGACAATGTGTCGTCTATGAAGTTCCGGCAGCACCGCCCGTTCGTCTCGCTGCGATGTCGCTCATACCAGGCTCGGGCCTGCTTGAAGAACCCCTGCGCCTGGTAGTTGATCTGTCCCACCAGATCGAGGGCTCTGTTGACATGTTCGCCCCCGCGTTTGAATCCCAGCAGCCCGCGCCGCGTCTTGGCATTGAACAGCCCGTCGAGCAGAAAGCGAATCCGATGATTGCTGATATTGATTCCGAAATGCTCCTCCGCCACATGCTCGACGTTGTGCGCTTCGTCAATAATGACATATCGATATTCCGGCAGCAGCGCAACGCCCTGCTCCTTGAGAACCAGATCGCTGAACAATAATGCGTGGTTCGCCACAATGACATCCGCACCGGCCAGTCTCCGCTTGGCCCGCTGATACGGACAACTACGAAAGAACGGGCACTTGCGCCCCCTGCAGTTGCCGTGCTCGCTGTTGACCGCATCCCACAGTCGCCCGCGCGGAACAAACTCCAGGTCGCTCAGCGACCCGTCCTTCGTCTCCGTCGCCCACTCACTGATCCGCACAAGTTCCGATTCCGAGCCGTCAAACAGCCCTCGCTGCCTGCGCATAGCAAATTCCAAACGACGTTTGCACAGGTAATTGCCGCGCCCTTTGGCCAGAACAGCTTTGAACGGCTCGTCCATACAGGCAGCCAGCAGAGGCAGATCCTTGTTCACCAACTGCTCCTGCAGCGTGATCGTGAAGGTGCTGACCAGAACCTTTCCCTCTCCCTGCACCGCTCGTTCTATAGCGGGTACGAGATAGGCCAGGCTCTTTCCGACGCCCGTGCCCGCCTCGACTGCCAGATGGCGACATTGCGCGAAAGCCCTCGCCACCGCCCGGGCCATTTCCACCTGTTCGACTCGATGCTCGAAAGCATCAAGACGGCCGGCGATTGCACCGCTCGGAGCAAAGACTCGCTCTATCTGCTTGAATGTAACCTGATCCGCCACGACTATTCGCAATCCGGGTACGTTCCACTCGCATACAATGAATGGGCCGTGCGCCCGGGGCCAGTATACCGGATACATCCCGCGATTGCGATAAAAGAAATCTCGCACGGCGGATCTTTTTCCCTCGCCGCGAATCACCGGCGGCCGATCGCGTCCGGAAGTTCAGGTTGATGTCCGCAGTACGATCCGGCCCCGCTTGCAACGGTGTGGACCAGCTTGCCTACCTGTCCTGCTGCTCCGTCGCCGCCTGCTCGATAGCAGCCTGCAGAGGCACGACCGCCTTCTTGTCTTCCATCTCTGCTGCCGCCGTCCGAGCGGCGATTCGCGCCTCATCCAGGCGACCTAACTGGTAGTGCACATACGCCAGCAGATATTCCAGTTCACCCTTCTTGCTCTGTTTGAGCCATTGCTCCATGTCCGCGACCCGTTTGTCCACAGCATCGCGACCACCCAGAGCCACAGCGAGATCGATCTTCGTTCTGGCATACGCTGGCCGGGACTTAAGAGCCCGCGAGAGAAACAGCGAACTGCTCATATACTCGCCGGCTCCGAACAATGCCAGCGCCCGACCTACGTTCGCCGCCGGACTGTCGGGCATATAGACCGAGGCAAGCTCAAATGCACTCGCAGCCCGATAGTAGCGGCCTTGACGCATATACGCTGCCCCAGTGCGAAACAGCTCCTCGAACTTCGCGTCACGATAGGACTTCATATCGGTGTGAGCGCCCATGATGTCGCGAGCCTCCGCCGCACGCTCGCTCTGAGGCATCGCCTCGACCTGCTCGACCATCGATTGCCTCCGCTGCCTCAGGGTTTGGGCTTCTTCCATCTCCAGTTCTTCAATATCGGCCACCTCCCCGCTGATATCCGCCATCCGATCCATACGCTTACGACTGTAGGCACCGGCACTCTGCTCGGTCGCGTCCAGACTCGGCGTCGCAAGATCAAGCAATTGCGGTTTCCCCGCACCATAGGCATCCGTTTCCTTGTTGTCCACATCTTCTCTTGCCCGCTGCTCGATCTTTTCCTCCACAACCGCCAGATCCTCACGTATCTGCCTGAGCAGTTCATCTGAATCAAGCGGCTTCATCCGCTTCACACCCTCCATGCGCGCATCGGCCCGACCGATAGAAGACTCAGACTGCTCGCTCGCACGTTGCTGCGCCTGCTCGTGCAGCATTACATTGCTGCCCGGCTCCCATTCAGACTCTGCAGACTCTTCCACCTTTCGCCGCATATCACGCGCAATATCCCACTGCTGGTCTGATTCGGTTTCCTGCAGAATAGCGTCCAGATCCTGCTGATCGGGCAGTACAGGCTGAAACTGGTCGGTAACTTTCTCTCGCCAGGATTGGTACTCGCGCTGTTCCACAACGGGCTCCTGCGCCGAAGGCACAGTTCGTGGATTATAAACCATATCCGCAGGACCGGGAGTCGCATACTCCGTATCAAGTCCAAGGGCAGCGAG
Organism: uncultured Pirellulales bacterium; assembly: GCA_964526785.1. Classification (GTDB taxonomy): domain Bacteria; phylum Planctomycetota; class Phycisphaerae; order Sedimentisphaerales; family Anaerobacaceae; genus CAZGMJ01. The sequence goes on from CAZGMJ010000020.1 coordinate 36,485, forward strand.
CAGACTCGTGCGCGATTGCCCCCCCGCCGGGCGTTTTATGCCCGAGATGCTGTCCACGCCGTACACATCCGACGTCCGCCCTTCGATTCGCGCATCGGACGGCCTGAAAACGCCCGTTCGTCCGGGCACCGTTGTGGGAACCGTCTTACTGCCTGAAAAATAGTAATCTTGTGGCGCAGTCCCCCCGCCGTAGGACCGAAGGTCGTTCATACCAGCGGAGTCCCGAATGAAAGAATCCAGTTCCGTAGAACCCAGGTTCGCATTCAGATTCGTCGGAGAGCTATACGGCACGCCCGGCCGAAAGTACCGCCCATAGCGAACGTTGCCTGTCATCAGGAGATTGCCGCTGCGATCGATGGGATTCGGGCTGCGATAAAGCGATCTGCCTGTCGCACTGGGGGGCACATTGCTTGGTCCTATCGGATTGGAAGGTTGGTAATTGCCGAGGTTGCCGTAACTGCGCGCCGCCCAGCAGGCACAGGCGACAAAAAGCGTTATCAGTATTGCTAATGCATATTTCTTCATCGTGATCGCTGCCTTCCTTATCTCAAATGACGGCCGGTTATCCGTTAACAAAAGCTTACAAGGTGCATCGACACTATTAGTACGAAGCCACCGACCACCAAGGTTCACTCAATATGACCAAATGAACCCGTGTGTGGTCGCTTTCCTTATAAGCCGATCACCCCTTATACTTCGGCTTCCCGGCCCACCCGAGTTTAGTTGCCAGCGTATCCCATTGACTGCGAATCGGATTATTCACCACAAAGAAATTGCTGTTTTCCCGCATGACTGCGACGCTATCTTCCGTCGTGACTCGCAAAGAAACCTGCCCGTCGATGGAAAGAGTCGTCCCCTCATTGACCTCCAGCCCCACAACAGCCACTTTGCTCGCTGCGCTGACGACGATCGGCCTGAAACTCAAAGAGTGTGGGCATATCGGCGTTATTACCATAGCTTCTAATCTGGGAGCCATTATCGGACCGCCCGCTGAGAGATTATACGCCGTCGAACCCGTCGGCGTTGAAATAATCAACCCGTCGCTGACACAGCCTGCCAGCGGCTGGTCGTCCACGGCAATCTGTAGTTCAATCATACGATACGGCGGCCCGGAGGTTATGAAAACGTCATTGACCGCCGTGGCACAGAACCTCTGCCGACCGCCCCGACGCACCTCACAGCCCAGCATCATGCGTTTCTCGATTGTGACCCGCCCGCCCAGAATGTCGTCGAAGGCCTCCCTCAACTCCTCAACGCTGAATTCAGCCAAAAAGCCCAACTTCCCCATATTGACACCGATCACGGGTACTCTGGCTGCACTCAGGTTGCGCGCGGTCGAAATAATGCTTCCATCCCCGCCAAAAACCACCGCATAATCGCACTCGTCGATTCCCGGATAGGATGTTATTGGCTTGCCCCCCCCTGTCTCGGTGCACACATTCCCACGGCTCTCAACGCTATAGCTTCCGATAATAGCCGCCCTGCCAGCAATGAACTGCGTGAATTGCTCGATTGCATCGGCTACCGGCCCCTTCTGCGGATCGCCGAACACGACCAGTTTTGGCGGGTGTCTCATTTGATGTGCCTCGATCAAGGCCTGTTGTCCAACATCTCCTCAGCCGTCGCCACAATACTATCGGCATTCACCTTGGCATCCGTTAACTGCTGCGCGCGCGTGTCATGACTCATAAATCGTCTCGGCGCCCCCAGAATCCGAACCGCTGTCAGGCTTCTGCCCGTCGCGACTGCCGCCTCCAGGACTGCTGAACCGAAACCACAGGCACCGCCGTGGTCCTCTGCTATGATAACAGGTGCCTGGCCATTGCAGAGTCCGGTAATCTTCTCGTCAACCGGGGCCGCAAACCGTCCGTTGTATACATCGGCAGATATGCCGCGTTGGGCCATCATCTCAGCCGCCTTCAGGGCCTCGGCGAGCATACACCCAAAACCAACGATATGAATCGCCGCTTCCTTTGTCTTGCGTACCTGAAGGCTGCGACCCAGTACGAACGGACTCTTGCATGCCGCCCGCACATAATCTTCCGGGGGGACACCGTCCTTCGGATACCTGATAACCACAGGCTTATCGGACGCAAAAGCAAATTCCAGTGCCAGTCGCATCTCCAGGTCGTTCGATGGTGCAGTTACCACCATGTTGGGCATCATTCGCATATACCCCACGTCCATGAGTCCGTGATGTGTTGGTCCGTCAGACCCCACGAAGCCGGCACGATCGACACAAAAGACCACGGGCAGGTCCTGAAGCGCCACCTCCTGGAAGACCTGATCGAAAGCACGCTGGAGAAAAGTAGAGTATATGCACACTACGGGCCTCAGCCCCGTCTTCGCCAGTCCCGCCGCAATGTCTACCGCCGCACTCTCAGCGATCCCCACATCATAAAACCGATCCACAAATCGCTTGCGAAACTCCATCAACCCCGTACCATCGCACATCGCGGATGTGATTGCCACGATGCGTTCATCCTCCTCCGCGAGTTGCGTCAGGTGTTCTCCAAAGACACTCGTGTACGTCCTCTTGTCGGAGGCGGGCCGTGGTTCGACGCAATTGCCGTTAATCTTGAACGGACCGGTGGAATGATACTTACTTGGCTTTGCATCCGCCGGCTCGAAGCCTTTGCCCTTTTGTGTGTGAATATGCAGAATCGCGGGGTGCTCCAGATGACGCAGTGCTTCGAACAGTTGAATCAGTGATTCAATATCATGGCCGTCGACGGGCCCGAAATAAGGAATATTCATACTCTCGAACATCTGGCTGGCGGTCAGGACCATTCGAATACTCTTCTTGAACCTCTCAAGAGCTTCATCCATGCTCCTGCCGATGACCGGCATATGTTCCAGTATCGAGCTGGTTGTCTTGCGGAGATCCTCATACGTATGGCTAAGCCGGATCTTCGAAAAGTACTTCGCCATGGCACCCACGGTTGCGTCGATGGCCATGCTGTTGTCGTTGAGAATAATCAGCAGTTGCCGCTTGACCAGCCCCAGATTATTCAGACCCTCGAACGAGACACCATTGACGATGCTCGCGTCGCCGACAACCGCAACGACCTTCCGCTGCTCCTCGTCGGCTTCCTTTGTTGCTTCATCCGCACCTTCTGGGGCCTGCCGGCGTGCCGCCCTCTTCACCTGTTCCCCCAGCGCCATGCCGATAGCTGTCGGAATAGACGTTCCCGCATGGCCGACTGCAAACCGATCGTATGGGCTCTCAGCCGGATTGGGAAAACCGCTCAACCCTCCTGCCTGCCTCAACCTGACAAATTGGTCCTTTCGCCCCGTTATGATCTTGTGCGCATAGGATTGATGCCCCACGTCCCACAAAAGGGCATCGTGCTGGAAATCGAATGCTCTGTGCAGGGCCAGTGTAAGCTCTACAACCCCCAGATTGCTGGCCAAATGCCCGCCCGTCTTGCTGACAGAATCCAGAATCAGTTGGCGAACCTCCCCGGCCAACGCTTTCAACTGCGTCGTCGAGAGTTCTTTCAGATCAGCCGGGCCATTAATGCGTTCCAGCAATTCAGACATCCCTTTTCTTTCTGTTACGTGGTTAGAATCGCCCCCCAAACGCCCTCCGAGGGCCAATATGCGTATGTACGCCACCCAACTCCTTGCACTATAGCAGCTTAGCGGTTCCCCTGCCAATGAAAAACCGCTTTCTCGCCCACACGCTCTCCCGAAAATGGCTGGTAAGCGACCCGCCACACCTGTTTAACCAGCATTCAGCATAAGGCGAGCGAACAAAAAAGGGGCCAAAGCTTCCTGCCCGGGCCCCGTTGATTCGAAATAGGGTATTTTCCATGTGAGAGACGATCTGTCAGGGTTCCCATGAAGGCGGAGGTCTGATGAGGACAGGCGAGTAAGTGGACGCAATGGTCCTGTCGAATTCACATGCGTCCTGTACGATAGATTCCCATTTTTGCCCCCCAGCCATTCGTATAACTGGTATGGCCAGGAAAAACCATAACATCGAGATGGGACATTTGCTTGCTGTCACGGTAGTCACCCCACTGTGATTTACGGAGGTACATACCCCCCTGATATTACCAAACTGGTGACTGTATCGACGCCCCCCGCAATTCTTCATTAACCAAAGTACGCCCTGCCCAAACCCGCTTTTCTCAGCCTCGCTCGCCCACCGCCGATATCAGTATTGCGGGGCGGCACCCGTGCAAAGTCCGAATAATGTGATGCATCGCGTTCGGCCTTTTCAATACAAAAAGGCCCGATTTGTTCGGACCAGCCAATGCCAAAAAAAACAGGAAATTACTGCACGTCGCCGACTGTGAAATGACAGCTTCGGCATCGCCGAAAGCAATTCGCGGCTTGTTGACAACCGGCCCGCGGTCAGCAAGCCGACGCAATGACAGTGGATTGCCTACGTTCAGCGCCTGCGTTGCAGAAGCGCCATCGCCAGCTGCCGCAGGACTTCTGCACTGTCTCCAAAAGGCCTCAGACACTCCACAGCCTGCCGGGCCAATGCCCGTTCGCGCTGTCTCGCCTCATCGATCCCCACGACCGACGGATAGGTGCACTTATCGGCTTTCTGGTCTTTTCCAGCGGTCTTGCCGAGTTGCTCGCTTGAAGCGCTGACATCGAGGATGTCGTCTGCAATTTGAAAGCCGAGACCAATGCGCAGGCCATACTCGCCAAGAAGATCGATTTGCTTGCCGTCGCCCCCTCCGCAGATCGCCCCCATGACAGCCGCACATCGAAACATCTTTGCCGTCTTATTGGAGTGGATGTATTCGAGCAACCGCTCGTCTCCTCCGTTGCTCTCGGCCTCGAGATCCGCCATCTGTCCTGCGATCATACCGCCGCCGCCCGCATCTTTGGCAAGGCGCGATATCAGGCGCACGGCTGTCTCGCTCGAATCAATTTCGTCGGCCAGTATCTCGAACGCCAGCGTCACAAGCGCATCTCCCGTGAGGATTGCAGTCGCCTCATCAAACACCTTGTGGCATGTAGGTCTGCCGCGGCGTAAATCATCGTCGTCCATAGCGGGAAGGTCGTCATGCACCAGCGAGTACGTATGTACGATCTCGACCACCGCGGCCGCGATTTCAGCGTTTCGATTAACCCTGCCGCAAACAAGTTCGCAGCACCACAACAGCAGAGCCGCCCGCACCCGTTTGCCCGGCGCAACCAGAGTATAACGCAGCGCCTCGCTCAACCGGGGCTGCATTTCGCTGTGCTGATCGAGCAGTTCCTCCAGTGTCCGATTCACAGACTGCGCGCGTCCGGCCAACACGGCCGTAAAATCAGAATCAGTTGCTCGTTGAGCGGACATAGCGACCTCTTGCTGCGGTGGTCAACGAATTTTGCAAATGGCTATTAACTCAAACCGCTTGATTCCTTATTATATGCCCCGTGAGCACGGACAGCAACAACTCATACGACCACGGCCGGATGGTCCTGATCTTGGGTGTGACCGCCTCCGGAAAAGGCCGGCTGGCTTTCGATCTGGCCAGACAGCGCGGTGCGCAAATCGTCAGCATCGATTCGATGAAGGTCTATCGCCGAATGGACATCGGTACCGCCAAACCCTCGCCCCGCCGCCGTCAGGCCGTACCTTACCACATGATCGACGTCGTCGAGCCGAACGAGTCCTTCAGCGTCGGCATGTTCCTCGAACAATCGCAACAGGCCATAGCGGCTGTCCGCAAGGCAGGGCGGCCGGTCATCGCCGTCGGCGGGACGGCGCTCTATATCAAGGCCCTGCTCCAGGGCCTCTTTGAAGGCCCCGGCAGCGACCAGGCTATACGCAATCGCCTCGCAGACCGAGCCCGCACCGAAGGTCTGGAGAGCCTCCACCGGGAATTGACCCGCATCGACCCGATTGCAGCCGAACGCATCCACCAAAACGACCGCAAGCGTATCATTCGGGCTCTTGAAGTGTATCGGCTTACGGGCAAACCCATATCCAGCTTCCAGCAGCAATGGACCGCACAGCCGCGGTCCTCCTCGGACTGGATACTCATTGGGCTTCGCCGCAGAAAGGAAGACGCAAGCAGCCGAATCAACGAAAGAGTCAAGCAAATGATCGAAGCCGGTCTGGTCGAGGAAGTCCGTGCGCTGCTGAATGAAGAACAGCCGCTGAGCAAACAGGCCCGATGCGCTATTGGCTATGCCGAGATAATCGAACATCTCCGAGGCCGCATGCCCCTGGATAAGGCAATAGAACGCATCAAGATAAACACCCGCCGACTCGCCAAGGGTCAGCGAACCTGGTTCAAGACGTTCAAGGATGTGCGCTGGTTGGATATTGAATCCGATGAGAGTCCCCAGAGCATCCTCAACAGAGCCGCCGACGTGCTCGATTCCCTCGACTGACACAAATGCCCGTGATGCGGACCACCCCGGACGCAATGCCGGCGCCAAACAGCAATTACACCGCCTGCAACTCCCGCTCGGCGTTCATCACTACCGCTGTATCGCCCAGCACAAGTTGGCGCAGCAGACTTACGGGCACGCGCGTGACACCCATGCTGAAAATCTTGTCCTCCACCATGGACGCAATCGCGCGAGCAGTCTGTTGACTCACGCCGTGTTCGGCTACCACATCTCCGACGATCCGCGATTTGTCCCAGCGCGATCGCGCCTCGAATCCGCTGCCCTGCGCCAGTGCCTGAGCATCCGTCAATTCCCGAACATCCACCGGCACCACCTCGATCCGCGCACGCTTGAGACGTCGCCCCAGATGATGATCCTCAACCGCCGCCGCCGCATCTTCGTAGTTCGTCGAGGTCAGCACAACCTTTACAATCGAGAGTATCTCGCTGCTGGTTACCTGGCGACGTTCGCGACGATGATACAGATAGTATGTCACCACTTCGGCCAATTGCTCGGCCGCATAAATATCCCCCCGCCCCACGCTGGTTAGCGCATTGCTGATCGTTCCCAGTACTTTCGTGTGCAGGTATTCCTCAACGCTGCCATCTTCCTTGATGACCTTGAGTCGTGTCTTCATCGTACCCTTTTGCCTCCCTGCAAAACAGACCTGCTCATAGTGAAGAACCCTTATATGCTGTTTGTTTGTTCGTCAGACTCGGCCTTGCGCCGCACCCGGAACCTCCTGCGATCTACTGGAACAGTGTAGCCTGTCCTTCAGAATCACGATCCCCAATAAGCTGGCTTATTTCTTCCATCAACTCCTCGGCGTCCCGGAAGTCGCGATACACGCTGGCAAAACGAATATACGCAACATTGTCCAGTTTTCGCAAATGCTGCATCACGCGCTCACCCACGAAGGCGCTGGTGACCTCCTTATCGAATTCCCTGAATATGCTCTCCTCAACTTTGTCTGCCACATCCTGAATCTGTTCGGCCGACACCGGCCTCTTATAACACGCTTTCTGAAGCCCCGCAATCACTTTGTTTCGATCGTAGGGCACACGGGTTTCGTCCTTCTTGATAACACTCAGTTTGAAACTCTCACCGATACGTTCGTACGTCGTGAACCGCCTCCGGCACGCCAGACACTGCCGTCGCCGCCGTATGACACGTCCACCTTCGCTCGAACGCGAATCGATGACTTTGTCCCTGTCTTCCTTGCAAAAAGGACATCTCATTTAGCACTTGCTACCCACCAGCCAACTTCCTGCAATTGCGTGCTTACGAACGAACACCTGCACAGCACGACATCTGGTTAAGATCGGATTGTAGAGCCCACATCTTGTATGTCAAATAAAATATTGCCAAAGCCGACTCCGCCGGCGTTCGCCCCACAAATGCACGTGGGCCGGGAACTACACTCGACCCAAACGCCGCGCAACAAGAAAAGCCTCTGCGCGCGGCACGCAGAGGCCAACTCGGAAAGAAACTTCATGCCCCCCCAGAAGTCTGGCATAGTATTCAACCAAATGTCTCTTCCCGCTCCAGTCGGTCGAATTCAGTATCCGGAAATCGTCCGGTATTCTGACAAAAAGAAGGTTGAGCTTGATTCGCTATCCGCTGACAGCCGGCCCCAGTCGGACCTGGTTCTGTCCTTTTCAATTGCCCAACCTCACTTAAAGTGTACCATCATATCAGTCTGTTGCCAAATTCCGGCGTGCATTTTTCGCCCTCAGGTCCAACAGAAAATGCCCGCCGGATACATGCCGGCCGCCGGGGGGAAAAATGCTGCGCAGTGAGTACCGTTGACCTCCTCGTGAGCAGCCGATATTCTCCGACAAAATGCCCCTCCCACCGACATCACGCCTCCGCCCTTCGCACCCCGAGCGCAAACATCAGCCGAATCGAACATCCGATGAATCTACACTTCCTTAATCTCTGCCCTGGACTTCAGACTATCAATAAATGCATTGATGGCTTCTTCTCGTTTGCGTTCCCGGAGCTTCTCCACAATGTGGCTTCGCACCTCCTTCAGGGGTGCTATCGTCGCAGGCCGTCGGTCATAGACCTTGGCGATGTGAAAGCCGAACCGACTGCGGAACACGTCGCTCGTCTGCCCCTCGCCCAGATTGAATACAACGTCCTCGAATTCCTCGACCATCTGGCCCCGGCTCACATAGCCCAGATCGCCCCCGCTGTCCGCACAATCCGTGTACTTGTCGACAACCACCTCGAAAGGCGTACCGCCGCTCAGTTCCTTGTGAGCTTCGCTGATCGATTGCAGTGCACTCTCTTCGTCGCTCTGCCAGTTGACGTACTTGACAATGTGCGCCACCCGCACCTGCTCGTCGATCTCAAAATCCTGCTTATGGCGGTCATAGTAACTCTTGATCGACTGCTCGGACGGATCGCCCACTTCCTCACACACCTGGTTGAGTCGCTTCTCGACCCGCAGGTGGCGCTCCAGTTCCTCCTTGATTGCCGCCTCGTTCTCGACGCCGAAGTCCTTGTACATGGCCTGTTCGTCTTCGTACTGTTCCTTGATCTTTGCGAACGTCGCTTCGATCTCTTCGCTCGGAACCTCGCTGCCGTCCTGCTGAGCGTCCTGATTGATCAATATCCGCTCGATCACGTTCTCTTTCGACCAGTCCATAAGCTGCGCTTCTCGGCTCTCAGCCTCCATGTCCGCAAATGTCGCCTCATACTGGGGCCGAAGCCGATCTGCTTCGCGCTGTACTTCCTGATAGTCGATTCGCTTACCGTTTACCATCCACGTCATCGTTCATTCCTTCATAATAGACAAAAAGAACGCCGAGCCCGGCGCACTATGCCGTTTCAAATATCGATCAACGCAACATCGTTACCCCTTCGCCCTCGCATACCAGTCGGGGTCGTCGCTCAGGTGCCGACGCGCCTCGTCCGTCATCATCTCGAACGCCGGATGACTGCTCTCCCACGCCCGCTCGTTGAATGAGCTGCGCCGCATTTTCTCTATCTCGGGCTCCACCTCTTGAAAATAGCTGCCGTAAATGTGCAGCGAATCGCTGATGTCCACATAGCGTCCGACCCGCACCGGCTTATCGAGCTTCTGCGATATGCGCTTTGCGATCGTCCGCTGCAAATCGGTCAGTGCATAGACGTTCATGAACCAGGCTTTATACAAATCACGGCTCCGCCAGTGCGTGTTCATGTTCAGGACCAGTCCCTGCTCTGCATCGCCGATGAGCCTGCACCATACGCGCTGTAGACAAGGCGGATCGTCCGTCTGCGGGTCCGCCGTCGGCATCCAGGTAATGGCCTGGGCCCGGCGGCTGTGTCCCGCCCCGGCCAGGCAATCGACAATATATTGAATCTGATCCACCCGCTTGAACGGCTTCGGCGAATCCGCGTTACGTATATCCTCGACCGGACAGTACGCAAACATGCGCTCGTGATACGTGTACGTCCACTTGCCCGCAGCGGGGTCGATCCAGTGATCGTGAATGCCGCTGACCACTTCCTGTCGATACGACTCGAGTTCTTCCGGACCACCCGGGAAATTCTTATGGATCCGCGGCTCGTTGAAAGGGTCCGCAATCGTAACCATCACCGTCGCATCTCTGCTCGGCGGATCCTCGGGTTTGTCATACTGGGTCTTGACCTCCAGTCCCTGGTCCCACACCGCAAGCACCGCCTTCTCCCATGCCTCCGGCAGGCAGTCCGCCGTCACGGACAATACCGGTATCGTTCCCGTCGTTGTCATCGTCATTGTCAGTTGCCTTCGTTCAATGTGAAAGGTTGTGTCCCGGGCCGCTGCTCCGAGAACTTGCTCACGTCCGTCTCCTCTTCGGTAATGTCGTACCGCGTCTGGAACCGCGGAGGCAGATCGCCGAGTATCCGTCTGGCCTGGTACGCGTAATACGTATCGGGCCATCTGCGAATGATGTTCCGACATGGATCGACGGTCATTTGCTTGAATCCGACCGACAAACGCCCGATGCTCCGACCCGGCACCGCCGCATTCAACAAACGCTCAGCTTCGATTTTGTCAATCTCGCCCAGCGGCTTGAAGTACAGGGTTTTGGGCTGCGCCGGCTCCTGCTGCGTTGGCTCAATGGTCGGCTGCTCGACCGGTTCGGCCGGATTGACCCTCTCATTCGCATCGGCAGGCGGCGCAGGCTCCACGCTCGGCGCCTCATCAACCACCTTCTCAGCCGGGGCAAGAAACTTCTCCCGATCCTCCTGCACCTGATCCGAAAACCCTTTGTCAGGCTCAGTGGCCTTTTCCACCTCCTCGGAGAGGAAATTACTCGCCAACACTACGATCACTACAATTCCTACTGCTGCACCTGCGATTTTCAGCCAAATCGTATTCATGGTTATCCGCCCCCTTCTTGCATTGATAGTTGCTTTGGCCTTGGTATAATTGTGCGTTTACGGCCACGCGTCTCAGCGCGATTGTAAACTCCGAATAGAAGGCTGTCAATCTTCGCATGTTCACAGGACTTATAGAAGCAGTTTGCAGCGTCAAGTCGGCATCGAGCGGATCGAGCCCGGGCACGATGAATCTGTCGGTCCATCTCGGAAATCTGGCCGAAGATGCCCATCTGGGCGACAGCATTGCTGTAAACGGCGTCTGCCTGACCGTTTCCCGCCTGCAGGCCGAAGTCGCGACCTTCGAAGTCAGTTCTCAAACGCTCGCATCGTCCACGCTGGGCAACCTGCGAACGAGATCGAAAGTCAACGTCGAAAGGTCCCTCCGCGCCGACGGCCGTTTTGGCGGACATTTCGTACTGGGCCACGTTGACGGAACAGCCACGATCAAGGCAATCGATAAACGCGGCCAATTCGCCGACTGGACATTCGAGACCTCAGCCGAACTGCTCGAACAGATCCTGCCAAAGGGTTCGGTCGCTGTCGACGGCATCAGTCTGACGGTCGCCCAATTGCGACCCAACGGCTTCACCGTCGCGACAATACCGGAAACCCTCGCCCGAACCACTCTGCGCGACGCGAAAATCGGAAATATCGTCAACATCGAGACGGATATAGTCGTAAAGACAGTAATAAAGCAGCTTGGCAACATATTGCCGGCCGACCGTGGATTAACGATTGAGAAGCTGCGAGAAATGGGGTATTAAGCCCTGCCTGAGACAAGAGATCCCTGTTTGATGAGCAAAAACGGCGACAATGCGATCACGGAACAGCCTGTCATCGGCGTTACGATGGGCGACCCGGCGGGCATCGGACCCGAAGTCCTCGTCAAGGCTTTGGCTGACCCCGAAGTGCGCAAAGCCGCCCGATTCGTTATCTTCGGCATGAACGAGCAGCTTTGTTATGTCGCAGATGCCGCGGAAATCGAACCTTTCTGGGGCCGCCATCAGCACGAAAAAATCCGCCGCGACTATCCGTGTAAGGTGGTCGTCGCAGACTATGACGAGTATTCCATGCCTTCGTGGATACGACGCCCCAGCAAGCCCGGCGGAGAAGCATCGCTTCGCTTCTGTCTGGATGCCATCGAAGCGGCCCGCAACGACCTGATCGACGCCTTGGTAACCGCCCCTATCAGCAAGAGAAGCTGGAAGATGGCCGGCGGCGAATGGCCGGGGCATACGGAAATGCTGGCCGCCCGCTGTAAATCGCGAAGAAAGGTCATGATGTTCGTCGCAGGCCCGCTCCGCGTAGCGCTGGCGACCATTCACGAGGCCCTGTTCGAGATCCGGCACAAGTTCACGATCGGCTGCGTCTTCGAGCCCATCGACCTGCTCAACGACGCCCTCAAGGACTATTTCGACATCGAGAACCCTCAAATCGGCGTTGCAGCACTCAATCCACATGCTGGCGAAGCGGGCCAGTTCGGCGATGAAGAGGACCGCATCATCACCCCGGCCATCATGCTCGCTCAGGAACAGGGCATCGAATGCAGGGGGCCGTTCCCTGCCGACACACTGTTTCCGCGGGCCGCCGCAGGCGAATTCGACGGCGTTGTCGCTATGTACCACGATCAGGGCATGATTCCCGTCAAGCTGCTCGCTCCGGGCCGGGCGGTCAACATCACCATAGGTATCCCGATCATCCGCACCTCGCCCGCTCACGGCACTGCCTTCGACATCGCCGGACGCAACTGCGCCGACCCGGCCAGCATGAAGTCCGCCCTGCTGACCGCCGCCCGGATGGCCAGAACCAGGCGGGCACGTCAATGCGTCGACAGCCGCGCCGATAGATAGCAGCCATGCAGGGCAAACGCAGAATCCAGCAATTGCTTGCAGCCGCCGGGGCACGCCCCAACAAACGGCTCGGCCAGAACTTCCTGATCGACCTCAATCTCATTCGCCTGCTCGTCAAAGCCGCCCAGGTAAGCCCCGATGACGTCGTTCTGGAGGTCGGCTGCGGAACCGGCTCGTTGACTCAGGAACTGGCTGCAAAGGCGGCTCATGTAATCGCCGTTGAATACGACCGCACGCTGGCCCGGATAGCCCGCGAGCAGTTGGCCGGCGCGGACAATGTCCGGATTCTTCAATGCGACGCTTTGGAGAACAAGAATACTCTGGATCGGCGCGTCGTGCAGGCACTCCAAATCGCCGGTCAACGCTCGCCCGGCCGCACAATGCTTGTCGCGAACCTGCCGTACAATGTGGCCTCGCCGCTGATGATCAACCTTGTTGCGGGTCCGATTGCCATCGACGCCATGTACGTAACCGTCCAGAAAGAAGTCGCCCTGCGGATGACCGCCGGACCGGGCAAGTCAGATTATGGCCCACTCAGCATCGCGCTGGCCGCTGCCGGTTCCAGCCGTATTCTGCGAACCCTCAAGCCGAGCGTCTTCTGGCCGTCCCCGCAGGTCGATTCGGCCTTTGTCGAGTTCGTCACAGACTCAGGCACTCGAGCGCAAATACAGGATTTCAAACTACTTATGGACGTCGTGAGCCTGTTCATGGGCCATCGCAGAAAAACGATACGAGCCTGCACGAAACTGGCCGAAGACAAACTGGCCCAAATCGACCACTGGCCTGCGATCTTTGCTCAATGCGACATAGACCCCGCGAGCCGACCTGAACAGATCCCGCCCCAGCAATACGTGAAACTGGCAAATCGCTGCCGGGACGTGCTGTCCGACAAGCCGAATAGCGACCCGATATAGCAAATCAAGCGGCCCTGGAACCGACGGCCCACTCCGGCCGCTTCATCTTATCCAACCTGTGCAAAGGGCCAATATCAACGCAGTTTCTTTGCAATTTTCCCTCAATAGCGGTATAATGATGGTGGCTGAACAGCAAAGGGAGCGGAGGAGACGTAAAAGAGCCAAATTCGGCCAAACAGGTGGAACAGGAAGGCCGGACGGCGCATCTTGTTAGGTACATGGGTGGACTTTTTTGTTTTGACGTGGGGTAGATGGTATGACCAAGCGCAGAGCCTTTACACTGATTGAACTGTTGGTCGTCATTGCAATCATTGCCGTTTTAATGGCGATCCTGATGCCCGCACTGCAACGCGTAAAAGAACAAGCCGCATCCGTCAAGTGTCTGGCGGGAATGCGTCAGTGGGGCCTCATCTTTGCGATGTACACCGACGAAAACGACGGCAAATTTCCCCGCGGACAGGGTTCTCAGGGCTTTTGGTGGCTTGCGGATTTGCCTGCGAAAGACCAGAGCCGCATCCAGAATCCGCTGTGGTTTTGCCCCTCGGCTGAAAAGCCCATCATTGATGAAAACGGCCAGCGCATCGACAGCTTCAATATTTTCAACGCCTGGGGCATATTCACGCGCAGCAATTTCAACGGCCTATGTGATGACGGCGTAGCGGGCAGTTACGGCATCAACGGGTATTGCCTGAGCACGCCTCCGGGCGGGAATTTTGAAGGCGGCCGTCAAACCGCAAACAACTGGAGGACCCCCCGAATCAAGGGGGCCGGCTACGTTCCGCTGCTGGTCGAAGCCCTGCGATTCGACCTGTGGCCCCTGGAAACCGATCCGCCCGCTCAGTACGAGTTCGAGGGCTGGTCCGGCGGCAACCACATGGCGCGATGCTGCATCAATCGCCATAACGGCTTCATAAACACCCTGTTCTGCGACTACTCGGCCAGAAAAGTCGGCCTCAAAGAACTCTGGACCCTCAAATGGCACAGGCAGTTCAACACCACCAACAACTGGACCACCGCGGGAGGTGTCCAGTCAGGCGACTGGCCCGAATGGCTCAGACCCTATAAGGATTATTGATCCGCCGAACAATTGCGAGAATATCACATAAGACGAGACAAAAATTGTAGAACGCAGTTATGCGACGCAGCAAACTGCTGATACGGAGATGCCAGGTGAAATGAAACAGACAAAAGGATTTACACTTATCGAATTACTCGTCGTCATCGCGATCATTGCAATATTGATGGCGATACTGATGCCCGCCCTGCAGCGAGCCCGCGAACAGGGCAAACGCGCAGTCTGCCTGGGCAACCTAAAACAGCTTACGCTCGCGTGGACGATGTATGCCGACGACAACGACGGAAAAATAGTCAACGGCGATACCGAAGAATACGGCGTCGATCCTCAGAACCCGGCTTGGGTCAAGAAGGACTGGGCCGCTGGCACCACCCTGGACGAAAAAGAGCGAGCGATCACACAAGGCGCACTCTTCCCCTATACAAGAACGCTTGATGTCTATCACTGTCCGACCGGCCGAAGTATTCAAAACGAATTACGAATGTATTCCATCGTCGATTCGATGAACTGCAAAGGATGGTCTGGCGGCGATATGCAGGTCAAAAAGATCCTTAGCCGAGCGGAAATCCGACAATCGGGGCTTACCTTTGTCTTTCTTGATGACGGCGGCACCGGCGGATCTACTCTGGGCGGCTGGACCGTCTACCGCAAGATCGACCGCTGGTGGGATCCCCCGCCAATCCGGCACGGCGAGGGTACAACCTTCAGCTTCGCCGACGGCCACGCCGAGCATCGCAAATGGAAAGATATGCGAACCGTCGAGTTCGGTCGAGAAATGCAGGCATTCTCTCCGCAAGGTAGCCAGGACGGCAATGAGGATATCCGATGGTGCCAGCGGGGCGCCTGGCGGCCTGAAACGTACACGGACTGATGCATACTGAATCCTGGAATTGTGGCAAGACGCGAGCCGTTGCGATTGTAACGGCTCTCTTTCGATGAACACCGAATCAAACACAGGTCGGGAGGAAGTGCAAACACCAAGTGGGATGTCGGTCCTGAAGCAATGATCTTCCTCTGCGTGTCGACAACGTTGATCTCGTTGAGGTAGATGGGTACTATGATGATATAGCCCGGCCTGTCTAAAGGCCATGGGACGAACTCGATATCGGGCTCCGGCCCGACTTCTACTGGCAGGAGGCGCGCGAAAGGTGACAAAGAAGGCATTCACGCTGATAGAGCTTTTGGTCGTTATCGCGATCATTGCTCTGCTGCTGGCCATCCTCATGCCCGCGCTGCAGCGGGTCAAGAAGCAGGCCAAGTCCGTCGTCTGCCAGGCGCACCTCAAGCAATGGGCGACCATATTCGCCATGTACACCGACGACAACAACAGCAGATTCCCCGAGCGCAAGAGCGGTTCGGACGCATACGGCCGATGGATGGACTCGATGGAGGAATACTACATTACCGCCGAGGACATCCGCTGCTGCCCCACCGCCACCAAACTCGCGTGCGAAATACCCGCCCCGGGCGCGGACATCAACGGCGATACGACCACCGCATGGGGCAGGCTGTGGGCTACCTCCGGCCGCACCGAAGGCTTCTATGGCAGCTACGGAATCAACGGCTATCTCTACGTACCCGTCGGCAGTGCCGTCTACGGAAAACCCGCCGAACGATTCTGGAAGACCCCGCTGGTCAGCGGCGCAAGCAGAATACCCATGTTCCTCGATAGCTGGTTCTGGTGCGGCTGGGTGGACGATACCGACACGCCGCCCGAATACGAAGGCCACCGAAAATCCGGCGACGCAGATTCGATCAATCGCTTCTGTATCAACCGCCACGCCGGTGGAATCAACGCCGCCTTCCTGGACTACACCGTCAGAAAGGTCGATCTCAAGGAGCTGTTCACATTCAAATGGAATCGACACTACAACACCGCCAACCGCTGGACGCGGGCGGGCGGCGCAACTCCCGATGACTGGAGCAACTGGGGCAACGGCTGGCTGGCGCCCTTCAAAGATTATTGATAACTTCACCCATTAGCAGGTGCCATCATGCGCAGAACAAAAGGTTTTACACTTATTGAACTGCTCGTCGTAATCGCCATCATCGCCGTGCTCATGGCGATCCTTATGCCCGCTCTCAAGCGTGCGAAGGAACAGGGCCAGCGCGCCGTCTGTCTGGCGCACATGAAACAACTCACCATGGCCTGGATACTCTACGCCGACGACAATGACGACAAAATCGTCAACGGCGCTACCGGCTGGGACCGCGGTCCTAACGATGCCAGACACCCGGACGAAAAACCCTGGGTCGGCGTCTGCTGGCACCCCAATTACCAGAACGGCGAACAACTGCCCGAAGAAGAACAGATACTGGCCATCCGAAGCGGCGCCCTCTGGCCCTATTGCCGGGACCTCGATCTCTACCGCTGCCCGACGGGCTACCGCGGAGAGATGCTCACATACGCCATCGTGCACTCGATGAACGGCAACCCTCCGGACGGCACCTACGACGTTTCCGGCGGCATTCGCGTACCCAGGCAGGAAGGCAATACGTGGCTCTGGATCAAAAAACGCTCGCAGATATACAGCCCTGCGCCCGCCAGACGCATGGTATTCGTCGACGAAGGCTGGGTGACATCGTTCAGCTATGCGGTGCGATACACCCAGGAGACGTGGTGGGACGACCCGGCCGTGCGCCACGGCGACGGCTCCAACTTCGCGTTCGCCGACGGCCACAGTGAATACTGGAAGTGGAAAGGAATCGGCACTATTCAACAGGGCCGCGAGCGAGATCGTTCCCACCCGGGCAATTTCCAGCCGCAAACCGCCGCCGACCACGAAGATCTCTACCGGATGCAGCGTGCCGTCTACGGCCGTCTCGGATATGCGCCCACCCATTGACACCGCGCAGCTATCCGTCCGCCAGCCAATGGAGCCCGCACGTTACAGGACCGCACTCTTGTGCCGATGGCTGTGACATTCGATGTTTACGGCTACCGGCAGCGACGCAATGTGGCACGGCGCCGTCTCTACCGCCACGCCGAGAGCGGTTGTATCGCCCCCGAAGCCCTGTGGACCGACGCCCAGTTGGTTGATCTGCGAGAGCATTTCTCGTTCCAGCTCCGCATAGAATCCCTGCCCGTGTGGTCGCCCGATCTCGCGCAGCAAAGCCCGCTTGCTCAGCAGACAACTGCTCTCGAAATCCCCGCCGATCCCCACGCCCACCACAAACGGCGGACACGCATCGGCTCCGGCCTGCCGAACCACTTCCACAACCCACGCCACGACCTCGCCCGCCTCGGCCGTCGGCTTGAACATGCGAAACTGGCTCTTGTTCTCACAGCCGCCCCCCTTGAGCATAACCGTCAACCGCAACCGGTCGCCCCCTGCAAACCGGTGATGCAGCACTGCGGGCGTATTCGTGCCTGTATTCAGCCGCTCGTGCAAAGGCTCGGCCACGATACTCTTACGTAAATAGCCATTCTCATAGCCACTCGCAACTCCCGCGTTTATGGCGTCATCAAGCAAAGCCGGTTCGCCCGTCTCCGCGTCGATAACCGTCGTCCCAACTCCCTGGTCGGCAAACACAACCGTCAGTCCGGTATCCTGGCACAGCGGTATCCGCTCATCGGCCGCAATGCGAGCGTTCTCGATAAGTTGCTTCAGTATATTGCGGGCCGTCGGATCGGACTCCTTCCCCGCCGCCTGCTCGATCGCCCTCAAGACGTCTTCAGGCAGTTCGTGGGCCGCCGCCGCACAGAGACCTTCCACCGTATCGGCGATTTTCTGCAACGCTATGGTGCGCATGTACACACTCCCGCAAGAGCAACATTCAATCGCCCTCGTGACGGACTTCAAGTCACTCGACCGTCAACTCATGCGTCTTGTACGTCGTATTGCCCGCAATGTCGCTGACTTTGATGCTCACGACGTGATCGCCCGAAGGCAAATCTTCGGCAGGAATCCGAATTGTAAAATCCTCTTCCGTCGTATCATACACGAGGTCGTCCGGAAGCCCCCCCGTCCACTCGCTGTTGCTGTCGATCGTGTACTGCAGGTCGGCGACCACGCTCCACTGGTCCTTCACCGTGCACGTAATCACCTTGGCGGGCCCCGCGTTGTCCAGCATGGATCGCACCTTCAGGTCGCTGACGACCGGCCCTGAATTGTCCACGATAACGGGTTCGCTGATCCTGCTGCCCGTCAGTTGCGTCATGGAACTGTTGCCCTTCTCGTCGCTGGCGGTGATGCGCAGTTCGTATCGCCCTTCCTCGACGGTCCGGCCGTCCCACTCGAAAGACGGCTGCTCCAGATCATCGGTCAGCTCTATCCATCCGCTGCGTCCGAGCTTTCGAAAATCAATCGTGTAGGTCAGCTTGTCGCCGTTGTCGTCCTCAGCCTTGACGTCGATCTTGAAGAAGCCATCCTTGCCCGAACCCGTCAGCCGCGTTACGCCCACGGCCTCCACCTCGGGAGCCAGATTGGGCACCGTGCTGGCCAGCGCGACCTCACGCACTACGGGACTCTCCTGCCCACCCTTGCTTCGAAATATCAGCTTGTACTGGCAGAACCGCCCAAGCGGACACTCGAGAGGCACCGGGTTGGTGACCTTCACCGGTTTCGTCCATTCCGAAAAAGTCGGATCGTTCACATCCTGCACGTTCCCGCTGCGACATGACATCAGCACCTCGGAGCGCTCGGGAATATCTGCCTCGATTTGCAGCTTGCCCCAGTGCGCCGGCTGGCCGGCGTCGATCAGATCGGAAATATACGTGCCTTCCGCCGCATGTTTCCTGCCGATCTTCACCAGTTTGGCCGGATTGGCCATGCCCAGATACATATCATCGCCGTCCACCGCCACCGACGTTATCTGAGACGCCTGCTTGTCCTCATAGATAACGGCCTGCTCGTCCGAAACCGGATCCAGAGTATACAACTGGGCGTTGTTGCCTGTACCGAGAAGCAGTTGCCCCTTGTGTGGAACCAGCGAGAAGAATACAACCGCCTCGCTGAAAATGTCCGTTACAAAACCCTGGCTGTCGATTTTGTAAATCACGCTCGCCTTGTCCGGCCGACTCCCCTTCGGCACGGGCGATTGCCGGTTGGCCTGTTTGGCCGGCGTCGGTTGTTCCGTATTCGGTATCTTCAGGTTCTTACCGCCGTTGCCCGCGGATGTCTGCCCGTTTGCAGTCGGCGTCTCCGGCCGCCCCGATTGCGGCACCTGCGCAGCGAACTGCGTCTGTGTCTGAACGACCTGCGCCGACGTGCCCGCAGCATATAACGCGCCGTCCTGAGCCGGCAGAAGAGCTGCAATCTCGGGCTGGTCGCTGTCGTACAGAACGCTCGCCTCCTGGGTCTTGGGATCGATCTTGTAAACCAGCCCCCTGCCATCGCTGCCCGCGTACAGGAAGCCGTCATCACCCGCTGTCAGCGACAGAATGTTCTTGTCCACGCAATCGTATACGACCTGGCATTTCTCCCCCAGTGGGTCGCACTGATATATCTTGCCCTCGGGACCTGTGCCGACGTACATGTTACCGCCGTCATCCAGCGCAATGGCAAATATGTACTGCGCATCATTCGGCTCCAGAATGACTTCCATCCGTTCCCCCTCGAACCGGCATACCATGCACCTGGCGCCGCTGATTCCCGCGATAAGCCGCCCCGCCACATCGGTTGTCATCGCGAAAATATGCTCGTTCGCTATCTTCTCCGGCGCGCCGTTGGCATCGTTGACATCCGCGTTCTCAACGGCCCCCTGCTCATCCTCAGCCGGATAAATCCGCTTGACCTTTCCAAGGCTAAGTTGATAAATCCCGCCGTTGGGGCTGGTGCCCACGTACACGGTTCCGCCGGTCACGACCACGCTGTTGATCGACCAGACGTCTTCGAAAGCATCGATCAGCAGTTCCGAATCGCGACCCAGTTGCATTGCACCCCGCGAACTGATAATGACATCCTCGGTCTTGCCTTTGAGCAGTTCGCTGCCGCTGTTGTGGCGCACTATTTTACTGCTGACGCCAAAAGCCATCGTCTCAACGGCGATCCAGACGGCCGCCGCCCCAATCAAGAGCACCGCACCGCTACGCTTGTTGCGAAATCCGTTGTACATAACAATTCCTCAAAGTGAATTCCAGATTCCGGACACTGACGCCGTGCAGGCGCGCATCCGGGCGAGAGTCATTTCTTCACCGTTATCCGCAGAACCTTGCGGTCCGTCAGCACCGAATCGGTCTTGACAGTCTTCTCAACCCAATGCGGATACGGCCTGATAGTCGCGGCTCGCTTGTCGCTGTAAAGCATCAGAGTCTTCGTCGTCGGCAGATCGGGAAGCTCCGCTCTCTCGATCGTTACGCCTCCGGGGGCAAGCGAGAGAACACAGTACAGCCTGTCGCGGTCTATCGTTAATGCCCGCTCGAGCATCGAAACCAGCTCGTCGATGTTGTATGCGATAAACCGGTGCGGCACGTGCTTCATCAGGTACTGCTCGTAATCACGCGACCCGCAAATCATCAACTCGTACTGCCCCGGCTTGACGTCCTTCGGTATCTCCAGAGGTATGGTGTACTCGCTGCGCCCGCCGCGAACCGCCTCAACCGATACCGAAATGTCTATGCGGTCGCCCGCTTCGACTTCCGCATCGGACACGTGTGCCGTCCATATCTGCCCAAGCCGGGTCTCCGAAGTGATTCGCATATCGAAATCGAGCGAGGTCACGTCGATCTCCCTGTACGGGTTGTTCATGAGCATCCGAACGGTCGCCATCCCTTCCACCAACACGTCGCCGATGCCGCTGCCGCTCGACAGATTATTGAATGCGATCGGATCGTAACCCTCGACGCCAACCTCTATTCCGTATTCGACGGTATGGTCGGGCGGTAATTCCCCTTTATACAACGCAGCGCCGGCGACAGCCGACCCCACCATCGAAGGCGTCATCATGCGATTGCTCACCAACTGACAATCATACGTGCGTTTCTGCGTGTCGTTGTAGCGGTCCACATGAATCGTCAGCGGGATGGTCTTGGCCGTCGCACCAACGTAACCTACAACACCCGCCCCCTCATCCATTCGCAGCGCACCAACCACATTGTCTACGCTGCACAACTTGAAGGAACGCAGCATGCTGGAAACAACCGTGTGAACCGTGCCCGTCGCAATCGGCATGTCCACCGAGCCATAGCCAAGAAACGGATGCCCGAAGCCGTATACTCTGTCTCCATCCACTTCCGTCACGGTTCCGTACGTGCCAATGACGATATCACCCGTAACCAACGGCACGGCCAGGCACGCACCGGGAGTCAGTTTCCTGTCCGTCTTCGCCTCGGAACCGCCCTGCACATCATTCGCCGCCATCTTCGAAGGGGCCCCGGGAACCACCATCATCCCCAGACCTTCGACTGTCTCCGCCAGGAAATCACGGCCTTCGGCCGATAATCCCGACGTTACCAGCGGACAGGGCAGTGTCTGGGCACCCATTGGCCCATTCGGCCTGCTGACGTGCAGACTGCCCGCCTCCTTGGCGATCTCGGCCAGGTTGATCGGCTTGCGAAAATCGATCGCCTGTTGCGGTTCGCGTGCACTGCTGCCGCCGCGACCGACTTTCAGCATATCCTCGATAGTCGTTACGCCGTAAAGTGCGTCCTTGCCGAACTGCCAGCCATAAGCAAGCGCTCCGGCCAATCGCCCGTCGATATATACGGGCGATCCGCTGCAACCTGCCACAGCACCGGCGTGGACAAAACGCTCATCCGTACCCTTGACCAGAATCGCAGTCCGCCCGGGATCGAAATCGGGTACGACATCCAGCACCTCCAAAGCGAATCGCTCAATTCCGTCCGGACCGAACTCGGTCAGACAGTAGGCCTCCATACCCCGCCGGACCTCCGCAGCACGAATGTATTTGCTCGAATCCCACGCAACCGCCGGCCTCGATGATGACTCGGCGGCTTTCGCCGGGATTATCACGCCAATAACCGCAAGGAAGGAAAAAAGCACCGACAGGCAAAGCCCGTCCTGGGGTCGTATTCTAAACATCCGAATCCTTTCATTATGATTTCGCAGACAGATTTTATCAGCGCTTTAGCCCATTGCAAGCCAAAAGAAATTCTGGTACAGTACTGAACTTATCGTATTTGGTACGCTCGGATCCTGAGAAATTGGGACACTTTTTGTGTCCCGAATGTACATACGGAGAGATATATGAAAGCTGAGCACCGGCATGAGTTGAAAACGAACGAACTGGCTGACTGGATCGCACATTTTCCGCAATGGGCCAGACAGAATCTCGCGACCATCGCAGCCGTAGCCGCTGTCATCATCGTCGCCCTGGGCTTTTACTTCTGGCGAGGCTACAGTACGAAAGCACAGTTCGAGAAGAAAGTGCAGCTCACCAGTCTGGCCAACCAGATATCTTCCAACGCCGCCAAAGCACTCCAGGCGCAGCAGCAGGGAAAAGACCTGTCCTTCACGCTGCTCCAACCCGCCGATAATCTCCAGGCTTACGCCGAGACAACCGAAGATAAGCACATGGCCGCACTGGCGCTGATCAAGAAGGCCGAAGCACTGCGGACGGAACTGCATTACCGCATGAGCATTGTATCCAAACAGGACATCTCCGAGCAGGTCGGCAAAGCACAGGAGAGTTACAATGAGGCCCTCGCCATGGCCCCTTCCGACCCCATCCTTACCGGAATGGCCAGGTACGGACTGGGTCTGTGCGCCGAAGAGTTGGGAGATTTCGAGAAGGCTCGTGGAATATATCAGGAAATCGCGGAAGATCCCCTTTTCGAGGCTACCGTCTACGTTCCTCGCGCACAGTATCGCCTGGATATTATGGACGAATACAAGGACCGACCCACGTTTGAACCGGCCCCGGCGTCCGCCAGGCCCCTCACGACGCCGCAGGATACCGATCTCGGCCCGGTTGGACCACTGCGCGATATGCTCGACACCAACGCTCCGACCGAAATGCCGGATATCGAGCCGAACACACCCGCGAACCCTGTCGAGACCGTGCCGGAACCTGCCGAAACAACAGAGCCGAATGAAACGACGGACAAGCCCGAATCGGCGTCAGAACCGAATGATCCCGCAACGACTTCCGATGCCAATGGCCCCGGAAACTGACTCACAGCAACTCTCTGGCGAACCCGGCGGCGAACCGCTGACGCTACGCGTCGGAAATTCGATTAAAGAACGCCGCATAGATAAGTACCTGCACGGCCGATTCAGCAACCTCAGCCGTCGATTTCTTCAGGACGCTATCAAAGCAGGCACCGTCTTCGTCAATGGAAAGAACGTCAGACAGAGTTTCAAACTCTCTCCCGGCGACATGATCGAACTGACCCTGCCCGAGCCCCCCAAAAAAGAGATCGAGCCCGAAGAGATCCCCCTCGATATCATCCATGAAGACGAAGATATGATCGTGCTGAACAAGCAGGCGGACATCCTCGTCCACCCCGCTCGCGGCAACCGCCATGGCACGCTCGTCAATGCGCTGGCCTTCCACTCCGACCAACTCTCCGACGGACTTGGCGAATTCCGGCCGGGCATTGTCCACCGCCTCGACCGCAACACCACCGGCGTTATGGTCGTCGCCAAGAATAACACAACGCAGTGGAAAGTCGCCAAACAGTTCCAGAACCGGCAGGTCACCAAGACCTATATGGCCGTCGTGCACGGCACACCCGACCTCACCCGCGACCGCATCAACGCCGCACTCGGCGGCCACCCGAAAGTCCGCGAAAAATACGCGGTCCGCCCCGAAAAGGGCAAGGAATCCATTACCTTCTACGAGGTGCTCGAAGCCTTCCGCGGCTATTCGTTCATGCTGCTTTTCCCCAAGACCGGCCGGACCCACCAGATCCGCGTCCACCTCTCCCACATCAGACATCCCATCGTCGCCGACGACATGTACGGAGGCAAGCTGGTTTACCCCTGGCAACTCGAAGACGCCGAACCCGCCGTCCAGGACCCCGTCATCAGCCGCGTCGCCCTGCATGCCCACAGCATCGAATTCGTCCACCCCTCCACCCAGAAGACCGTCAAATTCGAAGCGCCTCTGCCTCCGGACATGCAGCACCTGCTCGATATGCTCCGAAAGCATCGCAAGCTGCGTTGACCCTGCCCCGGCCTGCCATGCGTGCATGATCGGCTGTCAATCAAAAGTTGCACGCCCCGCTATTACCGATAGAATGGTTCTGAGCAGGCTGTGCTGAGAAGTGAACCATGACAAACAAAACCGAGACACCACAATATAGGACCGCTTTGATCACGGGTGCCGCGCGTCGCCTCGGAAAAGCCATCGCCCTGAGTCTCGCACGCCGCGGGATCGACATTGTCGTGCATTATCACTCCTCCAGACAGCCGGCCGAAGCGCTCTGCGATGAAATCCGCAAACTCGGGCGCAGAGCCTGGTCTCTACCGGCCGACCTGACCGATCAGACCGACACAGCAGAATTGTTCGATCGCGCCGTCGCGCAGGCCGGCGCCATTCATATCCTGGTAAACAACGCTTCCACGTTCGGCGCCGAGACCCTCTGGGAGATTTCGCAGCAGTCGCTCGCGCACAATATGGCGATTCACGCCCTCGCCCCTCTGGTCCTCTCGCGGCGGTTCGCGGAACAGAAAATCGGCGGCCACATCATCAACCTGCTCGACACACGCGTGCTCTCCTGCGACAACAAACACGCGGCGTATCATCTCAGTAAACGCTCCCTGCTGACGCTCACTCGCATGCTCGCCGTGGAACTCGCCCCGGACATCCGCGTCAACGGCATTGCACCGGGTTTGATCCTTCCGCCCGAAGGCCGCGATGAAAGCTACCTTCGCAAACTCGCCCACACGACCCCCCTCAACACCCACGGCTGCGAACAGGATATCACAGATGCCGCGATCTTTCTGATCAACAGCCGTTTCATCACCGGACAGGTCATCTACGTCGATGGCGGCACGCATATGAAGGGACGCATGTATGAATGAATCTGCCGGGCCCCGCCCACTGGACCAGATAGATATTCGTGAGTTGCGATTTCGCTGCATTATCGGCGTCAACGGCGATGAACGCCGAGAGAAACAGGACGTCGTGGCGCATGTCACCATACACGCAGATCTCCGCAAGGCGTGCGAGTCGGACAACATCGAGGACTCCGTCGACTACAAAGTCATCAAGCGTCAAATCATCGCAATGGCCGAGAAATCCGACTTCAGGCTGATCGAGGCGCTGGCTCAGGCCATCGCCGATATCTGCCTCGAACACCACCGCGTTCAACGCGCTCGCGTCGTAGTAGAGAAACCGGGAGCCCTGCGGTTCGCAAAAACAGTGGGGGTGCAGATTGTCCGCAGCAAACAGGAACCAACCGAGTGACTCTCAGAGAAGCAACGTCGCGTTCATCGGCGTTGGCTCCAATATAGACCCGCGGCACAATATCCCCGCGGCCCTCCGACTGCTCCAGGCCCACGTCCGCGTGACACAATGCTCGACGTTCTTCCGAACCCGCGCAATCGGCAGATCGGACCAGCCCGATTTCTTCAATGGAGTCTGGCAGATCGAAACGCTGCTCGAGCCGGAGCAACTCAAGGCGTCCCTCCTGCCTCGCGTGGAAGATGGCCTCGGCCGAACCCGCACGTCCGACAAATTCGACCCGCGAACCATAGACCTCGATCTGCTGCTCTACAACGATCTGGTCGTCCGAACCGACCACATAATGCTCCCGCATCCCGATCTTGGCAGGCCTTTCGTCTTCCTCCCCGTCATCGAACTCCTGGACAACATGGCCGCCCGTTCGAACGCCGCACTCGCCCGCACCATCAAGGCACTGCTCCCTCCTCCGCCCGCCGATGCCGATCCGGGCCGCCCGCTGGCAGAATTCACTCAACGCCTGCGTGAATTGATTGCAGGTGACAGCCGCACGGAATGCTGAGCGCCTTGACCGGGCCATGTCCGCGCCTCCCCGTACACGGCCGCCGTTATCTCCCAGCCGATCATCCATAGCATCGCATAAATGCCCCCTCTACCCCTCGGCCGGTTCCACATCCGCAAAAGGCACCTCGATCTGCTTGCCCGCCAGCAAAACAACAACCGTCTGCCGCTTGCGATGGACCTTGTCGATAATGCCGTCCCGCCGAAACGACACGACGCGCACCGTATCACCCTTACCCACGCCTTCCATGAACTTCGCATGACGTTCCGCCAGAGGCGTGCTGTCCGCGGCGGTCGAAATGTCTCTGCAGAGCGCGTCGGCCGGCTCCCTCCAGGTCTTCGGCGCATTCTGCATCCGCCGCGCATACTCCTCCACGATCCGTCGGATCCTCTGCATGGACTCGTCGATAACCTTGTCCGCCCGTCGCTGCAGCCGCTCACCTTCCGCCCGGACGCGCCGCAGCCGCTCCTTCGCCTTTGCCCGCACCTGTTTTGCATCATCCAGAACGTGTTGGGCCTTCCGTCGCTTGCGCTCCGTATCCTCCCGAATGCTCTGCACCTGATTGATCAATTCCGCTCCGCTGTCCTCGCCGCTGTCCAGCAGTTCTTTCGCCTGGTGCACAACTTTATCAGGCATCCCCAGGCGGCTCGCTATCGCCAGCGCGTTGCTGCTTCCCGGCGTGCCGATCATCAACTGATACGTCGGCTGCAGCGTCTCGACATCGAAACGCACCGACGCATTCTCCGCACGCATCGTCGTATACGCGTACGTCTTCAACTGCCCCAGATGGCTCGTCGCGATAATCCGCCCGTGCCGCTTGAGCAGCGCATCGAGTATCGCCGTGCTCAGCACCGACCCTTCCACCGGATCGGTTCCCGCACCCAACTCATCCAGCAGCACCAGCGTCCTGTTATCCGTCTTGTCCAGAATATGAACGATCTGCCGCATGTGCGCCGAAAACGTGCTCAGACTCTGTTGAATGCTCTGCTCGTCCCCGATGTCCGCGAACACCTGCCGAAACACGGATACCTTCGAATCCGACCGCGCCGGAATATGCATCCCGCTCTGAGCCATCAGCATAAGCAGTCCGACCGTCTTGAGCATCACCGTCTTGCCCCCCGTATTCGGCCCCGTCACCAGCAGCAGATCGAAATCGTCCCCCAGATGCACGTCGATCGGCACCACCTCCTGATTTGCACAAGCAATATCGCCCCCCTTCTGTTCGGCCGTCCATTGCACCAGCAGCGGATGCCGCGCCTGCCGCAAAGCCAGATCCGCTCCGCTGTGAATCTGCGGCGCAGCCATATCATACACGACACTGAACCGTGCCTTGGCGTACGTCAGATCGATCAAACTCAACGTCTGCAGGCTGTCCAGTATCGCCGGCCGATGATCCAGCACCAGATGCGTCAGTTCGAAGAGAATCCGACCGATCTCCTTCTTCTCCTCGAACAGCACGTCCTCCAATTCGTTGCTCAACTCAACCAGTTGATCCGGCTCGATGTAGAGCGTCGATCCCGTATTCGAGCGATCCAGCACGGTCCCGCGCAAATGCGTACGATAGTTCGCTTTGACTGCCACAACCGGCCGCCCGTGGCGCATCATGAACTTGTCGTTCTCGATCGCGCTGCGCAGGCCCGGCTGCGAGACAATCGCTCGAAATTCCCGGCCAATGGCGTTGCCCAGCCGTGCGATCTGCTTGCGAATATCGGCCAGCTTTTCCGACGCATCGTCTCGCACCGTCTTATCGCCGCTGATGCACCTGTTGATCGCCTCGATCAAACGCGTATAGTCTTCCAGCATATCGCCGACCGCCGCCAGCGCCGGATAGTTGGCGTCGCTTAGTTCATCCAGAAACGCCTTCAGTCGCCGGCACGCCGCCAGCGTATCACTGATCTCGAACAACTCCTCCGGCTCGAAAACGGTCTTCTTCTTGCCGAATCCCTTGAGCAGCCCTCGAATGTCCCGCAGACCCGCCAGCGGCACGCGAATCTGACGGTCCAGCAGATCCCTCAATTCCGACGTCTCGGCCATGCGCGTGCGTATCCACTTGCTGCTCGTAGACGGATACAATCGCCGCGCGGCATCCCTGCCCAGATCGCTCGACGCAAAACCCGCCAGCAATTCCAGAACCTGTGCGAATTCCAGCACGTTCAGTGTATGTTCGTCTATGCGCTTATGCCCCATCGGCGCGCACTCCATTTGTTCTAAATCCGATACTGCGAAGCTATTACCCTATTGTCCGCAAGCCCTCAAGTCAAAAGGAATAGCGATATGAATGCCCCGCGCACCCGCCGTCACTGCTCGATGAATCCCCCTGCACTACCGTTCCCGCATCTCGATCAGCATGGAGAACGCCATCGAACGCCAACCGTTCTCGATGCGATACAGAACCTTGTTCACCCCCTTGCGGAAGTGCACCTTGCGAAAGCCTTCGTCCACCTGCCAGCCCTTGAGCTGCCGCCGGCTCATCCACACCAGATGCCCGTTGATCCACAGCCGCGAGTTATCGTCGCTGCCGACCGCAATCAACAGATCGCACGCTTCGTCGTACCACAGCTCCGTATACGCATAGGTGATGCAGTATTCATCGTCGTCGGCCGGTACAACCATCACGCCCGGACTCTTGACGAACTTCCATCGAATCCGCCGATTGTCCTTCCCCGTATACACCGCGTCCAGATCGATCACAGACTCCGGCGGGAACTTCGTGTCGATATTCCGCCTGTTCGGATTCGGAAACGGCCCGATCGTGTACCACGTATCCACGCACATCCACTGATCCGTATCCACGCCTTGCATGCCGTTCACCATGACCCGTGTGCCGCCCAGAATCCGCATGTTCGGCGACCTCGAAGGCCCCTGAAACGGACTGCTGAATCCGCCGCTTCCGCCGGCGCCGTTGCCCCCGAAACCGGCGCTCCTGGCGGGCATTCCGCCTCCCTCCCCGGGCCCGAGTCCCTCTCCGAATCCGCCCGCGCCCGGCGAGACGCCCTCGCCCTTTCCGAGCATGCCCGTCCCGTAGCCCATGCCCATCGTATCCGCCTGGGCCATCAGCGCCGCCAGATCTTTGTATCTTTCTCCCGCGTCCTCCAGCGCCCCGGCTTTCATCGACGCCGCCATCTCCGCAGCCGCTTTGATATCCGCCAGCGAAACGCCCATATCCCCGGTCGTATCGTTTGCCTGTCCCATCCCCTGCGCCTCGCTCAACCGCTGATACGCCCCGGCTACCATCGAACCGATCTCCTGCCGCACCCGTGTCATCTCAGCCTTGTGCTGCGCCGCTCCGCCCGCCGTTCGCACCGACTGCGTCAGCAACGGACGATCCAGTGCCGGCCGGTTCGTCTTGGCCACGACCGTCTGGCTCATCGCTTCTCCCATCGGAATCACCCCCTCCAGCGCCGTGCTCGCCCCCTTGATCTGCTTGTGCTTGTCCGCTATCCGCGACTCCGACTCCAGAGCCTGCTCGTACAAATCCGCCACGTTCAGCGACGAAAGCTGCTCCTGCATCTGCGAATAATCCATCGCATCAGGCTCCTCGAAATCGCTCAGCGCCTCCGAATCCATATCCTCCGTATTCGCCGTATTCTCCAGCACCTGCTTGATCGCCGCTATCGCCTCCTTTTGAGCAGCCACTGCCTGCTTCTGGTATTCCCTCGCTTGCCGTTGAGCCCGCTCGGCCTGCGCCTGCAATTCCTCGGCCCGCGCCACCGCCTGTCTCGCTGCCTCCTCGGCGCGTCCTGACCGCTGCTGCGCCGGCTCAATCTCCGCCTCGGCCTCGCGCAAGTTCTCCTGCTCTTCCGCAAGTTTCTCCTCGTTTCGCTTGAGATTCTGCGTCCGGCTCTCCAGCTTTCGCTCTGCGTCTTTCAGCCGTTTTTCAGCATTTCTGACCTGATTCTCAGCGTCCTTCAGATCCTTCGCATCAACCTGCCCGTCGTCCGTCTCGGCCGCAGTGACGCGCTCGACCTGTCCCTCGGCCTGCTCCAACGCCTTCTGCCATTTCTTCTCGTCCGCCCGAGCTTCCTCCAGTTCCCGTTCCGCGTTCTCAACCGAGTTTTCAGCCCGCTCCATACGGCTGCGCCTCTTCCGAGCGTCTTCCCGATCGCGCTCCAGGTTCCGCCTGGCGTCCCGCAACTCCTTCAGCGCCTTGGCGAGCGTATCTCTGCTCACATCGTACGATTCGCTCTGCAGACTCTGCGCCTTATCCTGCACCTCGTTCGCCTTCTCCTGCGCCGCACTCGCACGCCGCTGGCTCTCCTTGGCCGCCTTGAATTCCTCGCTTGCAAAATACAGATGCCGCCCCGCCTGCTTCTGCGCGTCGGCCGCCTTTGCCTGAACCTCCTTCACCTCGGTCTGCTCGGCTAATACATCCTTCCGCGACTGTTCGATGGCGCTTTGCTGCTCGCGATTGGGATCGGGCCGGGCCTGCTCGTATTCCGCATCCGCTTGCCGAACCGCCTGCTCCTGAATCTCCATCGCCTCGCTCTGCTTAGCAGCCGCCTCCTGCTGCGCTGCGATTGCCTTCTCCAACTCCTCCAGCGCCTTCTGCGGCGCCTCGTCCGCCAGGTCATCGGACAGCATCTCGTATTGCTCGATCTTCTCATCGAGAATCTCGTCCATCTGCCGCTCAACGTAATACATCTCCTCCACCTGGTCCGACAGCTTCTCCTGCTCGCGCCGCCGCAAATGATCGACCACGTGCTCGATCTTGTCCGCGTGCACCGCCGGCGCCGACTCGCCCGCCTCCGAGCGATCGAACAGCACCTTGCCCGCAGGCGTCAGCGCCAGAATCGCGAAAAAAGCAACGTGCAGCAGGATCGAAAACGTTACCCACCGCGTCGTGTGCTGCGATCTCTCCATTGCACCGCCCCCGTGCATCAGTAGTTGTCCCCCTCGCGCTGCCTGCGCATGTGCAGCTTCACATCCGTCACCCCGCGCATCTTGCACAGATTCAGCATCTCCACCACGTCCTGATACCGCGTCACCTTGTCGGCGTCGATCCGCACCAGATAATCATTCTCCCTGGCCGCCTCGATCCGGTCCAGACACCGCTGACGCCCCGCTTCCACGCCGTCGACATAGAATTTGCCCAGCCGATCCACGCTCAATACCAGCGTCTGCGGATCCTCAGGCACCTTCACCGCCGCATCCGCCATCGGCAGGTCGATATCCAGTTCCTTGTTGATCTTCTTCAGCGATGTCGCCACCAGAAAGAAAATCAGCAGCAGAAACATGCAGTCCAGCAGCGGCGCCATCTGCACTTCAATGTGTTCATCCTCGTGAAGTCTGATCCGCATGGGTTGCACCTTTCTTCATCAGTCGTTCGCTGATCAGCGTCGTGATCTCCTCCTCCAGCACCACCCCGAAATACTGCGTCCGGCTCTTGAAATAGTGATACGCGAAAAGCGACGGAATCGCCACCACCAGCCCAACCAGCGTCGTCACCAGCGCCTTCGATATGTCGCCTCCAAGCGCCCCGGCATCACCCAGCTCGCCCATCATCGCGACCGTGTCGAACGCACCGACCATGCCGCTGACCGTACCCAGCAGCCCCAGCAGCGGAGAAACCGTCGCGATAATCGCCAGCGGATACGCGCGCAGCAGATGCCGCCGCAGGTCCCGCGCCGCGATATCTCCCGCCGTCGCCGAGACATCCGCAACCGCACCGCCGCGATGCTTGACGATAAACCGCACCACCTGTGCAAACGTATTGCTCTGAAGTCCGCACAGCCGCGCGATCTGGTCGAAGTCGCCCTGCACCCAGAGCTTGTTGACCCTGGCAACCAGCCGCGGAGGAACGAAGTTCTTCCGCCGCACCGTCCACAGCCGCTCCAGTATCAGCGCCACGGCCACAATCGATAAAAACAGCAGCACCGGAATCGTCGCCCCCGCGTCGCGCAGCTTGCCGACCCACTTCTCAAATTCCGTCTCGATCTCCTCGTCCGCCGTCCCCGCCACGACGCCGTTGGAGTCCGAAACTGCGTTTGGCTCAGCCTGCACGGCCGGATCCGCCTGCTGCTGTCCAGAAGCCGCCCCGCTCAACAACAGGACAACACACGACCCCGCCGCCAACATCGCCACACGAAATGCATTACTCATATTCGCTCCTAACCATCAATCAATCGTATACACCCGACTCGTTGCCGGCGCAGCCCGGCTGTTGAACACATCTGCCGGGCCGCCGGCCAATCTACAGGATGCACCACCAAAATGCAATCCGGTCCCGGGTGACAAATACCGTGGCGGGAATATCGTCGCACCTGTACTTCGCCGCGCCTGCCTGCGTGCTCACGGCTTGACATAAAACGGCGCATTCGCCGTCGCCGCCGCCCCCTTGCCGTCCCGCACGTACACAAACAGCCGATACGCCCCCTCCTTCGCCGGCGCGACAAACCGCATCTCGCCGCCATCCTGCGACCGAACCAGTCCGTCCAGCGTTGCCGGTCGCCGCTCGCCCATGCCCCCGTAACCGAACGTCGTCTGCTCGGCCAGCACTTCATACTCGAATGCCAGCGCGTCCCCGTCCGGATCGCTCGCCTCGATCCTCGCCGCGTACTCTTGCCCGGCCTTGAGATAAATACTCTTCTCCGCCGTCCTGCCCTCGATGTGCAGCCTGCTCACCCGCGGCGCCCGATTCTTCGGCCACTGCCCCGTCCACACATACTGCATCACGCCGACCGCACCCGTCCGCTCCCCGCCGGGCAGAAACATCCCGTACCACGTATGCGTACGCTCCTGCTTCTGCCCCCAGAAAAACACGTACGACCCCAGACACATCTGCCTGTCCTTCTCCATCACCGCCCGATACCGCTCCAGATACCGCTCGGCCTTCTCCGTACTCGTCTCCTCGATGCACGCCTTCCACTGCGTCTTCGGCACCTGCCAGTGCCCCGAAGGCCCCCACTCCGTAATGCAGTACGGCTTGCTCCATCCATCCGCCCGCACCTGCGCCGGCACCTCCTCGATCCCTTTGTAGTAGTTGACCCCCAGAATATCGATAGCCGGGCACCGCGCAATAATCTCCTTGATGTCCCCCCGCGCAATCGATCCCCCGCCGATCACCGTCATCGTCGGATGCCGCGGATCCACCCGATGTATCATCTCCGCCACATCGTTGACCGCGTCCCACACCCGCCGGTTCTTGTAGTTCATCGAAAGCTCGTTGCCCACCGCCCAGATCAGCACCGCCGGATGATCCTTGTAACGCAGCACGATCTCCCGCATCTGTTCGAACTGCTCGGCCACCGCCTCGGCGTCGTCGTAGTCAAAGCCGTGCACCGCCTCCATCTTCATCTTCAGACCCACCGTCGCCGACATCCCCAGCCGTTGCGCCGCATCCAGTATCCGCGGTATGTTCCGCCCGCCGCACCGAACCGAATTCGCCCCCCGCGCCGCAAGCCCGCTCAGCGGATACCGCCCGTCCGGCCGCGCCCAGTACACCGCACCCTTGATATAATAAGGCGCTCCGCCTCGATACAGCCGAAAACCGTCCCCCTCCCTGCGAATCTCTACCGGCACCGCCGAACCGCCCCCCCGCTCGCCCGCACCACAAACAACAGACGCACAACTAACCACCAGCACCAGCACTGCAACGATACGCTTCATGGATGCCTCCTTCTTGAGACCCGACACTTGCTTGTCCGGCACCCATTAAGCTCGCTCCGCCGCCCGCTGTCAAATGAAATGCGGCCGCCGCCACACCATCACCCCGCATCCTGCGCTCGCAACTGCACCCTCACGGCCCCATCTCTATTGCAAAGCCGAAATCCTCTCCCGGCACCAGTGAAATGTCCTTGAACGTCACCGACTCATACGGGCGATACCGAACGCAAACCCCCTCAATCTGGGACATGCTCAGATCGTCAATGATGAACTTGTGCTCACATAGCCCGGTGTCATAGTGGTCCGTCACATCTCCGCTCCATCGATCCAGTGATACGGTTTTGCGCTCACCGTCTTCCCAGATTATGGCAGCGAAATCGCTTCTGCAGTCCCTCATACGGTTCGCAAATTCCTCGAAGCACCGTACAACAATCTCTCCGTCCTCAATCTCAGGCGGGTTCAATACGATCCGCTGCTTATCGAGAAACTTCATCTCCCCAACCTTGTCTTTGACCGTCAAAGCCGTCTTCCACTGCCCCGAACCGAGGCGAACCCTCCATGTGGTCTTTCGCCGCGATCTGTCGAATCCAAAAGCCTCCGCGGAGAATTCATCATGCACGGCAATACCGTAGCGGTCGCGAACCTGCCTGTAGTACGACCCCATGGCGCCTTCGAAGCCGCTCGACATACTCCGGCTGCCGCTTCGCTGTGCATGCTCAATCCGCCACACGAATTCGTACAGCCTGCGATCCTCCCGAGGCTGACCATATGGCTGGGTGTTGATGTACGGCACACAGTCCAGAGGGCTGCCGTCCGGTCCCCACCACTGCTTGCCCGCGCTCGGATTCTCACAAATCCCGATCAGCTCGACCGTCGCCCCGCTGGGAAGTTCGGCCCGCCAATTCGACCGGATAGCCTTCGCCGCAGCCCCCTGAATTGCTCTTCCCCTGACCAGCAGTTCGTTCCGCCGAGCATCATCAATCTCCGACTCCGGATGCACAAGAAACTCCAGATCGACCATCCGCCGTCGCATCGCCGGAAGCTGCGGCCGACGTGGATGAGGCGCACTGTTGACATACCACACCCCCTTGCCCAGATAATCGATCTTAAGGTATGCATCAATGGACGATGGACCGCCGAAGAGGCCCCGGAGGAAGCTGTCATTGCGTGCCCGTATCCTGGCGTGCCCGGCCGAGAAATCCGGACCCGCCTCAATCTCCAGAGTACGCACCTCGCAGCCTTCCCTTAGCACCTGCCGCTCGATCCGGGCGTACAAATGTTTCTCGACTTTCAGCCACGCGGCCTCGTTCTCCTCAAACATCGACCCCGGAGCCGCTGCAGCATTCCCATCGATGGACCTGTAGTTCTCGTACTCATCGCCCGTCACCAGCATCGAATCATAGAGCGTTCTC
The DNA here is from genome assembly GCA_964526785.1 of uncultured Pirellulales bacterium. Taxonomy (GTDB): domain Bacteria; phylum Planctomycetota; class Phycisphaerae; order Sedimentisphaerales; family Anaerobacaceae; genus CAZGMJ01. The sequence goes on from CAZGMJ010000020.1 coordinate 71,911, forward strand.
GATCCGTCCGTAGAACGCGAGCGCACGGGTTGCGGACTGAACGTGCCATACTCATAACCGCCCCTGCCTCCGGTGGCGGTAAACTGAAAATCAAAATGCCCGGCTCCCTGCTCCTCGCTGATCAGGTGGAATCTCTCCGGCTGCTGCTGGCTCGTGTGGGCGCCTCTCATTTTCAAGATGATCTTCCCGGTCAGTTCCTTGTTTCCATTCGACGTTATGTGATGAACCTCCCAATTCGTCCCGCCGGGCAATTCAATCCGGCTGTTCCTCCGAACCACACCGCCCGCCTCTATCCAGATCCCCCCCTCGTTCGAGTCTATTACCAGAACAGTCCTGTAACAGTCCCCGTACCGACCGTCTCTATCACGCTCCGCAGTAGTCCTCGACTCGCCCCATTTCTCAATCAGACGGTTTATCCGCCCCGTATAATAGCTTCGCTCCGCCACGCCCGGCGTCCCCCGTCCCCAGCTCGCCGGCGGATCCGAACCTCCCGCAATCGCCCGCCAGCGAACACCTATCCCGACCGCAAGCCCAACAACCACGATTAGTAACAACACGAGCTTTGCCCACGTTCGCTTTTCCACAGACTATCTCCTTCCCGCATGCGCCAACTCCTTCGGCGGCATATTCTTCAGTTGCTCGATCTTCGCCCGCGCCTCGGCCGCCGCTTCGCGAACGCCCTCGTCCGGATCGTTCAATAGCCTCGAGAGAATCTCCCGATTCTCAGGCGTCGGATGCGACACAAGTGCCCCCATCACCAGCACCCGCAACCCCGGATCGCTCTCTTCCGCCAACATCCCCACCAGCGGATGCCAGGGCTTACCCTCAGAAAGCCAAGTCCGAATCTCATCCCGCGTATACCCGTTCCTCTTGTCCATCCTCTCAAGAATCCTCCGCACCTGTCGTTCGTCCTCATTGCCACGCTCCAGGTAGGGCCGTATCTTGCGAACCAACTCCTCACCCGACATCCCGTCAAATTTGGCCGGCCCTTTTGCCCCGACGTCTTTGACCAAAGCTTCAGCAATCGCACGTCGTTTCTCATAAGGTAGCTCATCCAGGACACGTAATGCAGAAGTGTAGTCCCCCGAGTCCGTCTCGGTCTCGCGCCACGCTTCGACATACATCTCCACCGTCGAAACCGGCTCCATCTTCCGCAGATATTCCAACTGAATGCGAAGAGGATCCCGTACGTGGACATACGTTCGGGCATGTTCGCAGAACCTGGGCCAGTACTTGTACGCCAGACTTCTGTCTCCGCAATCGAGATCATGGAAGAGAAAGTCCAACTCCTCTTCCATGTCACCTCGATCCCGCACCTCAGCCTCACAGATTGCATCGGTCATATCGAATATGGCCTCGGCATGCTCCTCTCGGAATTCTCTGCCACCGGGTGAACGCAGATGTGCCAGATGATACAGCCACGCATTGACCTCATTGCCTACAAAATCTATCTTCTCTCGCCAAGGCAGCCCCTTCGGATCGGCTCGCCAATTCTGCCGCAACAGGTACCGCTCAAGTTGCGGCCCGCCGAAATGACACGCAATCCGCAATAAGCTCATGTTGTGCGAATGCCACCGCACCGCCGTGGGAACCACCTCCTCCTGCACGATGTTCGGACCGACTGAATCCTCTTCCTGGAGTAACTCGTGGAGTCGCCAGATCGCGTGTGCCACTGCGTAGCCGCTGATGGGTAACCCTCGCCCGCCACCCCCCATCGCTCGCCAGGTGTGTCCGCTTGCACCGGTATGCATCCCATCGGGAACTTCGGTATATCCAAACTGCACTCGACCGTTCATCTCCCATGTCAGCCACGACAGCATCGTGATCCTGCGGATTAGTTCCATAGCCCTCTTCACAAGCCGCTCCGGCTCCAGCTCTGGCACAACCAACTCCACCGCTCTGCCCATAACATCCGACGTTCGGTAGAATTGCCGCGTATCCGCCTCATCGCAGATCTGCTCGAACTTCAACCACGCCGACTTCGCATCGTTTACCTCATCCAGACCATACCGCCACCGCGCCCACGTATCGAGCAGCTTCAGCATCTCCGGCTCAGTATCCATCGCCTTGCGCACCGCAATCCAGCCATCGGAGTTGTACGTCTCGATCGTCTCGAACCACTCGCCGCCCGGCTGATAGTCATGCGCCCTGGCAATATCCAGAAGCTTCTCAATCCGCTTCTGTCTCTCAGGAAAAATGAAGCCAAAGCTAACCTTCGTTTGCCGCCGACCGTCTCGCCCGCCTCCGCCGCCGCTCCGTCCGGCCCCGCCTGTGCTGTAGCCCCACTCCTCACCAAGCTTGACCCGCGCATAGAAATCCCGTTTCTCACTCTTTCTGCGAGCACTACTTTCCCTTTCATCCCTGTGAGCAGGTTCCCCTGGTAGCGGGATTCTGGCCCACGGCATCTTATTGCTGCCGCCGCCCGGGCCGGGCCACGAATAGTCCGGGATGACAAGCCATGCATCTCGATTCTCAAGTTTCATCTCGTTTGGCTCCTCCGCCCAGTATGGCACCTTCTCATAGAACTCGCCAAACGTCATCTCGCAAGGCAGCGTTCCCAGCTTGACATCATTGATCCACAACTCTGCACCTTCGGCGTCCGTCCCGTACATGGCGAATGTCAACGTCGCGGGCGGCACCGTTGAGTCCTCAGGCGCAAGCGATTCGAGTAAATGCTCTGGCCTGTTAAGTAGCATCCCGTAAGCACACAAAGCCATTGTCGCAATAATAGTACCCATCGATGTCCATCCCTTCCTGTACGTGATCAGCACACCCAACAGAACAACCAGAATAACCCCAAACGCAACCGCCGCATTCACAACCGCAAACCCGAACTTGAGTTGATCCAGCACCAGAAGCCGCCCGCCCGTCGAAGTATTCGTCGCGGTAAACACAAATACAGCCGTTGCAGCGGCCAGCAGAATCACCGCCTCGGCCCGCCTGCTGACATAGTTCGACGCCTTCGCCGACTCCGGCTTCACCTCGGCGGCCTCCACGTTGTACCACCCCCCGACACGCCGGAACACAACAAGCACGCCCAGACACAAGACCAGAACGCCACCAATAACAATACTCCACAAACTCATACCGCCGGCCCTCCCTCTCTTGCCCTGCAAATCCCAATGACGGATCGCTTCCTATTCTGCAACATCATTACGCTCATCAGTACACCTCCACAGTCCTGTGCAGCACTCTGCCGGCCACCAGGGTGGTTACAATCATAATGCCCGCCAGAACATAGTACAGCATGCGGAACCACTCGTAATGCCAGCGAAATGTCATCAGCGTGCCAATCACCACCACCACACCAATCGCCAGCAGCACCACGCCGTTCTCGCCGCGCAGAGGCTGCGCCCGACGAATCCACACATAATGAAACAGCGACACCAGAATCGCGTACCCCGCCAGCCATGCCCACGGCACTATCGCCTCACGCGGCTGCATAATCGGAAAATACGGATTCCTGTGCCAGTGCTCCTGCGCAGCACTGCGAATCCCCAGCCAGATCATCAGCGCAACCGGCAGCCAGACCGCCATCACCGACAGCACTGTAGCCGCCATCTTGTTGAGCCACAATTCATCCCGCGTATATCCCCGCGTATACAGAAACGCAAAATGCGAACTGCGATATCGCCCCAGCAGGGCCGCAATCGCCACACTGTGCCCCAGAATCAGCAGCGCCGCGTACGGGTTGCGCCAGTCCAGCACCCACGTAGTGCCAAGCACGTAGGTAAAACCGAGCGTGAACGCCGCCATGTTCGCAAGCGACACCTGCCGCAGAAACATCCACACCAAAGAACATCGTATCTTCATTTCCGCATCTCCTTTCCGCCCCCGTTCACTTTGTCCGCTCGATGTTCCGTAACCGCCAGATACAGCGTCTCCAGATTCACCGACCGCATCTGCCCCCTCTCCCCCAGCATCTTCCGCAGGTCTTCAACCTCCGCCCCCTCGCACCGAACCCAGGTCAGCCTGGTCTCGCCAATGGTCTTGGCCCCCAGCGTCTGGCCAGGCAACGGCACCTTCTCATCGGCCGGCAACTGAATCTCATGAACCTGCTCGCGCAAATCCTCCAGCGCCCCGTGCAGCAGCAGCCGCCCCTTCTCCACAACCGCAACTTCGTCCGCAATCCGCTCGATATCCCCGATGATGTGCGTCGCCACCAGCGCCGTCGCCCCATACTCGGTAACATAGTCCCGCAGATCATCGTACAGCTCGCGCCGCGCCGACGGATCGAGACCCTCCGCCGGCTCGTCCAGCAGCAATACCTGCGGCCGCTGCCCCAGCACCAGCGCCGCCCGCACCCACTTCTTCTGCCCCTTGCTCAGCGAGCCGTACCGCGACCCCGCCGAAAGCCCCCGCCTGCCAAGAAACTCCTTGGCAACCGCCTTATCGAACCGCCGGCTCACCCCCGCCTGCACGCCCAGCAACTCCCGCACCGTAGCCCACCGGCCCGGCTCATCCGCATCTCCCATATACCCCAGAGCCGCCGCCGCATTCGCCGGCAGCGCCCGGCTGTTCTCGCCCAGCACTCTCGCCTCCCCCTCCGTCGGCTCCAGCAGACCCGTCAGGATATGCAGCAAAGTAGTCTTGCCCGCCCCGTTCGGCCCCAATAAAGCAACCACCCGCTCAGGCTCGATCTGAAGATCCATCGCATCCAGCGCCCGCACCCGACCGTAGTCCCTGCTCAAATTCGCAACTTCGTAAGCGTTCACTGAAATACTCTTGATTTATGTAAAAGCGTCTCTATGTCCGA
>CAZGMJ010000021.1:0-76358 GCA_964526785.1 uncultured Pirellulales bacterium
ATACTCATACGATCTGAAATCATATATGTTCAATAAATTATGCTCGGGTTAGTAATATTGCCTAATACAGCAGTAAATTGAGGTGAATGCATGAAATCGGCTGTCATTACGAAAGTCATCGTGGCAACGCTGGCCGTCGGTGGCGCCGTAGGATATTTCGTCTATAAGGCAATGGCATCATCCTGGTCATACTACTATTCGGTGGATGAACTGGCGCAGGCGGATCCCGACGCCTCGCAGCACTCTCTGCGCATCGCCGGAATCGTGAAAGCCGGCAGCGTCAAACGCGACCTGGAGAACATCAGCGCAGCCTTCACTCTTGCAGGCGCCAATGCCCAGTTGCCCGTGGAGTACAGGGGACAGGTGCCCGACAATTTCGAGCAGGGTAGAGAAGTCGTCGTCGAAGGCCGCCTCACCGAAAGCGGCGTCTTTCACGCGGACCTGCTGATGACCCGCTGCGAATCGAAGTACAAGGCAAAAGTGAATTAGCCGATGGCCGACCTGGGATACTTCGCAATTCTGCTCTGTCTGTTCCTTGGCGGCTATGGGATCATTGCCGATCTGCTCGGCGCATGGCGCGGTCAGATAGCTCTGATGACAAGCGGTCGCAACGCCCTCATGGCTTCATTCATGTGTCTGAGCGTTGCAATTGTCGCCCTCTGCGTGCTGCTCGTTGGCAATGACTTCGGTATAGAGTACGTCGCAGCACACACGTCGAAGGATTTGCCGCTGGTCTATCGAATGACCGCTCTCTGGGCCGGTGCTGCCGGATCGCTCCTGTTCTGGCTCTGGCTGCAGGTCGGGATCGGCGCATGGGTCTTTCACAAGAGACGCAGCCTCGACGGAAGTTTCGCCTCCAACGCCCGCGTAGTCGTCAATCTGGTAAGCGTCTTCTTCCTGCTCGTGCTCATTTTCGACAAGAATCCCTTTGCCGCATCTGCCGTTCCGCCTGCCGACGGTGCGGGACTCAATCCACTGCTGCAGCATCCGGCGATGGTGCTTCACCCGCCCACTCTGTTCATCGGATACGCCGCATTAATCGTCCCGTTTGCGTGGACGTTTGCAGATATCAAAATGCGCGGGCCGAACGCACGGCCGCTGGCCTTCGCACAGTGTCATAGATGGTTGCTGTTCGCATGGATGCTGCTGACAATCGGCATCGGTCTCGGCGCATGGTGGGCCTATGAGGAACTGGGCTGGGGAGGCTACTGGGCGTGGGACCCTGTGGAGAATTCCTCGTTGCTGCCCTGGCTGACCGCTACCGCACTGTTGCACTGCGCGCGAACGTATCGACGAAATACGGCAACCGCCGTTTGGTTCGCCGTTCTGAGCATCCTCACGTTCAGCCTTTGCGTCTTCGGCACGTTTCTCACTCGCTACGGCCTGGTCTCCAGCGTGCACGCCTTTCCGGAACCGGGCCTCGGCGTGTTATTCTTGGTCCTGCTGATTCACATCTGGGTCTTTGCATTTGTCTTGTGGTTCCGTCGTTGGCGGCAATGGAAGGGCAATACCAGAATCACTGGTGCCGTTGGTGAACGGTACATTATACTCAACAACTGGCTGATGGTCTTGCTGACGCTGGTCATCTTCCTCGGAACGCTCTTTCCATTCCTCAGCGGCCTCTTCTCCGATCGCAAAATCAGTCTGCAGGCCGAGTATTTCACAAAAATTACAAGTCCCGGCGGCCTTCTCCTCCTGCTTCTGTTGGGAATATGCCCGCATCTCCTGCGCAGAGGCCTCCGTAAAGACTGGCGCGCGGCTAGTGCCGTTGTGGGCGGTGCAGCCGCATTGATAGTCTGGCTGGTGACGCGCAGACTCGCCCCTGTATATCTCGTCCTCTGTGGCCTCGTGGCCGTCAATCTGACTGCTGACCTCCTTGTGCGTTTCGCCCGATCTGCGAAACGCAAAGACCGAACCGGTTGGCGCCCGCGCCTTCGATGGGGTGCAGCACGCGCTGTCCACTTTGGCGTGTTGCTGGTTTTCGTGGGTTTGGCCGGTTCCGGGGGGTACGACATAGAAGAGGAGGAGATATCGCTGCGGCCGGACGGACGGACGCAGATTGGCCGGTACGAATTGGTCTTCAAAGACCTCAACGCCGAGCACGGCCCCAATTTCACGGCCGTCACCGCCGAAATGGAAGTCTACGAAGCCGACAAACAAATCACAACACTGTATCCGTCCAGGGCGGTATACCCCGCCTCCGGCCAGAATACGAGCGAAGTGGACGTACGCCGAACGCTTGCGGGCGATCTGTATCTCGCGCTGACATACGTGGATCCGCGCACTGAGCAGATCAAATTGACCGCTATGGTCAAGCCCCTGATCAACTGGATATGGATAGGCAGTATTATCTCCGTGCTGGGAACCGCTCTGGTCATCGTTACTATTCGGTCCCGCCCATCCCTGCCGGAAGACCCCCATGAGGAGCAGGAATAAACATGGCAAAGTGGATTCTCCTGATAGCCTGTGTGCTCACAATCGCATGGCCCCTGATCGTTGGCACGTATGAGGACAAAGAGGAAGGCGGCTCATCGTGAAACGTCTGTTACTCTTCTGCGGTATGGCGCTTCTGGTGCTTTCGACTGCCGTGCCCGCACAGCCGTTGGCCAAAACGCCGCAGCAGACGACCGCGCTGACCGTGCGGGTGACCAACGGAACTGCAGACGGAGAGTCCGTTGCTGGCGACCAGGTCATAGTCGATATATACCACCACGGCCGGCCGCTCCATACCCTCAGAGAGCAACTTGATGACGACGGTAATGTCGTCCTCCAGGATGTCCCCGCCGGTGGGCATTTGCAGGCGCTCGTCCAGGTCCGGCATCAGAACACTCTTTTCAGCAGTTCCGCTGTACAATTGACGCCGGGCGAAAATGTCGAAGCGGCGGTTCGGGTCTTTGACGTCACTTCCGACACAACGCCTCTCAACGCTGCGATGCACCACATCATTATCGCAGCGCAATCCGAGACGGTTCGCTTCAGTGAATTCATGCAGTTGGAAAACACATCCGACATGGCTGTTGGTTCCAAAGGACCGGACGATCCTGTCATCAGCATCTCCCTGCCCGAAGGCTTCGCAAACCTGGAATTGCACAGCCACTTCCGCAGCGAAGCGATCGTAACGACAGAAAAAGGTTTCTATGACACCATGGCCATAGCCCCCGGCCGATACGAGGCGGGTTTCTCGTACACGTTGCAGGCCGACTCCGAAGCGATCGACATAGCCAGAACCATCACTCTGCCGACGGCAAATCTGATCCTGTTCGTCGAACAGGCCGGCCTCCAGGTGGAAGGACTCAACGTGCCGAAAAGCAGTCTGGTGAATTCAGAAGGAGCAACCGTCAACTACTACAAGCTCACAGACCTCAAGCAGGGCGATATGTTGTCATTTCGTATTGCCGGTTTCACTGCTCGGCGGGACGATTCGTACGTCATGTGGATCGTCCTGATCGTTGTGTTCGCATCTATCGCCGTAGTGGCGCTGGTGCGCACCCTCCGGCAGGGATCGGCGCCGTCGAAAGTCCCAACCGGCCGTCGGGACGAATCATAAACTGCAAATCTTGCGTCTCGACCAGGCACCATCTCTTCTTGATGTATGTCGCTGCGGCGTTAAGCGAGCCAATGACAGACACTTTCATCTCTCGGACGTTGTAACCCCCGATTCAGGGATGCTCGCATTTGATCGACCGTTCTGCTATCCTGATATGGCTGATGGTTGACAATAACTGCTGATCAGACTTTCTGTCACAGATATAAGGAATAGAACATGCGCCGATCCTCGATTTGTCTGCTTTCACTAGTCTGTGTTCTCATCGCAACGTGGTGCCGGGCCGATGACTGGCCTCAATTCCGGGGCCCCAATCGCGACGGCAAGTCCGCTGAGACCGATTTGCTCCAGAAGTGGCCGCAATCCGGGCCGCGGCTCCTCTGGTCGGTCGATGGCCTCGGAGACGGCTACTCGTCCGCCGCCATTGCCGACGGTCTGGTCTACACCACCGGCAAGATCGCCGACGATGGCTACCTCTTCTGCTTCGACCTCGACGGTAAGCCAGAATGGAAGATCCGCTATGGGCCGGAGTGGACCAGATCGTATCCCGCCGCAAGGACCACGCCGACAATTGACTCCGGCAGGGCGTATCTCTTCAGCGGCATGGGTGTGGCATATTGCTTCGATGCGAAAACCGGCGAGCCAGTCTGGTCCCGGGATGTCTTCGAACAGTTTGATGGACAGTATCCGCGTTGGGGTATGTCCGAATGTCTGCTGGTCGATGGCGACAGGGTAATTGCGACCCCGGGTGGCGAAAGAGCAAGCATCGTTGCGCTCGATAAGAACGACGGCCGCGTCATCTGGGCCTGTACGGAACTGACTGAGCCTTCCGCCTATGGCAACCCGATCGCCGTCGAGTACAAGGGCAGTCGCATGATCGTTCAAATGCTCCGGGACTCGGTTGTGGCTGTCGAGGCCCGGACGGGCAGACTGCTTTGGCGCGAGCCTTTAGATGACTACCACATAGATCGCAAACGTCAGGTGAATCCGAACGTCCCGCTATACCACGACGGCGAGATATTCACAACCAGCGGCTACAATAATGGCGGCGCGATGGTGCAGGTATTCGCCGATCCCACGAAAGTCGTTCGCAAGTACGTGCATCGCGACCTGGATGTGCACCATGGAGGCGTCGTTCTGATAGACGGCTATATCTACGGAGCGAATTTCACGTCCTACACCCGCGGCAATTGGGTATGCATGGATTGGGACACGGGCAAAGTCATGTACGAGACGCCTTTGACAGGAAACAAAGGCTCGACCATATACGCCGATGGCATGTTGTACTGCTACGAAGAGAACAAGGGAACGCTCGCCATCGCGCCGGCGACGCCGGACCGTTTCGAACCGGTCAGTTGGTTTACCGTCACCGCCGGTTCGGGCAAGCACTGGGCGCATCCCTCGATCTCGGACGGTCGGTTGTACATCCGGCACGGCCAGTACATGATGGCATACGATATTTCGGCCGACGGACAGTAGGCCATCGCACATGTGCCCCGGATCATTCGAGACGCCAGGAAGTCATCATATTCAAGGAGCACGCAATACTATGAACCATACATATACGCGACGTCGATTCCTCCAGATCACAGCATGCGGCGTTGGCTGGACCGCCGGCGTCGGTGCATTCGCCGGTTCGCGCCGTGCTGCAACAAGGCCGAATCTGCTGTTCATCATGGCCGATGACCACACCAGTCAGGCGTGGGGCTGCTATGGCTCGCGTCTGGCCCCGTACGCACCGACCGACAATATCGATCGGCTCAGAAGCCAGGGGGCGCTGCTGGAGAACTGCTTCTGCACGAACTCGATCTGCGTCCCCAGTCGTGCGTCGATCCTGACAGGCCAGTACAGCCACGTCAACGGCGCCGCGACACTGAGCGGCCGGCTTTCACCCGAGTCAGACAATGTTGCCAAACGTCTCCAGGCCGCAGGCTACGAAACCGCCATCATCGGCAAGTGGCATCTCAAGGACCAGCCAGCCGGCTTTGACTACTACAACGTACTTCGTGGCCAGGGACGATATCACAATCCTGTCCTCTTCGAGTCCGGCCGCGACTGGAAGAAGGGCGGCCTCGTGCACCAGGGGCATTCGACCGACGTGATCGCGCAATTGGCCGTTGACTGGCTCAACAACCGCAAACATAAGGACAGACCGTTCTGTCTGATGGTGCATTTCAAGGCCGTGCACGAACCGTTCTACAGTCACGATCGCTACCGCAAGCTGTTCGACGGGCAGGAACTGCCCGAGCCGGAGGATCTGATGTGGCCGGAAAGCCCAAAGAGCAAATGCTTCGACGGCTGGCCGCTCGAAAAGCTCGGCGATCGGTTTCTGAGCCGACCCAAACGCTATGCGCCGCCCACCCTCAAGAGCCAGATGCAGGAAGGTGAGGACCTTCGCCGGGCTGCCTACCAGAAGTTCATCAAGGACTATCTGCGCGCCGTGGCGGGTATCGACGACAACATCGGCAGGCTGCTCGATCATCTCGATCAGAAAGGCCGGACCGACGATACCGTCGTCATGTACACCTCCGATCAGGGCTATTTCCTCGGCGAGCACAACCTCTTCGACAAGCGATTCATGCTGGAAGAATCGCTGCGCATGCCCTTCGTGATCCGCTATCCGCGGGAGATACCCGCGGGCGGCACGTTGAACGACATCGTGCTCAATATCGACTTTGCCGAACTGCTGCTGGACTACGGCGGGGCGAAGATTCCCGCGTCCATGCAGGGTCGCAGCTTTCGGTCCAATCTCCGGGGCGTTACGCCCTCAGACTGGCGGGACGCGATGTACTATCGCTACTGGACCGACCAGCCGGAACGCCCCGCGCATTACGGCATTCGCACCCATACGCACAAGCTGATCTACTATGACGGCCTCGCCCAGCGGGGCCGGGAGCCCGAGGCCTGCTGGGAACTGTACGATCTTCAGGCCGATCCTCACGAGCGTGTCAACATCTACGGCCGTCCCGAACAGGACGTTGTCGCCGCGACGCTCAAGCAGCGGCTGGGCCGACTGCGGAGCGAGTATGGGGACACCCAGGGTACATTTCCACAGCCGTAAGACCATGGCGAGGGCCGCCGTTAAGCACGTAGGTGCTGGCTCTATAAGGCTTTAGGGAAAGTTTGCAAAATTCCCTAATTTTTCGGGTTTTCCAGTAATATCCAAGTCTCTTCGTACGTCTTATGCCGGTCAGGTTCCACATTGTGTGGGCCGCCATCGAGTCACGGTATTTGGAGAGATTCTCATGAAAAGGGCATTGTTGGGTGGTGTAGCGGCGTTGGTGATCCTGTCGTTTTGCGGCATGGCCTTTACCGCGGACAAGGAGAAACCGGCACGGAGGGCGCAGAAGCAGCAAATGAGTGCGGAAGAGAAGGCCTGGCGCGAGAAACTGCAGGCGATGACGCCTCAGGAAAGGCGTGTGGCAATGGCCACCAAAGCCCTCGATACGGAGCTCGCTCCATGGAAGCAGGTGCGGGCGATAGCGGTCGGCGAGAAGGCGACCAAGACGGTCGAGGCTATCGACAAGATCATCGCAGGCAAGGAAGCAGAGTTCAAGAAGAAGCTCGAGGCGATTGAGAAGCAGAAGAATCGTCCGGAAGCTGCGACCCGCAAGCCGCGCGCGGAAGGCCGAGCGGGCGGACGAAAAGGCAAGCCTGCTGAGAATGGCGAAAACTGATCGCGACATACTCTTGTCTCTCGAATCTGGAAGGCCGCCGAGTTTTGCATCGGCGGCCTCTTTATTATGCGTCGTACAGGGCCGTTCGGATGGCCGGTCATCTGTGCATGCAAGATGGTCGAACCGACCGATTTGGCCGGCTCGACCACCCTTATCCACTATCCTGAGTGCTGAATCAGTATTCTCTGTCGTTGAGTTCGTGCGGCCGGGGGACGGGATAGGTGCCGTCGTCCAGCGTCTGGAGCGGGGCGGGGGAGTTCATCGTGAATTCCGCGACGCCCGGTGCGAACTCATGCTCGCAGTTGAGTATTTCGTCGAATGTTATGATCTGGCCCGTATGGGCGGCCATGCGTCCCATTGATGTTACGAGACTGGCGGTGGCGCCGCGCTCGACTTCGTTATATGGCTTGTCGTTGCGGATCGCGTCGATCAGATGGTCCCATTCGAGTTGATAGGGGCTCGGTTCCGGCTGGGGGAAGGCCCATATCTGGTTTTCAGCGGTCATATTGTGGCCGCGATACGTACGGACTTTGCCGGGATAGTGGCTTCGGGTCGAAATGACGCCGACACCCTTAGTGCCGTGTGCGTAACTGCAGAATCCGCCCTGGGTATTGCTCATGGCCCGGCCGTAGTAGAAGAGCTTGGTACCGTCGGGATAGGTGTATTCGACCGAGTAGTTGTCGAAGTTCTGGTCCACCGAGCCGCCGCGGTAATGCCGGCCGCCCGTGGCGAAGGCTTCTGTGGGCCATGCGCCTTTCATCCACGAGCATTCGTCGATCTGGTGGATGTAGAAATCGCTGTACATACCGCCGCTGCCCCAGAGAAAGCTGTGGAATTTGGCGATCTGGTAGAGCAGTTCACTCATATTGTCGGGCTTGGGACCCGTCGTGCACGCCCGGCCGCCCATGCGGTAGGCACGCATGGCGGTGATGTCGCCGATTTCGCCGGCTCGGATGCGATCGAGCAGTTCGCGGCGGCCTTTACAGTGGCGGATCATCAGGCCGACGCCTACTTTCATGTTCTTTTCGTCGGCTTTTTTGGCCAGATCGTACATTTTGCGGGTGGTTGGGCCGTCGACGGTGACGGGTTTTTCCATGAAAACGTTGATGCCTTTCTTGATGGCGTATGTGAAATGGGGCCAGCGAAACGCCGGGGGCGTGGCAAGAATGACCACATCGCCCGGTTTGAGGCAGTCCATGGCCTTTTTATAGCCGTCAAAACCCATGAATTTGCGATCTTCGGGCACATCCACCTGATCTTTAAAGCGGTTCTTGAGACCGTCGTAGCTTCTCTTGAGCCGGTGATCGAAGACGTCGGCCATTGCGACGAGCTTGGTCGGGCCCTGATTGCTGACGCTGAGTGCGTTTGCGGCGGCACCGGAGCCGCGGCCTCCACAGCCGACAAGGGCTATCCTGATGGTGTTTTCGCCGGCGGCATACAGGCCTGGTGCGAGTCCGGCGGCCAGAGCCGAGCCTGCGGCGATGCGGCCGGTGTTCTTGAGGAAATCGCGACGTGAGGTGCCTCTTGGTGTGCTTTCGTTCATAACTGGTTTACTCCTATTGATTTGTGTTTGCCTTGACATCAAGGTTCGCTTGCGTCCAACGGGAGTATAAACGAACCAGGGCCGCGTCGCAAGGCGGTGGAGTACAAAGCGGCGGGGGGCAAGTAGATTTACATGCAGGCACATGCTGTAGGTTTTCCATGTTAACATTGGGTTTGTTCTTCATATTTGTCCAGTCGAAGGGGAGATCCCTCGAATCGTTCCACTCGCTTGGGACGACACCCGAGTCCATGTTGAAGGGTGTCGATTGGCTTTCCGCCACCGGCGGATCTTCGATGCTTTTTCGAATAAGGGGCCAAGGGGTCGAGGCACCAAGGCACCAAGGGGAGACCGACGCAGGACGAATTCTCGCATGGGTAGATGGGTAATTGTGTGCGGGCACGGACGCTTGCCTATATTGCTTTTGGCTTTGTTTTTTCGAAAACACATTGAGGCAGTGAGGGATTCCCGGTAAATCGGGATTGGGCACGGAGTACACAGAAAATGAGTTGGGTCGGCCGGGTGTCGGCGGTGGCAGGCCCTTCTCGATGCACGCCTCTGCGAGAGTCTGCCTTTGCGGCCACTGTGGTATTGACATACCACGCTTGTGGGCCAACCTGTGCGGGTGTCGGGCGGGCATTGCTTATCCTCCAATGGCTGCATACAGCTCCTTCTCTATAGTTATATAACTACAATACATATAGACGTGTGCCGTGGGTTAAATGTTCGGAGAAAATCGGGAATTGATGCAAAAAGTTTTGGGGCTTTGTGTGACAGGATGCGGCCGCGGCCAAGGGCCGCGATTGGGGTGTTTTGTTTTGCCAGGATTGACAAGATGCACAAGATTGCGGAGGAGGTTATGCGGTTGAATGGGTCGGCCATGTGTTGGGCGTGCGCGGTCTCCGTTTCGACGCAAGCGTCTGCACGGTCCCGCTATCGCCAACACTGTGTTGCTGCGCACCACGGGTTTGGCCTCCCTATACACATGGTGGGTGGCGACTCTGTTGCTATGGGTGATTCACAGGATGTCAGGCCGTATTGGTCGGCCGGGTGTTCGCGGCGGCAGTCTCTTTTCGATGTACACATCTCTCGGAGCCTGCCTCCGCGTCCGCGTGCTGCTGCGCACCACGGGTTTGGCTGACCCGCCGGGGCGCGTCTATAGGTGCCAGCTCGGTCGCTATGGTCGATGTACAGGATAATGTCGGGGTTTAGATGTCGTGATTGAATACGCGGGCTCGTGTTGATGTCGCGGCGGATGCAAGAAGCGCGAGACGAATATAAATAGGAGATGAATGACGGAAATATGCGCGGCCAGGGGCCGCGATTGGGGTGTTTTTTTGACAGGATTGACAAGATGCACAGGATTGCGGAGGAGGTTATGCGGTGGAGGTCGGTCGGCCATGTGTCCGCCATGGCAGTCTCTTTTCGATGCAAGCATCTCTGAGAGCCTGCCTTTGCGTCCACCGTGTTGCTTCGCACCACGGGAAAGGCCGACCTGTCGGGGCGCGTCTATGGCATTAACCGTTTCGCGAGTGTGGTAAAGGGTCGGATGTGGACGTGTGGATGCACAGGATAGTCCTGAACAACCGAGGACAAGAGGCGAACGAGAACGACAGGGTCGGCCATGTGTTGGGCGTGCGCGGTCTCCGTTTCGACGCAAGCGTCTGCACGGTCCCGCTATCGCCAACACTGTGTTGCTGCGCACCACGGGTATGGCCTCCCTTTACACATGCGAGGGTGGCGACTTTGTTGCTATGGGTGATTCACAGGATGTTCGGCCGTATTGGTCGGCCGGGCGTTCGCTGCGGCGGGCCTCAGGTAGGCGGTGCGGCGTTGCGGGCCGGACGGCCCTTTGCGATCAGAGAGGCGGGCCATTCTCGATGCAGGCATCTGCGACAGCCCTCTCTCTCCCGATCGCTTGCATGAACGACATGCAGGCAACGCCGGGGCAAGGGGGCTTCCTTTGCGTCCGCTGTGCTGCTTCGCATCACGGGTGAGGCCGACCCGCCGGGGTGCGTCTGTAGGTGCCAGATCCATCGGTACAATTGATTGATTTACAGGATGATGTCCGGCTTTAGATGTCGTGGGAAGATATGTGGGCTCGTGTTGATGTCGCGGCGGATGCAAGAAGCGAGAAACGAATACGAATAGGAAATGAACGATCGAAATGGGCGCGGCCAGGGGCCGCGATTGGGTTTCTTTTGACAGGATTGACACGATGAACAGGATTACGAAAGTTGGTATGCGGGGGAAGTAGGGTCGGCCGGGCGTTCGCTATGTCAGTCTCTTCACGATGCACGCATCTGAAAAAGGCTTGCTTGCGTCTGCATGTTGCTCCGCACCACGGGATTGGCGACCCATGCACGTTTCAGGGTGTCAGTCCTATGCAAAGGGTCGATCTACGGGGCGATGGTTAGCCGCCGAGAGTACAGAGGCATGGAAGGAAGTCCAAGGACCCCAAAATACATTGAATCTGGGAGCGGGATTCGCCATGAAGCCGCGAGTTCCCCACCGTCAGCAACAAGTTATGGCAACAATCGCAATCTCAACTGAAAGTCGCTCTGAGGCCAAGACAGTTGTCACAACCTCCGGGGCGCAGGACCGTACGGTCTTGTCGGGAGCACGGAGCAGGATGGCGGAAGGCGGGCATGGCGCGAACGATTGGCGGTGCGCTGTGTGGTTGCCGGATACTATTCGCATATCAGATTGCCCTGCTACGGCCTTCGCCGTCCAGTCAGAATTGTGCGTCTCCGGCGGAGTTGTTCAGAACGCGATTGAGCACAGCAGACCTCGGCCACTTGTGTCAAGGCAGGCTATAGCGGACTTCACATTCGAATGGCCTGGCGGAGCGGCGAGTGGCTTTGAGAACGACCGCGGGGCGGCCGTTGATCTCCAGGTTCTGCTCTGACTCGGGAATCGTAGATTCAATCACGGCTCCCGGCGGGAGGACTACAGTCTCACAGTAGTGGTTGGCCTCGTGACCATGAGTGTAATTGCGTCGGAATACCCAGCTCTGGCCATCCTGCTCTGCCATAGACTGACTTTGGTATTCGACCCGTACGTACGATCGCTTGTCGGGCATGAATGGATAGAGCAACTGTACAGAGAACCGCGATTCGCCGCCATTATAGGAGAGGTAGTGAATCAGGCGGCGACCTTGATCATCGAACCATGCGTAGTTCTCAGGGTCCTTGACCTTTCCACCAACATTGAAGTCGAATGTGGTTTGGGGTTCGCCTCGATGGACGGGGCCGAGGTTGTGGGTCGTCTGCAGGCCGCTGCCATCGCGACTGAGATCGACTATTTCTGTTCTATAGTATTCCTCACCGGCGCCGAACAATCCGAGATGAGCGCAAACAAGGACGGCCGCCACGGCCGAGAGCGTGGCGGCTTCCCAGAGACCCTTTTCCCGTTTGGAAACGTAGGTGTAGATGTCGGATGATTCGGTCTCCTCATACTCCTGGCTTATTCCAAGGCGGAGCAGCCAGATTTCTCTGAGCAGGAGCATTTTGGTGCGAGTCATCCAGAAATAGGCCTTGCCCCAAATCATCCCGCCGGCCATCAGTACGATCAATGCAGCGTAGAGTATTTGATCTTTCGTCGATTCGCTGGCCTTGAAGAGACAGAAGAACACGAGCCCCAGAACGAAGATCAGGCCATTGCCGAGCAGCCTCAGCCGCGTCACCTTGCGCAGGGTGTTCTTGAAGTTGGTCAGAACATTTGCTTTTAGAGTATCAGCTTCTTCAGTGTCCAGGTTGCCGTTTAGCCTCAGAGCATCCTGTAGGTCTTTGTCATTCACGTTCATTTTCAACTTCCTCCATCATGCGTCTCAATTGCCTTCTCGCCTGATGCAGGCGGGATTTGACTGTGCCTTGTGGAATTCCGATGATTACGCCGATTTCCGAGACGGTGAATCCTTCTTCGTATTTCAGTCCGAGTATTGTCCGGTCTGTAGCCGGCAGGCTCTCGAGGGCTTCGTGGAGCGCTGTTATCCTCTCGGGTACGCCGGCAGCGTCAGTGAGTTGGTCGCCGGCGTGCTCGAAGCGGCCGCTGAGCAGCGAGCGCCGTCTCGTTTCTCGCCGCACCCAATCGTAAGCTCTGTTACTGGCGATCTGAAATGCCCACGCGCGAAAGGCAGACGGCCTCTCGAGGCGAGTGAGCTGCCTCACGATAGACAGCCAGGTGTCCTGAAGGATGTCAGCGGCGACAGCCTCGTTGCCTGTGATCCGGAAGGCATGGCGCCAGAGACGGTCCTGCAATAGCGTAACCAACCGGCCCAGCGCCTCTTCGTTTCCCTGCCGGCTGCGGAGCACAAGGATTTCAATTTCTTTATCTTTATCGGCCTTCATCTACCTAAATGTCGTCTGAACCAGCGATTTGGTTTGACCAGGAGACGAAAAAGTCCCGTTCGCCCCTCCCGGTAGTACCGAAAACGGCGGAGAAGGGCTCAAGAAGGACACCGTCTGATTAGCAATAGTACTGTTTGTGTTGCTGTCAGCAAGTCCTGCTACTGCGCGACTTACCGGCGGAAACGAGCACAGGGAACGTTGAGGAGGTGGAGGGCACGGGGGATGAGCCGACGCCTACGACATGCGGGGCCAAGCTTATCGTGGTGGCAAAGATGGCTGGGCTCATGGTCCTTCCTGGTTCAGGGCGGTTCGGATGTGTGCGGCGACGTGTTCTGCGAGCATGCGGGAGCCTTCGGGCGTGAAGTGGACGTTTCTCGGGCGCTGGATTTGTTCGAGCCGGGGCAGGGCGAAGGCGTAGAGGTCGTTGACGGCGATGTCGTGTTTCTGCATGACGGCTTTTGCGACGGCGTTGTACTTGTCGGCGTCGCCTTTAACGCGCATGGCCGAGTGTGCCGGGACGGGGGTGGTGGTGGCGAAGATCAGTTCGGCGCCGGTTCGCTTGAGGCGTTTGACGATGCGGTCGAGGTTTTGGCCGTACTGCGTGATGGGTATCTGCCAGGTTCCGAGCGGGGGTTTGACGGGCCTGCCCTCGTCGTCGAGGTGTTTGAGGTCGTGGAGGCCGAAGTTGAAGTGGATGACGTCCCACCTGGTCTTGCCGAGCCACAAGTCGAGCCATTCGAGGCCGTGGGCGGTGTGGGCGGCGTTGCCCGGGTTGTGGTAGACTCTGGCGGCACCGGCGAGGATTTCTTCCGTGGGCGGGAAGTAGCCGATAGAGATCGAATCGCCGATGAGCAGCACGCGGGGCAGGTCGGCGTTGGAGTCGTCCTGCGGGGGCTTGTTGCCCGTGAGGATGGAGTAGATGCGCCGGGCGATGAGGCCGGCGCCTTCGGCGTTGGGGTGGACGGTATCGGGAAAGAGTTCCGGGCGGTCGTCGAGGGCTTTGTAGAGGTCGATGACAGGGGTGTCGGTCTGTTTGGAGACGCGGCGGATCAGGGGGATCAGCTCTTCGCGGATGACCTGGTCGCGGATTCCCCAGCGGCCCGGGAACGCGGGGACGGGGCGGCATATCCAGATGCGCGGCTCGGTGGGCAGTTCGCGAAAGGTGCGGATCATGTCGACGTAGTCGGATACGAAGTGGTCGGAATGCTTCCAGTTGCGGGGTTTGGTGTCGTTGGTGCCGAGCTTGATGACGACGACGTGGGGCTCGTAGGAGAGGGCGTCGTTGAAGGCCTTTTGCTCCCAGTAGGGCCGGTCGCCTTTTCGCAGCAGGGTGGCGCCGCTGACGCCGAAGTTGCGGACGCGCCATTCGAGGCCGAGCATGTCCTGGAGCTGGGCGGGGTAGGAGTCGGCGGAGCGGTCGTCGATGCCGGAGCCGTAGGTGATGCTGTCGCCGATGCACGCGACGCGGATGGTTTGCGTGTAGGTTTCGACGGCGACGGGGCGGCCGTAGCGCGGGCCTGCGCAGCCGGCGAGTGTGAGGATAAGGGAGAGAGCGAACAGTACGGCGGGTCGTGCGAGATGTGGTTTTCGGGTCATTGTTGGCATTCCCCTGAATTCTGAAGGTCGATACTTGCTTACGGTGCTATTTTGTTGGGGCGGGGGCGTGTCGGCAAGGAAAAATGTGCGGGTGTGGTAAAACGGTGGCGATCGGGGCGAAAAAGCACTTGCGCGGGGCGGGGCGAGCGGATATAATGCAGCGTTTGCGATTGTACGAGGCAGTTTCGATAACAAATAGGAGTAGCGTATGGCTGGTCATTCACATTGGGCTGGTATTAAGCATAAGAAGGCGGCGAACGACGCCAAGCGCGGGAAGGTATGGAGCAAGATCGCGCGGATGATTATCGTTGCGGCCAAGCAGGGCGGGGGCGATCCGAGTACGAATCTGTCGCTTCGGTACGCGATCGACAAGGGCAAGGCGGCCAACATGCCCAAGGACACGATCGAGAAGGCGATCAAGAAGGGGACCGGGGATCTGGAGGGGGCGAGCTTCGAGGAGGTGCTGTACGAGGGGTACGGGCCGAGCGGGGTGGCGATTATGATCGAGGCGCTGACGGATAATCGGAACCGGACGGGGCCGGAGATCAAGCGGATTTTCGAGCGGCACGGCGGTTCGCTGGGCACGAGCGGGTGCGTGAACTGGATGTTTACGCAGAAGGGGCTGATTACAGTGAGCACCGACGCGGTGGGCGAGGATACGCTTATGGAAGTGGCGCTGAGTGCGGGGGCGGATGATATGGAGAATACGGGCGAGGTGTTCGAGGTGACGTGCGAGCCGGGGGCGTATGAGGGGCTCAAGACGGCGCTGGAGGAGCAGGAGATTCCGATGGAGGTGTCGGAGATTGCGATGGTGCCGCAGAATACGGTGGACATCACCGACGAGGCGACGGCCAGGAAGATCGTTTCGCTGATGGATGCATTCGACGATCACGACGACGTGCAGAACGCGTACGCGAATTTCGATATACCGGATGAGATTGTGGAGAAGGTGTCGTAGGGGGGACTCGATCTGACTGAGCCGGGCATCTTCTTGTGTGCGGAGCCGATCTCGGTTGTCTGGTTCGGTGGCGGTTGCTACTGCGGCCAGAGCCACCAGTCGGCCAGCATGGCCAGATCGTGGATGTCAACGATTCCGTCGCCGGTACCGAGCGGGGCGATATCGGTCGACGGCAGGGTGGGTGTCTGCCGCCACTGCGAGCCGAGGATTGCGATATCCTTGGCGTCGATAATGCCATCGTCGTTAAGGTCCGCAACGGTTTCAATATAGTGATAGCCCATATCGACGATTCCCTCGTCCGGGACTTTATCAGTGCGGGTGGTGTAGATGTCCATACCGAGGTTTGCGGCGGTGTCGCTACCGGCATCGACGCAGGGGCTGTCGGCGGCCTGGCCCGCTACGATCTGGCTGAGGTGATAGTCGCCCATGACCCAGATGGCATTCGGATCGTTCGGTTCGACAACGATGTTCGGATCGTTCACATCCGCCCAATAGCCGGGCTCGATGAATAGTGGGTCTGATGAGATGTTGCCGTTGATGCCGACGCAGTTGCCGTCCTGGATGTTGGAGTAGGTCACGTTGCTGCAATCATAGGTGTAGATCTGGTTCGGCTGATTTCGCCAGATGATTGAATCTTGTATCTGGAGGGACTGTTCTATGAAGAGGCCACCACCGGTGTTCATGGGCCTCGGGTGGCCCCAATCCTCCCAGCCGCCGGTTCCGAGGGCGTTTTCTGCGATTGTACAGTTCGCAATCGTGGCCGAGACCGCGTAGATGCCGCCGCCGAGGCCGGCTGAGTTGTTTCGACTGCTGCCTGTCTTGTTGCCTGCGAGAAGACTGTTCTCGACAACCACGGAATCTGCGAGGACAGCACCTCCATTACCTCCCATACCATCACCCATGCCGTCAGCGCCATCGCCTGTCAAGTTGTTGAGGAATGCGCAGTTGACTATGTTGCCATTTGTGCAGTACAGGGCGCCTCCGCTGCCACCCGGGCCGCCAGAATGCATCCAGATTGAATAGCCAAGTCCACCGTTTCCCGTTGTGTTATCGACGAAGCTGCACGACACAAGATTTGCATCAGTGCAATATATACCTCCGCCGTGACCGCCATTGCGTGGCGATGAGTTGTGGCCTGCCACGCCCCCACCTCCCGTGAGATTGCTGGCTATTGTGCAATTGGTCGCACTCAGCGTGCCAGCACACATACCTCCACCGTCGCCACCCGGTCCGCCGCTGGCGTCTCCATCACCTTCCGCACCATTACCGCTCACATTGTTGCGTATTTCGCAGTCGAACAGATCCAGCACTGTCAGCTCATCACAGCAGACAGCCCCGCCGGAGCCACCGTGCGCACGTGCATTGCCTGCATGTCCCGCCCGGTTGTGAGAGAAATGCGACTCTGAAAGTTTAATCACTGATGATGCCCCATATATGGCGCCGCCGCTACCACCGGGACCACCTGTGACCAAGTCGTAGATTCCATCTCCACCGTCTCCGCCGGAGTTGGTTTTAAAAGCGCTTTCGGCAATCACTAGCTGCGAGTCTACGCAGTATATCCCCCCTCCGCTGCCTCCGGCACCACTGTTACCGCCCCCACTAGCGCCATCACTTTCACCACCGTGGCCTGTCGCATTTTCGGCTATCGAGACGTTTGTCAGGATTACCGAGCAGGAGTTCGTGCAATATATCCCGGCACCACTTCCGCCATCGCTCGCGATCCAGCCGGCATCGCCGCTACGGCCGGCAGTGTTCCGGGTGATGGTGCAGTCGGTCACTCTGAGCGAGAGAGGCCCGATGCAGTAGATTCCTCCACCGTTGCCGCCCGCGCCGCCGGTGCCGTCGAAACCTACATCGCGTCCCGCGCCGGTAGCATTGCTGCTAATGTTGCTTCCTATAAGCTCCAGAGAAGATTCGCCCGAGCAGTATATGCCGCCGCCATTGCCACCCCTGTTTCCGTCCGTGTAATACTGTACGGAAGTGTAGCTGCCGTTGCCCGTGGAATTGTTGGTGATGGCGCAGTCTGAGACAATCAGCGATGAATCGTGGCAGTAGATGCCGCCACCATCACCGCCGTTGGGATCGGTATCGGGCACGCCCGTCGTGGTTGCGTTGTTGGCGACATCGCAGTTGATGATGCTAACCTTGCTGTCCTGGACATAGACGCCGCCGCCATTCCTAGCCAGGCCGTTGGTGATAGTCAGGCCTTTGATTGTGGCTCCCACGCAGCCATTGAGGTAGAATCCGCGGCCCTGTTCGTTGCAGTCAATGACAGTGGCTTCGACGATGTTGGGATCGTTTGGGTCGGTACTGCGAATCGTCAGAGCCTTACCCTTGAAGTCGACGTCGTAGTTGCCCGGACCGGAGTATGTACCAGCGGCCAGGACTATGGTGTCGCCGGTCCTCGCTATATCCACGGCGCCTTGAATGGTGGGGATATGTAAAGGCACGCGAAGCGGGCTGTCTCGTTCGGGGGCAATAACGAGTCGGATGACTAGCGTGTGGGGCGTATTCTCAGCATTGTCGCTGGTGATTCTTAGAAGGCACTCATACGTTCCAACATCCAGGCCAGTGGGGTCAAGGGCCAAATAGATATCATTTGCCTCTTCCTCCGAGATACTTCCAGACTGAGGCGTGATGCTGAGCCATGAGCAATCGCTCTGCAGTTGCCAGCTCAACGTGCCGCGGCCGGAGTTGCTCAGCCATACTGAACGGTCTATCGGAAAGTTGCTGCCCCATAGAGCTGTCTGTTCTATCTCTTCTGTGGACAGAGTAATAACCGGCGCGTGCATCTGAAGACTGACAGTTGCTGTTTCCGAGAGGTTCTCAGAGTTCGGATCTGAGACGGCCAACTGACAGACGTAGTCTCCCCACGTCAGGCCATTTACGTCGACAGACACTATTACGTCGTTTGACTCATGAGCGGTCAGGCTGCCCAACTCCGGCTCGACCGTTAGCCAGTTACAGTCACTGGCGAGTGTCCAATTCAGCGTTCCGCCTCCGTCATTTGTAACGGTCAATTCCTGCGACGAGGGCAGGTTGACTCCGTCGTAGGCGAAGGACATGCTCTCTGGTGAAATATGGATCTGGGGTCCGACGATTCTCAGGCTGACGCTTATCGACAATGGGTTGTTGGGATCAGATAGGGCAGCGACGCGCATTTCCGTACTGTATTGTCCTTTGGACAGGCCGGTTGTGTCGACTATCAGATCGATGTCATTGATCTGTCCGTTCGATGATCCCGAAGCCGGGTTGGTCGTTAACCAAGGGCTATTCTCGGTAATCTGCCAGTTCAGTGTGCCCCCGCCAACATTGGATATCTTCAGTATTTGGGAATGTGAGCCGGAACCTTCTTCTTCGACGAAGCTCAACTCTGTTTTGGAGAGCCCGAGGAAGGGTATACCCTCGCCTGGAAACTCAGAGGCTCCAATGTCAATCCGTCCTCCCAGCATGCGAGATTTGCCATAGATGTCTGTCTCTCCGACCGCCGGGACATAAGCCGGATCTCCGGCGTCAATGCATGGCGATCCGGCCATCAAGCGGTAGTCTCCGTTTGGCGCATCTACAAAGCACGGATCGGCGTTAATATTTTTGACGCCTCCTTCGTACCAGCCTGTGCCGATATTACAGTATGAGACCTTATCTCCAGGGGCGAAGTAGTCCGTGCCGTTTCCCCATATGATACAGCTTGTTACCACAGTACTCTCATCGGCGCTAATGCCTTGTGGATCCTGGGATTCCGGTCCGGTGTTGTCGGTAACCGTGCAGTTTCTGATGAGGATCGTGGCGGGAATACCGGGATACGTTCTATCAACCATGATCCCTGCACCATATCCGTAAGGACCTGTGATCAAGTTTTTCGCGACAAGACAATTCCTGATAGTGGCTGACCCATCGCATAAGATGCCACCACCTTCCGCACGCCCGTTTTGTTCACGATGGCATTCGTTACTCATGATCACACAGTTTGCTATTATCGGATTGGATAGAAAGCTGTGGATGCCGCCGCCTCTGGCTGACTCACCGGTTGCAGAGTTGGAACTGATGATGCAATCCCGAATGATGGGGGCAGAATCAGAATCACAGTAGACGCCGGCACCCCATGCTCTATTGCCCAACGCGACGTTGGAGTGGATATTGCACCCCAGGATTTTTGGGTTGGCTCCATCCCGGCAGGAGATACCGCCACCATACGCCATACTGTCTATGGCCCGGTTATTGAAAATATTGCAGTTGGCGATTGTCGGGCTGGCCCCGTAGCAGGAGATTGCACCTCCATGTTCAGATATCCCCCCAGTGATGCTCAAACCGAGGATGAGTGGTTGAGGGCCGATTCGATTAAAAGAAATGTTGAAACCTCTACCTTTGTATTGACAATCTACCACAGTGGCTTCGACGACGTTGGGATCGTTCGGATCGGTCCCGCGGACGGTGATGGCTTTGCCTTTGAAGTCGATGTCGCGGTTGCCGGGGCCGGCGTAGGTGCCAGGCTGAATGACGACTTCGTCGCCGTCGTTGGCGTCGTCAATTGCGGCCTGGATGGTGGAGAAATCGGCCGGGGCGTCGTCGTCGACGGTGATCGTACGGGATGCGAAAATGGGTGATGTGAGGGTCAGTGCGCAGAAAAAAACCGCCAACCCCATGCGATTGCTACTTGATCCGCTCATTTTGTTTCCTCCGCGAACCGGTCTCCCGGCCGCATAGACGCTATCTCTTTTCAAAGGCAAGACTTGTGACGCAACAGCACCGCCGCGAAAAGTCTCCTTGTGTATCAGTTTACGAAAGCCGGCCCCTCGGTGTCAACAATAAAACAGCGGTCTTGGGCGCCGGTGGGGCTATGGAGCGGGGAGTTGCCTGAGGCGGTCGGCGGCGAACTTGTACTGATCTTCGCCGAGGCGGCTGATGACTTGTTTCTTTTCCGGG
Organism: uncultured Pirellulales bacterium; assembly: GCA_964526785.1. Lineage (GTDB taxonomy): Bacteria > Planctomycetota > Phycisphaerae > Sedimentisphaerales > Anaerobacaceae > CAZGMJ01. Next base: position 20,588 of record CAZGMJ010000021.1, read on the forward strand.
TACATGCGGCGGAACTGGGCGCGATAAGCGTCTTCGATTTCGACGGTGCGGCGGTAATGCCTGCGGGCCGGTTCGATTCTGCCGAGTTGTTCGGCGACCTGAGCGAGATCGAGATGCAGGCGGGCGCAGCCGGGGTAGCGTTCGACGGCTTTTCGTGCGGAATCCATGGCTTTTTCGAGCCAGTCGGATGGTTCACGGTCGGTGGGGATTTCGGCCAGGCGGCAGTAGGTTTCGGTCAGGCGTTCGTAGTTCTTGTAGGAGGCGGGGTCGCGGTCGATTGCGGTCTGCAGGGAACGTTCGGCCCTGAGCAGCAGGTCCCTGTCCTGACTCTGCGACCACTCGTAGTTCTGCAGGCTGATGCGGGCGTTGGTGGCGGGCGGATCGGGATTGAGCGGGTCGTCCTGCGCGGCGGCCTGCAGCAGGCTGTGGGCGATATCAAAGTTGCCTGCGAATACGGCCTGTCGGGCGCGCGCCATCTTGTCGGTTGCGTCGGCGGCGGGCAGGAATGCGTACTGGAAGTAGGCCCAGGCGACAGCGATGCAGAGGAGTACGAGTGGAATCCTCACGGCGGGTGCAGGGCGCAGCGCGACCGGTCTGGTATTGCGGCGGTTATGATGGGCGGCGATCAGGCAGGCAATGATCGCCCAGAGGGTAGTGAATACGGGCGGTTCGAAGACGGCGAAGTCGATGAGGTTGTGTACGGCGACGGCCAGAACGGCGCAGAAAAGTATGGGGACGGCGCGGTCTGCGGCGGGTTGATCGGGACCGGCGGCTTTGCCGGCGTTCTTGTGTTGGGAGCGGAAGGATCCGGCCGCCATGAAAAAGCCGATGAGGAAGACGGCGGCGGGTGCGATATAGAAGGCAAAGGTGACGTACAGCAGGACCGCCGGGGCGGCGCCGGTGATATTTGCGGGCATCAGCAGGGGGCGGACGATCAGCAGCGTGGCGCACGCCGCACCAAGCAATAACGGAACGAGAGCCTTGCTTTCGCGGCCGGATGAAGCCGGCGGTGTGATGGCGGGGCCGCGTGGCTGCGTTATCCTGTACAGCGGCAGTGCGATGGCTGCGACGAAGGCGAGCAGGCCGAGCGGGCCGAACTGAGCGAGCAGACTGAGGACGAAATTGTGCGGATCGGCGACGGATTCGAGAGCGGCGGGGGGTTTGTAGTGCGTGTAGAAGGTTGCGAAGTTGCCCGGGCCGACACCTGCAAACGGATGGTCTGCGATCATGCGACCTGTAGCGTGCCAGTATTGCCACCGGACGAGCATGGGGTTGCCGCCCGGCAGGCGGTTGTGGGTCAGGCCGTACCACATGATGGTCGCGGCGGCGGCGACGGTGAGCAGTACGCAGGCGGCGAGGATGACCTTCTTGTGCGCCGCCAGCCAGCGGCCGCGACTGTAGTACAGGCCCAGAGCCAGCGAGGCGAACAGCAGGCCGATGATTGCGCCTTTGCTCTTGGTCAGCGCCAGGCCGAAGAGAACCAGAACGATTACGGCGATCAGGGCGATTAACATCGCGCGCTGATTGCGCTGCAGTTCGCTCCACTTCACCCCGGCCGGGAGCAGCGCAAGGGCGGCGAAGAGCGCGAGCAAAAAGAACGACCCGGCCGAGTTGCGAGTGGTCAGGTAGCCGCGGACGCCCCGGGAGTAGAGGCGATGCTCGAAGAGGAAGTGCTGGATAGTACCTTTTTCGATGCCGAGCGGTTCGAGAATGGTCTGCGGGTCTTCCTCGTATTGCTGGATAGTCATCTGATTGCTGCTGAAGAATTGATCGGCGCCCTGGTAGACGTTGACCAGTCCGAGTGCGGCGACGACGGCGAGCACGATCTTGATCTTGGCCGGCGAATCGAGCAACTGGACGAGCAGCATAGCCATAAGCATGGGGGCGAGCAGGACGCTGAGATACGTGATGGCGGCGCGTTTGTCGGATGCGGCGAATCCGGCGATCAGTCCGGCCAGACAGAACAGCAGCAGCGGGATTTCGATTCCGGCCGGTCGCCACTGCAGGCGGCCTGCGACGGCGCGCCATGCCACGTACAGCAGGAGCGCCATAAGGAGGACGGCCGAGACGTTCAGGCTGTAGGCGACGTCGCTGAGGTTGATCGGGAGCGTCGAGGAATGCGTCGGCGGGCCTTCGGTGTACGTGCAACGCAGGACGAGCACGCAGAGGCAGACGGCGAGCAGCGCGATTTCCAGAGCGATCAGGGCTTTGGATTTGCCCTGCGTCTTTGTTTTCTTAGTTGCGGTCATTGCCACCGGTGGATTCGAAAACGGCGATGATAACGAGTATCATGACGGTCTGGGCGAATATGAGCACGGCGCCGATGAGGTTTACCTGGTACAGAAATACGGCGCTAACGCCCGTACAGAGCGTGGCGAGGTACAGGGTCAGCACGGTTTGAGTGTCGGTCAGGCCGCGGCGTTTCATGCGGTGGGAGAAGTGCTGGGTGTCACCGACGAAGGGACTCCTGCCCTGGCTGATGCGCAGCAGCGTGACACTTATGAAATCGTAGAGAGGGACGGCCATTGCGATCAGAGGCATAAGTACGGCGTACCATTGTCCGTTGAGGCCTTCGTGGTAATAGGTCGTGCGCAGCGTCAGTACGGCGACGAAGAAGCCGACAACGAGCGAACCGGCATCCCCCATGAATATGCGCGCGGGTGGAAAGTTCCAGACGAGAAAGCCGAGCAGCGTGCCGACAAACAGCAGGGCCAGGGCCCCGACGAAGACCTGACCGCTGAGGGCGGCGGCAACGAAGAGTATGGACGTGGCGATGGCGGCCATGCCGGCGGACAGGCCGTCCATGTTATCGAGGAAGTTGAAAGCATTGCAGATCAGGACGATCCAGAAGGCCGACATCAGCGACGTGATAACCCTGCTTTCGATGAATAGCTCGATGCGGATGTCGGCGGCGATGGCGGCGATAAAGGCGACAATGAACTGGACGGCAAGTTTGAAAAAGGGGCCGAGATGTTTGATGTCGTCAACAAGGCCCAGGACAAAGAGCGTTGTAACGAGGGCCAGGACGATCAGCAGTTGCGGGATCTTGCCGAGAAAGCCGGGGATATGCACGGTAACCGCCTGGCCGAAGCGGTCCAGCAGGGCGGTACCGGTTCCGTACCTGACGACAAGGATGGCGGCGAGCATGAACAAGGCGAGCGTTGCGAAGATGGCTATTCCGCCGCCGAGCGCGACGGTTACGGTGTGGTATCGGTCGCGAGCCGGATGGGCAACAAAGCCTCGACGCGTCGAAATGGCGGCGACGATGCCGGTCAGGGCCGTCGAAAGGACGAAGGAGCCGAAGAGCAGTACTATCGCCAGAGTAATCACGGCAGGGCACCCTCGCGGCCCGGGGCGAGCGACTGGGCATTTGCCTGATATGTCTCAATTGCGGTGTGCATGCGGTCGTTTATGGTTGCGACCTCCTTTGGCAGAGCAATTGCTCGCGGACCCTGGAGAAGAATGCGCGGTAGTGCGGCAATTTGTAGTCGGTGTAGGTGTAATCGAACGGTTTCCATTTTCCTTTGTCGAACGTCAAGGTTACTTCGGCGAACATCCTTTTACCAATGTATATACGGTGCGAGTAGTTTTTTGTTGTGGCGAGCACGAGTTTGGACGGTTCGATCAGGCCAGGATCGAGATTGACCGGGCGCGGCAGCGTCAGGTCGAACGCCTGGGCAAGGTCCTGCTCGATCCGGTTGGTGGCGAGCTTGATTTCGGCCAGGACGCCAGGGTCGATGAGCTTTTCGAAGCTGAGGAACTGTCTGATGATGCTGTTGCCGGTCTGCTTCTTGTAATAGTCGGTCTGATCGAACGGCCAGATGTCGCTTTGAAGGTCCGTCGGGCCAAATTGTGCGGCCAGCGCACCATGGGCCGAAGGCAGGCACTGCTCGTCCGCGGCGAGAATACCGACGATCAGCTTGACTGGATTGGGGTCTTTCAGTTCCCACATCAGGATGTTCCATGAAAAACAGGGATTGGTATTCTGTATCAGCGGCGAGTGCTTGTCAATGGCGGGCAGGTCGCGGGTGCGGCGGGATACCCGCGTTTACGGCCGATAACGTGCGTGCGGCGAGGCCGCGGCCTGAATGCGGGCGGGGCAGAGCGATCTTTTTCTCCGGGAAAAACTGCAAATGGCGATGAAATAGAGTCTTGCGGGCCTCGACTACTCTAATGTGGCCGATCGGCGGCCGTAACCAACAAATGTAGCAAGATCGGTACTGTAAAGGAGCAAAATCATGGTAACGAAATGGGTAAAACGAGGTGTAGTCGCGGTAGTTGGGCTTTCTCTGCTCGGAGGGATTCTTTTCGGGCGCGATGTTGTCAGTTACGTGCGTAGTTCGGCCAAGAGCGTTCGCACGGCGGTGAAGGACTCGGTTCCGGTCGAGTTCGAGCTGCGACGGGCACGCGACCTGCTCGAAGAGATTATCCCCGAGATGCATGCCAACATCCGGCTGATCGCTCAGGAAGAGGTCGAAGTTGCGGCGTTGAAGGCGGACATCAACAAGACGGAAGAAGCGGTAGCGGAAGAGCGTGCCCGCATCACGAAGCTTCGCAGCGCGCTTGAGGAGCCGAAGCAGGCGTATTCTTTCGCGGGCAGGGACTATCCCCGCAGCTATGTTAAGGAAGACCTGGCGCGGCGTTTCGAGCACTTCAAGGAGTGCGAACTGATGCTGGCCAGCAAGGAGAAACTGCTGACGACGCGCGAGAATTCGCTGCACGCGGCGATGCAGTTGCTTGAAAAGACGCGGAGCCGCAAGCGGATGCTCGAGGACAAGATCGAACAGCTTGCCAGCAGGCACCAGTTGGTCAAGGCCGCGGCGGTAGGCTCGAAGGTCCAGGTGGACAACAGCAAACTGGCGCAGACGGAGAAACTCATCGCCGAGATCAAGAAGCGTCTGGACGTGGCGGAGCGGGTCCTGGCCCACGAGAGCACATTCGTACAGGCGATTCCGGTCGATGCGATCGCTGAGAAGGACCTGTTGACGCAGGTTGATGACTACTTCGAGGCGAAAGAACGTCGTGCGGATCGGCTTGCCAGTGCGGTTGGGACGGGCGAGCAGTGCGAGCCTGTGTTGGAAGAGTAAGCGTAACGTGATAGAATACGTAATCGCGACGTCAACAATGGCCGGTGCTATAATGACGGGAGTACTGCGGTGCTGATCCTACAACTCAAACAAGCCGAGACAGCGATGGCCGACGGCCGACTCGACGAGGCCTTCGAGATCGTGCGATCCGAGCCGCTTCGACGGCATCGGCGCGGCCAGAAGCTGATCGGCCGGCTGGCCCGGGCGTATGTGGCACGCGGGCAGGAGAACCTGGCGGCCGAGCGTATTCAGCCGGCGTTGCTGGATTGTAACAAGGCCGAGAAACTGGCCGGCAATACGCCCGGCGTCGCGAGGCTGCGGTCGGACATATGCGCCGAGATGGAGCAGCGACGTTTGCGGAATCAACATCGCGGCTTCCAGGTTGCCCAGGCCAGGCGACAGATAGACGACGGCTGGCTTTCGGCGGGCGAGAAGATGCTGGCCGAGGCCGATGATGGACAGCCCAATCTCGTTCTGGAACAGGCGGCGATGGCGAGGCTGCAGATCGACGAGGTGGTCGCGAAAGCCGAGCAGGCTCTGGGTCGTGATGATTTGTGCGGCGCGCTCGATGTGTTCATGCGGGCCGGGGTTGCGGGCAGTCAGCATGAAAAGATAACTTCGCTGGCGGCCAGACTTCGGTCGCTTGCGGCCGATCGTATTCGAGACAGCTTTGCGGCCGGGCGGATCGATCAGGCGCAATCGCTGTGGCGGAGCATTTCGCCGCTGGCCAACGGCAACGCGGATATGGCGGAACTGGGGCTGGCCCTGAGTCAGTCCCGGCTGGCGGCCGAACATATCGCGGCGGGACGGCCCCGTCTGGCGGTTCCGCTGCTTCGCAAGGTGCAGGTCATCTGTCCGAATGCGGCGTGGGTCCGCAGCGCAACCGAGCAGGCACGCCAGGCGGCCGAAGTTCTGGAAGAACTGGCCGGCAGTCCTCTGGGGCTTCACGATTTTCAGGATGAGGCAGGTAATGCTTGCCATGAAGCGCCTGTTGAGGATACAACTTCGCGTGATGCAGCCCGATTGAAAGAAAGACCCGTGAACGATCAGAAGGTGCCGGCCGGGAAGAGCGGTTCGTCGATTCCATCGAAATTCGTGCTTGAAGTCGATGGGGTGGGCAGTTTTCTCGTGGTGCGCGATCGGCGGGTGAGCATTGGGCCGGTCAGTTCGTCGGCGCATCCAACTGTTGGCCTGGTGGCGGACCCGAAGATGCCGGTGGCGACTGTCGAACGGACGGATGAAGACTATTTCCTTCGGTCCGCCGAGCCGGTGCAGGTAAATGCGGCGGGCACGACGGAGAAACTGCTCGTTGACGGCGACAGAATCGCATTGTCGCCGCGATGCACGATGAAGTTCCACACGCCGAATCCAGCCAGTACGACCGCGACGCTGGCGCTGTCCAGTGCCAGACTCGGCCGGAGCGACATCCGGAGGATTATCCTAATGGACCGCGACATCCTGATTGGGCCGAGCGTGGGAAGCCATATTCAGGCGAAGACGGGCGGCAGTGGGATTACGCTGTACGTGCAGGGAGACAAGCTCGTGTGTGCGGCCGAGCAGACTATTTCCGTCGGCGGACGACCAGCGGGCAAGCGGGCGGCACTGACAATGAACGAGCCGGTGGCAATTGGGCCGGTTTCCATGGTTCTGACGGCAGTCAGGGACTAAACGTGTGAATTCGAACCGGGGGCAATAGAACGGCGAATGGCAATGCAAAGGTATCAATACCAACACGGCGATCGACCCCTTGAAGGGTACACTATCCAGCGGGCCGCAGGACGCGGCGGCTTCGGAGAGGTGTACTACGCCGTCAGCGACAGCGGCAGGGAAGTGGCGCTCAAGGCGGTACAGTTGTACGAGCAGATCGAACTGCGGGGCATCAGCCAGTGTATGAATCTCAAGAGCCCGCACCTGGTGACGATATTCGATGTCAAATATAACGATAAAGGCGCGCCTTTCGTCGTGATGGAATATGTTTCGGGGCCGTCGCTGCAGGACTTGCTGGCCGAGGCGCCCAATGGGCTGGGGGCGCAGAAGACTGCGTTCTTCCTGCGGGAGATTGCCAAGGGGCTGTCGTATCTGCACGAGTGCGGCATTGTGCACCGCGATCTCAAGCCGGGCAATATATTTTACGAGAACGGCTATGTGAAGATCGGTGACTACGGACTGACCAAGGCGATCAGCGCCAGCCGGCACAGCGGGCAGACGATCACGGTCGGGACCGTCCATTACATGGCGCCGGAGATCGGGGCGGGCAGATATAATCGGAGTATCGACATTTACGCGCTCGGCGTGCTGCTGTATGAGATGCTGACGGGCGATGTGCCGTTTGCGGGGGCGAGCCCGGGCGAGATTCTGATGAAACATATGTCCGTCGAGCCGGAGTTGCACGGTATCGAAGAGCCGTTTGCGAACGTTATCAGGAAGGCGCTGGCGAAGGATCCGGCTGACCGATATCAGACCGTGCAGGAGATGGTGGAGGATTTGTACGGATCGGAGAATATACGCAACAGCGTATCGCAGTTTTCGCCCGAGGATCTTTCCGTTGTTGCGGCTCACGTAGCGGCCAAGGCGGCCATCGGAGATACGGGCGCCCGGGATCCGGGCGGATCCGGACAGCAGGCCGGTGCGGCCAGGCAGGTATCCGACAAGGCGCAGCATTTCGCCGAGCAGGCCGATGCGTTCGGACAAAAGATCGCAGGGCGAGTCGACGCGCACACAGACAAGATACTGGGACATAAGAACGTTCGGATTCCGGGGGTGACCGATCCGATTGCGCCGCATCAACGCAGGACTCTCGCTTTGGTGACGATGGCTTTCGTGTCGCTGGGGGCGGGACTGCTGCAGCAGCCTATTTTCCCGACGGCGCTGATCGTGTTCGTGATGATCGGTGTTTGTGCCAAGGTGATTCTGATTGCCAGGCAGCGCTGGTTTGTGGGTCTGGAACCGGAGTCGCGCTGGGTGGGCAAGATCGTGACCTGCTGTCTGGCAGCGATTGCGGCTGCGCTGGCGGGGGGGATTCTCGGCGGCCTCGTGCCCGGCGCGTCGCGGCTTCATCTTTCCGGCGGAGGCGTGCGGGGAACCGGGTTTCCATTTCTGCCTGTACCGTTCATTGGCGGATCGTTGTGGTTCTCCCTGGCACTGCCGATGTTGCTGGCGGACTGGTGGCGCATAAGCAGCCCGCAGCGCCCCAAGCGGCTGTCGCTCGGTTCGGCCGTATGGCTGGGATTGCTGGGGATGATCAGTGCGGCTTTATTCCACCAGGGCGCCGCGGTATTGGTGGCGGCGGTTCTGGCGGGAACGTCTCTGGTCGTTCAGGCGGCAAGCGCTTTCGGCGCCAACGTAGACGAGGTGCGGGCGGCCCAGATCGATCGCGAACACAGACGCATGCGGCGCAGCCAGCATGGTGGAATGGTTTCCCCTCGCGTACGGCTATTGTGGCTGTTGGGCTTTTTTATTTCGCTGAGCGTGGGGTTGTCGCTGCTGATCTGGTCGGGCATGGAGCGAATGTCGAACGACGAATTTGCGGCTGTTGTCGCCGGGGGCGTGGACAGTCTGATCCTGTCGGTGTTCTGCTTCATCGGAGCCTGCCGGCAGCGATTCAACGGGTGGTATCGGTATATCGGCAAGCCGGGACTGCTCTTGATCTGCGTGCTGACAGTTGTAACTGCGGCCATTTGCAGTGGTTGCATGAATCTGCGGGGCGACGAGTTTTTCGTGGCAGTTCTGCTGATGGTCATACCTTCAATTGCGTTTCTGATCATTGCATTTCTACCGGCGAGGATTTTCGACGGATCAGGCCGGAAGATCGAAAGCGAGGAGCAACCGAGGCCGGCGTCGCCCAGCGAGGCGATACGAGCCGGTGTGTCGCCTTACAAACGGATGTGGGCGTTGATCCTGGCGGCGGGGGGGTTGTTCGGCTTCAACGGGCTGCACCGGTTCTACGTCGGCAAGATCGGGACGGGCATCATCTGGTTCCTGACGGGCGGCTTGCTCGGTATCGGACAACTGATCGACGTGATTCTCATTATCGTGGGGCAGTTCGAGGATCATGAGGATCGTCCGCTGGTGGTCTGGCAGGATGAGTCCGAAGCCGAAGGGCTGGTGGAAGTTGCGGATGGTGCGGGAGGTGTCGGGGCTGAGCCGTCGCCCGTGCGCCCTGGAACTGCGGATCCGGCCCAGGGCAAGGCTGAAGCAGGTGAGGCCGGGGCTCAAAGTCAGGAAGTTGTCGAACGGCCCGCCGCTGCGCCGATGCCCCATGCATATTCGAGCACGGCTCTGTTCGAGCGATTCCATCCATTTGCTTTTCTGCTGTCCGGTGTGGGCTCGCTTCTGGCTGTAATCGCTGTTGTGATCGGTCTGGCGATGGCGCTGCATATTCCGCACTTCGTGGCGGCGGGATGGCCCGATCCGCATCTTGCGGATGAGATGAAAGAACTTTTCGGTTTCGCAGAATGGCCGGGTCTGGCCATGCGTATCGGACTGATGGTCGCGGTGGTTCTCATGTTGCTGGCGGCTGTCTGTATGATCCTGGGGCGTCGGCATCTGGGAGGGCGGCATCTGCTGCGGGCGGTTGCGGGCCTGGGTGGATTTGTGGGTGCTATCATAGGACTTTTCAAATCGGTCGCGGACTACAGCTTCAACCCTGTCGCTGAGTGCCTCGCTGCGAAAGAGATCGGGCCGGCCTTTGAAAGGATGCTAAGGGTCGTGACTGATGAGGAAGCCGTGCTTTGTGCGGCGGTCTTCATTGCATCTGTTGTCATTCTGGCGTGGCCGCCGCGGCGGGAGAAGCCCAGACTGGAACCTGCGCTTAATCAAGGAGCAGTATGATGTTCGCAATGATGAGATTGAATCTGTTTGTGTTGTTTCCGGTTCTGCTGCTGCTGATTCTGGGCGTGATCGGTGTGATCATACTGATGGTCAAGGCGTTCAAGAACCAGCGGTGGGTCGGGGCAATCATAGGCGTTGTATTGTTGCTTGGACTGTCGATCTTCGCTCTGGCGCCCGTTCTGCTCGGCTTTGATGTCGTCAATTTCAATCATCCTGCGCCGCTGCGCGTGGGGATACTGCCGGTGGCGTTTCTGGGGCTGTTGATTCTGGCGGGGCTGATCGCGCTGTTCGTGAAGCTGTTTCGCAAGAGTCCGGGGGCAGCGATCGTGCTTGGGCTCGTGGTGCTTCTATTGCCCCTGTTTTTGATGATGTCGGTTCGTTACACGACCGGTCACGAGCGGGTGGAAACGGGCTATACGGATGGTGAGCGTCCGGTCGCCGCAAGGACAGAGACGGCGATCTGGGCCCCGGGAATCGAGGACGAGCTTGTTGCGAACGTGTATCCCTCGAGGCAGGGGGCGGTTCGGTCGCTTGGGCTTCGGATTGACAAGCCCGTACGGCAACTGCTGGGCGACGACGCCTCGGTCGAGAGGATCGTACTTTTTGCCGGCACCAACGAACGTCGCATGATCGAGGAGCTTGGTCGCTCCGCTTCGGAGACGTTAGGGGACGCGGAATGGGCGATACAGCCGGAGACGGCGGGAATCGACGCCAACGAGATCGCATTGCGTCTGGACTGGCTCGACATGGTGCGACAACCTGCTCCGTGGAGCCGGGGAGAAGAGAAGATGGTGGCGCAAGGGACGGCGCTGGCGACTGTCCTGGTCGGCGACAGGCAGGCCGGGATCGAGGCGCGTTTTGCCGAGAAGCCGTGGATCGAGGACCTGTCCGGCGTGTTGAATGCGGATGCGGACGGCCGCCTGATAATTACCAAGTCGAGCGAGAGCTGTATGAGCGAGGCTGAGGCGAATCGTCAAGCTATGGCCGGGGCGTGCGCCAGGATCGCGAGCCTGTTGGAAGAGAAGCAGATTGTGAAACGCCCGGCGCGCATGCGGGCCATCAAGATCAGCCCTGAGGAGATTCTGGAGGCGGACCTGATTGTGGATCGGTTCGTGCAGAGTTTCGAGGGATCGGCCGGCAGAATATGGAGGCAGGCACTGCTGCTCGATATATCCAGCGACAAACTGCGAGACCTTGCGGTCCACAAGGAGGCGACGATGCACCATGAGAATGTGGCGTGGGCGAAGATGGTCGGTTCTATTCTCGGCCTGCTTGCTCTTATTGTTGCGGCGTATCTATTTCTCAATGCGGCGACGAAGGGGTACTACGCGTGGTCGCTGCGGATTGCGGGAATCGTGCTGGCCGCCATAGTGATCATCATCTTTCTTGCGTAGCCATCCCGTCAGCGGTAGCATGCGATTATGGGGTTCGCAGTACCGCGACGATGATTGACACGTGCACCGGCAAGACGAATCCATGCAAAGAATACGAAACATAAGAAGACTGTTGACAATATTCGTTGCTGTCGTCGGGGCCGGAGCGCTGTGGTGGCTGTTCGGGCGGGACACCGAGCCCGAACCGACGGTGATGTCGCCTGCGGAACTTGTGTTGACCAAGCGTTGGAACCGCGATGTGGTGCGCGTGCCCGGGCCGCTGACGCTGCCTCCCTGGATGCGCGAGATGAAGGCGTATAAGCGGATTATGGAAAGAGGTTTTGCGACCGATCTGGTCACGACGGACCTGGACGGCAACAGGTACGTCGCGCACGCACTCGGGCGAATGAAGAACCAGGCGGGCCGGCGGTTCGTGTGTTTTTCGAGTATCGACAGGCATCGGCCGGCCGGAACGCTGGAGAACGTGACGCTGGTTGCGGGGGATGCCGAGCCGTTCGAATGGAAAGTCATGAACGAGCGGGGCGAGCGGGTGATGTTCGGCTCGATAGGCAACAGTGGCAGCTACACGATCGCGTTCTTCGAGCCGGGCGCGGATAAGTTCGAGAAGGAATGGCAGGTCGATCCGAATCTGACCATCTACAGCGAGCAGGTCAAAGGCGAGGACGGCCACTACCACTTCACACACGGGGGGCCGTAAGAATACCCCGTTCGCTGTCCATTCATGTTCCCCATGTTCCTTACCTTCGCACTGGCTGCATTGCCGGCGATAACGTGATTCTCAGTTGTTCACACCAGGGCGACGCCGGTTGACCCGAAGCGGTCAGGAAGCTATAACCGCACGTAAACGCTCAGACTACAAGGTCGATATCGGGCTCGATGCTCAATGTCCGGCAAATGCAGTTCCTGTCGTATTGAGCGAAGAGCCGCGTCTATTTGCGTTCGCTGATCCCGTCAGGGGCATGCATTGTGGTCAGGGCCTCTTTCGGTCATGCAATACGAATGGCGGGCGTGTGACACTGTTCTGCAACCGAGACCAATACCGGCAAACAGGAGGTGCAGCGATGGACATTATGGCGACCATACAGCGAGTCAGGCCCAGTTACTTCGACAGGGCTTTCGGGGGATTGGTTCTCTGCGGGCTGCTTTTTTGTGCGGTTCGGGCGCCCGCTGCGCCGCAGGGGAATCCCTTTGAAGCGTCCGTGCTGGACGTTCGGCCGCGGGTCTTCATTCGTCGGGGCGATTTCCAGGGGCTCACGGTGGACCAGCTTCGTAAGGCTGCAACAGATCCGCAATACGCTGCAATCCGCTCGAAATGGAGAAGAAAACCGCTCGGCCGGGCGATTGAGTGGATGATCGACGGCGATCGCGAAGATCTGGAGGCGGCAATCGCCGGGCTCAAGGGCATGCAGACCACGGGCAGTTCCTGGACCTACCGCGGCGTTAAGCTCGTTCGTCTGGCGACTCTCTTTGACTGGCTTTACGAAGAACTCGATGAAGCGACGCGAGCGGAGATTGTCGATCGTATCGAGCGAGCGGCCGATGATGCGGTCGAACACATACAACGCGGCCGTGCGCCCTTTTTCTATACGCGAACGCCCGGAGCGCTGGTCGGCGCGGCCATCTCCGGCATTGCGCTGCACGGGGAGAGCGAGAAGGCAGAAGACTATCTTGATGTTTTTCGCAGGTTCGGAGTCAACGAGTATTTCAAGGCGTATGATTGGGTCGATGGGGCGGCTACCGGTGCGACGTATACGCTCGATTACACGTACGTTGATCTGGCGCAAATCTGCGCCGCGTGGTGGTCTGCGACCGGCGTGAATCCGACGCGGTGGATTCGCAGCGAGCAGGGCGGCTGGCTGGATGGAATTGTGCGGTTCTATCTGTGGTATATGCGGCCGGGCTTTGCATTCACCGACATTAACGATCAATACCGCGGCGTCTGGAGTTCGCACGATCAGTTCTGCCAGGGACTCGACATTGCGGCGTATGTGACGCGAAGCGGTCATGGCCGCGCCTGGTCGCAGCGATGGATGGGACGATTTGGCCCGCCGTTGTACCACACGGAGTATGCCCACAACTTCATCTTTCGTGACATAACGCTGGAGGCCGAACCGCTTGGCGATCTTCCTCGGGAGGCTCTGTTTGGCCGCGACAGTTGCGGCTATGGTTTCTTTCGCAGCCACTGGCCTTCCCCCAATGAGCCGGACGATGCCACGCATGTTTTCTTCCGTTGCGGCGATCCGATGGACGTCCACGGGGGTGTAGCGGCGGGCGAATTCCAGGTATTCAGGCACGCACCGCTGGCCGCGCGCAGCGGTCGATACGGCTCATACGATTCACCGGCAGATCAGTATCATCGCAACTGCATCTCCACCAACGTCGTGTTGTTTACCAACACCACGAAACCCGACGACCGCGGCGACCAGAATTCGAGACGCGGATTAAAACAGGACCACACAACGTGGGATGAATGGCTGGATATTCGCCGGCGCCACGATCTGGACGTCGCCAGTGTACTCGAATGGCGCGTCGCTGACGGAGAAACGCGATGCCGCGCCGACCTGACGCGGGCGAATCCGCCGGACAAGTGTCGACAGTGGGTTCGCCAGTTCGTGTGGGTGGCTGATGCACATCTGATCGTGCTCGATGTCGTTGAGACCGCATCGCCCACGACAGCAGCCCAGTGGCAACTACACTGCCCGACGCTCCCGGAGATCGGCGATCATCAGATCATCGTGCGCAACAGCCCGCCGGAGAAGTCCTGGGCGAATCCCGCTTTGAAGCCTGATGCCGGCGAAGCGCGTCTGTTCTGTCAGACGCTTGCTCCAGGGGACTACCGGCTGACGCTGCATGCGAATGGCCGGGCGGCAGCCTTTGATTCCGACGGTCGGTCGCTGGGGACCTGCAGGGGCAACCCGTACCATCTGAAATTCGGTGGTAACGTGGTGCAGGTTGAGGCAGTGGGCGATGGGCGGCGAACGGTATTCCTGCATGTGTTGACGGCTACGGACGGCGACAGGGCGCGACCGTCGGAGAGTTCCATGCGAATGATTCGCCCCGGCCGGCTTGAGGTTCGGATTGACGGTAGCAGGACGAGCCTGTCTGTGCCGAAGTGGTTCGAGCCGCCCGGCGTTGATTAGCATCTCGGGACGTCTTGCAGACTCCCGGGGGAGGGATTATAAAGGGTGTGACGCAAATGCCGGCAATGAGCTTATCAAGCGATAATCCGCTTGATGTGTAGAGTTGTCGCGGCGGATGCAGGATGCGGACAAACGACCAGGACTTGTTTCACTGAAGGAGAAACAGATGACAAGCAGACGCGATTTTCTAAAGGCCGCTTCGGCAGGACTTCTTTTTTCATCGATGCCGTTCGGGACGGCGGTCCGCGCGGGGAATCGAAAACAGCCCAACGTGATTCTGATTATGACCGATGACCAGGGCTACGGCGACTTCGGATTTACCGGCAATCCGGTGATCCAAACACCCAATCTCGATCGTCTGGCCACACAGAGCGCGCGGATGACGAATTTCTACGTCAGTCCCGTGTGCGCACCGACCAGAGCGTCGCTGATGACGGGGCGATATAACTACCGAACGCGGGTCGTCGATACGTACATCGGGCGGGCCATGATGGAGCCGGAAGAAGTTACCATCGCCGAACTGCTCAAAGCACGCGGCTATGCGACCGGCATCTTCGGCAAGTGGCACCTCGGGGACAACTATCCGATGCGTCCCCAGGACCAGGGTTTCGAAGAAGTGCTTGTGCATCGCGGCGGCGGCATCGGCCAGCCTGCGGACCCGGTCGGCGGGGAAGGCAAGTACACCGACCCGATTCTCATTCACAACGGCCGGGCGAAGCAACTGAAGGGCTACTGTACCGACGTGTATTTCGATCAGGCTCTGGCGTGGATGCGGGAGGCGCACGAGCAGGGGCGGCCGTTCTTCGCATACGTGTCCACCAATGCGCCGCACACGCCCCTGCACGATATCCCGGAAGAACTGTACGAGCAGTACAAGCAGATGGATTTGGGCAACGACGAATTTCCGCAGGAAAAGGGCCATCCGCTGACGCAGAAGGTCAATGCCGACCGCCTGGCCCGAATCTATGCGATGATCAGCAATATCGATCAGAACGTCGGCAAGCTGATGCGAAAGCTCGATGAGATGGAATTGGCCGGCAATACGCTTGTTCTTTTCCTGGTGGACAACGGGCCGCAGGGGAGGCGCTACGTTTCAGGCATGAAGGGCTCGAAAGGGACCATTTACGAAGGAGGGATTCACTCGCCCTTGTTCGCCCGCTGGCCCTCGGTGCTCCAGGCGGGGCACACGAGCGACAAGGTCGCCGCGCATATCGACGTCCTGCCGACGGTGCTGGATGCGTGCAACTTCGAGCCTCCGAAGAGTCTGCGTCTCGACGGCAGGAGCTTCTGGCCTCTGCTTACAGGCAGGTCCGTCGAATGGCCGGACAGGCATATCGTCATTCAGGCCCATCGGGGCGACGAGCCTGTTCTGTATCACAATTTCGCAATTCGCACGCAGGACTGGAAGCTTTTGCACGCCAGCGGTTTCGGCTCTGAATCGTTCAAGGGCGAGCCGCGGTTCGAATTGTATGACATGAAGAACGACCCGCTGGAGACGCGGGACGTGTCTAACGAGCACCCTGAGAAGGTCGCAGAACTCAGGAAAGCCTACGAAGGATGGTTTCGGGATGTCGGTTCGACCCGGCCCGACAACTATGCACCGCCGCGGATTTACATCGGAACGCCGCACGAAAACCCGGTCACATTGACGCGCCAGGACTGGCGGCACGAAAAGGGCCGGCCCTGGGCGGGCAATTCGAACGGGCACTGGCTGCTCTATGTCGCCGAGTCCGGCCGATACGACATCGAACTGCGGTTCCACAGCGAGGATGAGAGCGGCAAGGCCGTATTGACAGTCGGGGACGTGGTGAAGGAGAAGAGCTACTCGCAGGACCAGACATCGCTGCTTTTCGAGAATATCTCTCTTAACAAAGGCAACGCCGGCCTGAAGGCCACGCTCACGACGAACAAGGCGCAGAAAGGCCCCTGGCAGGTGGACGTGACAAGGATAGGCTGAAGCCGGCGGACAACAGAAATCTGAACACAGTGAAGAGAGGTTGCTACTTATGCGCAAGTCGTTGTTTCTTGCAACGCTATGGTTCGCACTTGTACTTAGCGCGGCGTCGGTACGCTCACAGACTTACCCAAGCTGGCCCGTCAAGCAGTCGTCAAATAGCAGATATCTGGTGGATGAGAAGGGCCGGCCGTTCTTTGCTCTGGGGGATTGCCTGTGGAAGATGCATCTGTATAAGCCTGAAGAAGTCGATTTGATTTTCGATGATCGAGCCGAAAAGGGCTTCACGGTGATGTGCGTAGCCACGGGTTGTGAAGGGGCTCTGACCAACTACGCCGGCGAGCATGCCTTTGGCAGCGACGATCTGGCACGGCCGAATGAGGGCTATTGGTCCCATATCGACTACGTCGTTCAGGCGGCAAAAGACCGCGGCATGGCCGTGATGCTGAATCCCATCTGGATTCGGCATCATCGAGAACGAATCCGCAAGGCGGGACCGCAGGGCTGCTACGACTACGGAAAGTGGATCTCCCGTCGTTACGGACCCTATCGGAACGTGATGTTCTTCGTCGGCGGCGATCATCCGCCGCGCGAGGAGCGGGACGAAATGAATCGAATGGCCCAGGGGGTCAAGGATGTCTGGCCGGAAGCGCTGATTACCTACCATGCGGAACACCAGCATCCCAGCCGGGACTTCTTTCCCGACGCCGAATGGCTGGACATTAACTGGACGTATGCCTACACCCCCGAGCACAGAAAGCCGGACTATCCCTACAGCCAGGGATTCGAAGAATGGCGGGACCATCCCGATACGCCGGTCTGGTTTAGCGAAGGCTATTATGACTGGGGCGGGAAGGGCCTGTCGGGCAACGATGGCGGACGCTATATGATGCGCCGCCAGATGTACTGGGTGCTGCTGTCCAGCATCGCCGGGTACAACTACGGTGCAGAAGGAGTGCAGGACAGGCAGAACAACTACAGCGGCAACGGCATGACCTGGCAGGAGACGCTGGATTATCCGAGTTCCTACGACTGCAAGCGGATGGTGGAACTGCTGGCGGAACTGAAATGGTGGAAGCTTGTGCCCGATTACGACAACAAGACTTTGACCGGCGGCTACGGGCACTTCATGGGCGATAGGGGCGATGATTATGCCCCGGCCGCCCGGGCGCACGATGGGAGTTTTGCGCTTGTCTATACCCCTGTCGCGCGAAAGCTGCAGATCGACATGAGCCGGTTCAAAGGAACAGTTAAAGCGAAATGGTTTGATCCGACCAATGGCGAGCACAAAAGAGCAGGCTCCTATGAGAATTCGGGCTCGCGCGTTTTTACCTCTCCCGGCGATAACGGAACGGGCGAAGAAGACTGGCTGTTGGTGCTGCAAGCGGATAAGTGATCGGCGCTGTAGCATGGATGGTCTTTAATACCCAGACATGTATGACTGATTCAGCAGAAGAAATGATGAACGGAGGATTCGAAATCGTGAAAAGACTGGCATGTCTTGTTTTGTGTTTGGTATTGATAACTGCGACTACAGGTTTGTCCCGGCCGATCGAGCGGCCCGCCTGGCCCTTGCAGGTCAAGACGATTGAGGTTGTCCCCGGTGTCAGCAAGGCGTATCTGGAAGATCAGAAGGGCAAACCTCTCCTGTGGAACGCCGATACGTGCTGGTTTCTGACGTTCGGGGTAAGCCAAGCCGATGCGATGCACTATCTTGAGGACAGGGCCAGACGGGGCATTGCCGTGGTTCAGTGCATGCTGCTTCATTGGACTCGCGACGGAGATGATAGCTGGTTTGGCGTCAAGGCTTTTGAGGATGACAGGTTTGACCGGCCGAATGAGAGATATTGGCAGCACGTCGATAACATCGTGAACGCCGCTAAAGGCTTTGGCGTAACGCTGTGCATGGCCCTGGCCTGGAACGGGTGCTGCGGCGAAGGCTGGGACAAGGTGCTCAACAGCGACTACAACAGGCGAAACGATTACGAGCCTCTTAAGAAGTACGCGCGTTTCATCGGAAGGCGTTACGGCAAGGCAGGCAACGTGATCATATTCCTCGGCGGCGACAGCAGCGGAAACAAGGAAATCTTCGCAAAAATGGCGTCCGCTCTCAAGGAAGCAGCCCCGCAGGTTCTGATCGCTCATCATCCGAGCAGTTGGTACGGCCATCCCGATACGTACGGAATCAAGAGCAGCACGTCAGCGGGCGAACACGGCCACGCGGATTATCTCGACGTAAGCTGGACCTACACGTACTGGCCCGGCCAGAACAACCGCGATCACTCGCATCCCTATTGGCTCAATCACATCGAATGGAATCGCAATCAGAAAGTCCCGGCGGCAGTCTCCAGAGCACGTCCTTTTCTGCTGGGTGAAAGCGGCTACGAGAATGAGCGAGGCTCCGAAGTTTGCCGCATTCGCCGTCTGATGCACTGGAACATTGTCTGCGGTGCTATCGGCCATGGCTTCGGGAACGGTTCGATCTGGAAACTCGACGACGACTGGAAAGAGCAGCTCGATTCGCCGGGCAGCCGGGCTTTGGGGCACATGCTGGATATTTACGGGGACCGCCCCTGGTGGAAGCTTGTGCCGGAGCAGCCGAAGGATGAGTATTTCATCGGCGATCCGATCAGAATAGCCGGCGGCGAGACATTTATTCTGTCAGGCCAGGAGAAATACGACAATATTCGCAGCATGAATGAGAAGCGGGGCGCGAAATTCGTCGCGGCCGCGAGGACGCGGGAAGGCAGTCTCATCATGGCATACTTCCCGCACGGCTACAGCAAGTCCGGCATCGAAATCGACATGACCAGACTTGCAGGGCCGGCCCGGGCGGTTTGGATCGACCCGCAAAGCGCCGCTGAGAAGATAATCGATGGTTCACCCCTGCCCAACAGGGGCGCGCGGAAGTTCAAGCCGCCGGGTTCCAACAGCTTTGGCGACGAAGACTGGGTGCTGGTGCTCGAAACGGGTGGGAAATAGCACGAATGCAGGCGAAAAGGCTGTTCGCTCAAGAACGTGTTCATGCAGCGCGGTGCAAGACAGAGCAGTTGTGCGGCTATCTCTATACATGCCGCAGTACAGGCGATTTCTTCGGTTCGCTGCGTTATTTCGTTCGCTTACTGCTTCAGCGTGTTCCTCCAGATTTCGACCGGCTGGTATGGGCCGCTCCAGTTTGCGCCGACCAGGTCAACGTCTCCATCGGCGTCGATGTCGCCTGCCTGGATGTAATGCGAACCCTTTGATGACAGAACCTGCCTGGTCCAGGCGGTTCCGGCGGTTTTGTTGATGAACAGTGCGACTTCGTCGGGATCCCGGCCCTGATGCATTTCCGAGATGGCCACGTCAACCAGGCCGTCGGAATTGAAATCGGCGGCGGCAAGTCCGTGAATAACGCATTCGATGCTATCGACGATGACATGTTCGGTCCAGCCGGCGGTGGTGGGATCCTGTGGCGCCTCGAACCAGGACAGCCGGTACGTCTGGCCCTTAAGCTCGGAGGGCGAGAGGATGACGTCCAGACGACCGTCTTTGTTGATATCCGCCACCTGTACGGTGGCATTGCGGTGCCAGTCGGCGATTTCGTGGGCAGCCCATTCTTCGCCGGCGACGGTTCCGGTATTCTCAAACCAAAGCGCCCCGACAACCACATCGGCGTCACCGTCGTTGTCGATATCCGCCGCCGCGAGCCCCTCGCCGTGCGGACATTCGATGATGTGGCGGACCCACCGGTCCTCCTCTTTCTGTTGCCACAGGAATACCTTGTCACCCGCTTTGCTGCCGAATTCGGACTGATCGCGCGTGATGATATCCAGGCGGCCGTCGCCGTCGAGATCGGCCAGCGCCAGATCGTGTGTGGGATGGTCGGCCACGCGATGGGACTTCCAGCCGTCGCCGGAAGAGCGCGGCGGGTTCAAGAGCGGATTCTCATACCAGAAGAGCCCGCCCAGAACGATATCGTTGTCGCCGTCGCCGTCGATGTCGCCGGCAACCCCATCGACGGTTTTGTAACCACCTTTAGCGATGAGACTCTTCTTCCAGTGGGGGTATGCAAACCAGACCAGCGGTCCGCGCCGCCCGGCGATCGCTATGTCGCAGAAGCCGTCGTTATCGATGTCCACGATGATCTTACCCCATGGATCCTTGACACTGGTGTCGATTACCATGTGTTCAAAGGGGATATCTGCGGCGCACATCAGATGAGGAAACGCCGCGGCAAACGTTAATACGGCAGGGAGAAAGTTCATTCGCTTCATGCTGTAAGACCTCCGGACAGGTGCTTTTGGACCTCGATCAATTGGCCGGTATTTCAGTATGCATGATATCGTACCAGCGCGTATGCTGACAAACAACCCGTTTGCCGCGAAGCGCAAATGCTTGACATCGCGGCCCGCCGGTTGCATACTTCACGTGGAGACAGGCATTGATTATGGCCGCCGAAGCAGAACAATATCTATTGGATCGTATCCGCCGGGGCAATCAGCAGGCGTGGTCGGAGTTCGTGGATCGGTACCGCGGCCGGCTCATCAGCTTTGCGCGGGCCAAACTCGGCCAGCGGGCGGACGCCGAGGATGCAGTTCAGGAGACTTTCGTCGCCTTTGTGCGCAGTTTGCAGGATTACAGGGGCGACTGCGGGCTGGAGACGTATCTTTTCGCGCTGCTGCGGCGTAAGATCATCGACTCCTACAGGCACAATCGGTCGCGCAATGTCTGCCTGATTCAGGATGCGTATGACGTGCAGGGTAGCGACAGGCCGTCCGATCCCTTTGCGGACATTCCCGGTGCGGACCAGACGGCGAGCTGGTATGCCCGGGCCGACGAGCAGTACGATGTGCAGAAAGCGGTGCTCACCGAGTCCATCGGCCGTGTGATTGACGGTTTCAAACGCTCGATGAAATTCCGCGATTTGCAGATCATCGAACTGCTCTTCTACAGCCAGTTGGCCAATAAGGACGTCGCGGCTATTATGGACATGCGCGAAAACGCCGTGGCCCTGATCAAACATCGCGCCCTGAAGCAGATTCGGGGCCATGTGGAGGCCGCACATGTGCCGGTCGGTCCGTCCTCGTCGGAGTTCGAGAATTTGCTCACCGATATGTGGGAGTCGCAGCGGCCGAGCTGTCCCAAACGCAGTACGATCGGGGCCTATCTGCTGGGCACGCTGGATGAGCAGTGGCATGACTATGTGGATTTCCACGTGAACAAGCTGGGCTGCCGGTACTGCAGGGCCAACTTCGACGATCTGCGCGAAAAAAGCGAAGCCAGACAAAGCACGAAGTTGCGCGATCGCATCATGGAATCGACGGTGGGGTTTCTCCACAAACCCGAGTAGCGGCGGGGAATGAAAGCCGGCGGGCGAATCGGGCGGTACCGGGTCAGCTCGTCTGATCTGCGCAGATGGCGGCCTTCGGAGTGATCGGGCGCTTTGAACCGGCGGCAGAGTCTACAGCAATGAGCGGAGGAATCTGAGCAGACACGGGCCGAGAACGAGGATTCCTATGACGACCGAGCCGATGGCGGAGATCAGCACCGCCCCTGCGGCAACGTCCTTGGCTTTGCCGACCAGCGGATGAAACTCGGGCGAGGCTACGTCGGCCAGCAGTTCGAGGGCCGTGTTGAGCGCCTCGGCCGTCCACACCGCCATTATCGCCAGAACCAGCCAGCACCACTGGGCCGCTGAAAGACAGGCCAACGCGCCACCGATCAGCACGAGGACCGAGACGATGGCATGAATCCAGGCGTTTTCCTGGGATTTGAGCATGATGCGGATCCCGCGAAGCGCGTATTTGAAACTCTGCAGCCGCATGCCGAGGGTAAGCCCGTTGTTCCTGTGCGGATTTGTCGACTCGTTCTCGCTCTGTTCGTCCGCCTGGCGGGCCGGGGCTTTGTTGCTTGTATTGCTCATGGGGCTATTACGCCCGGGTTGGGCTCTTTGTTCTCGATCGGTTATCTCAGGGTTCAGTACGTTGTGCATGTACATCTGGTATCGGTCAAAGACGTTTTGATTCTTAAACGGGGGCCGGCGAATCCGATTCTTCGCAAGCCGGCAAATAGCCATTCTCGCCGAAAGTTGTGGGTTCTGGCAAGAAGATGCCTGCCGAAGCAAATCGACGGTTGTGAAGCTGTCATGCAGATATTCGGACCAAATCGCCGACATGCCAAGGTGATTGTGCCCGGGCGGTCGGCTCTGTACAATGCATGGTGACAAACGGACCTTGACGGAGACTTCTTCAATGACAAATTGCAGGGCCATGACGAGCATTCTGACCATAGTACTCTTTGCAGTCGCACCATGCATCGGAAGTCGTCGCGGACCGGTGCGAGCCATATATGAAGTGCTGCTGCCCGAGGATGCGCATGGCAAGCAGGTACGCTCGCTGGAGATTGCCGAGGCCCCATGTGATGGCAGGCCGAACTGCCGCTGGTATCGCATGATCGGTACGAAGGTCAGCGGCGATTCGTATACCCTCTGGTTTGTCACTGATGCCGAGCCTTTCACCGCTGCACCGGCTGACATCACTTTCCATCGATACATTCTGCAGGAACCCAATCGGCCGGCCGTTGAATACGTCGACGCCGGCAGCGGCGAGGCGATGGTGCCCCTCTTTCATTTCGTTGAGGAATTGCTGCCCCGAGCCGACGGTGACGCGGCTGCAGAGCTGTTCGAGACAGGCACGTATCTGGGCCATCCTCTGATTCGCACGCGAATGCTCGAAGGCATCGTGGTCACGGCACCTTCACAACTCGAGACGTTGAGGCTGCGGGGCGATCTGATCGTCGGTACCAGCCGCAACTTCCGCGACGACGGCAAAGGACGCGCCAGCCGCGAACATAATTACACCTTCGTGCCCTTTACGCAAAACGATTACGAACAGATGATCGCAGCGGGCATCAACTACTTCACCGCCAGGGGCCCGCAGGTGAACTGGATCTGCCACAAGCCGGTGTTCTACGATGGCTTCAGCCCCGAGATCGCCTTCCCTGAAGAACTGTACCGCCCCAACTTCAGAGGTTTGCGGATGTTCCTGGACGAGCCGGCGTGCAGGCTCGCGGGCAAGTATCCCGAGGGGGCTTCCTTGCAGACGGCGGTCGATATGATTCACGAACACATCCGCCATAAGCTGTACAACGTATCGTATCGCACGCTGCTGAATTCGCACGGCATCGACACGGGGACGATGTCGCTCGTCGAGCCGGCCATTCCGATCTGGGAGACGTACATCGGAACCAGCTACTACCAGCTTGAGGCGAATCCATACGGCATCGTTCAGGAGTGTCGCTGGCGCATCGATCCGAACGCCGATTCAGAGCAGATACTCATGCTGCAACGGGTGAACGAAGAATTCGGCGTCAATATTCCCGTGACGCCGGAGAATCTCTTTACTTGGTTCTACAGCCAGATACGCGGCCCCGCTCTGGCTTTCGGAGCCAAATGGGGCATGAGCATCTACGGCCAGGCCGAACCGCACTTGCGCATAGCTTCCATGCAACTGGCATATGATATGGGGGCCGAGTTCGTCTGGTTCTGGACCTCCGATCACGATCACCATGTTCCGTATACCGAGCAACTGGAACTGGCGCGAGCGATTAGCGAATATGCCGATGCTCAGCCGCCAAGAGATCTCGATACGCTGCGCGGGGCGGCCGATGTGGCCGTTGTCTTGCCGTACGGCTACACGCTGCCCACCGTCTGGCAGATGTTCACCTGGGGAACGCATATCTACCCGCTCGATCGCACGAACTCGCACGGCCTTACGTACCGGCAAGTCCTGGGACCGGCCGTTTGCGAAATTGCCCGATGTCTCGGCGCGGGCATCAGCTACGACGTCGTGCCCGCGGGCGACCTTTTCAATCCGCGGCACTATCGGCGCGTCTTTCGGGTGCGGGCTGACGGCAGCGTGCGGATCGGCAACCGCTGAATTGCCGGATGTGAGCGAGCCGAAGGGCCGGAGGCATTTTGGTCTGCGGCCTGAAGCTTCGGTCCGTTGCTTCGTCCGCCATCAACCGTGCCGACCCGCGTTCGGCAAACAAGAAGGGCTGCGAATTTCGTTCACAGCCCTGCGTCTTCGGAGCGATTATGACCTGCGGTATGTTATCGTGGAAATCTTATCCGATAATGACGGTCCTACTCATCGCGCTCTTCAAGCATTTTCTTGAGTTGGGCGTTCTCCCGGCGAGTCGCCTCAAGATCGAACAACTGGTATTTCACCACCACGCGAAGATAATCCAGCGATTCCTGGAGCGTCGTCAGTTTTTTGCGAAGCTCGTTCCTGCTGTTGCCAAGCTGGGCGGCCAGTTCCATGAGTTCCTTGCCGTGCTGTGCGGAGATGGAGTAAGCGGCCTTTGCGTCGTTGGTGGGTTGCTTGTTGCCGGCAGATTCGTTCATTGATGCCCCCCTCAAATTCTGTTGTTTCTCGAATACGTCGAATGTACAGGCGACCGCCGAAGCGGTGTTTTCCAACTATGAACGTATTGTATCAGATGGCCGAATGCGAATCAAGAGAATAGCCGTCAGATGCGTGTTTTGCGCCTGTTTGCGGGGTTTCTATGGCAAGGGCGCGGTTCTTATCGGCCCGCAGTTCAAAGTCTTTTTCGCTTCAGTGCCCGCCTCATTTCAACAAATGCAGCCGGCAAAACCGCCTGGCGTCTTTTGCGTGTGGGAAGAAGTCGGGACTACGGACAGAAATGCATTGCATCTGCGGTTCACCTCCGTTGCGGACGAACAGCCTGGCACTGCCTCTATGGCCTGTCCATCCGTGAACCATTGGTCTGAGACGGGGCGGGCCAGTGAGATGCGGGCCCCGACATATTCCCGGCCCGATTCAGATGTTTTCTCCTGTGCGAATCTGCAGCCGGGTGTTACTTTCGTTGCAGGCAATGCAGTCGTCTATGGACAGATGGCAATGCCTGCGCCGGGGCATCAGGCACGGAGGCTTGTGGCCCCTCTTTGCATGCTGCTATTGGAGCGAGATAGGAACCGTCACGGGCAACCCCTTGCCGTCGGCAATCATACAGTTCGTTACAACAGCGGAATAATCCATCCATCTTTGATCGGGCTCGACTTCGACGCGAATGGTCGCGGTGCTGTTGGCGGGCAGCGTAACCGAGGCCGGCCCCTGGTCGCCGGTCCGCTCGATCTGCAAATTGAGTTCGCAGTTGTTCGTTACCTCCATCCATGCGTAGTCATCCGTCTGCATGTAGGGCGGTTCGACCTCGACCGCAGCGGAAAGCATCGCTTCGAGCAGGTAGGGCTTGCCAATGAGCTGGTTTTTGTACCAGACGAGTGTCCTTCCGGCTTCTAGGGCTTCCTTCACGCCTGCGATGCTTTTATCCCGGGCGAAGACGAGGGTGAGCGTGTGATGGCTCTCTGCGGTCCATGGGTCGGTGGAGTCCGGGCCGTGAATGTCTGAGTTGCCGATCATGGTGAGGTCCTTTTCGATAGCCCACGTCAGGGCTTCGGGATAATAGCTGCGGCCGTTGCACACCTCGATGCCGCGGAGGAATCCGCCTTCGTAGAGTTTGGTGTGCACATCGAACCAACCCTTGTGCTCGGGTTTCCAGCCGGGGTGGTTCCAGAAGATGAATGCTCTCTGTTTATCCGCAGCCTTCATCACGTCGAACAAGTCCTCGGTATCCAGCGGATCTATGTCTTCGAGGAAGATCGCGTTGAAATGGCCCGGCGGAGTGCTTCGTGTGATCTCAGTGCCTTTGATCAGCAGAATACCCTTTTTCTTCGCTCGACTCCTGGCGATCTCATACGGCCGATTGTGGTTTGTCGGCACGTCCTCTTTGTGGGGCTGGTATTCGATGTGGTCGGTTATGGAGATCACGTCGAGCCCCCGCCGTTCCGCCTCATCCACGCGAACGGTCGGCCAGACCAAACCGTCGGAGAATACCGTGTGCATGTGAAAATCACACACGAGCGTTTCGTAGCCCGGAATGTCGGGGAAGTTGATCTTGCCCTTCGCTGTCGCAGAAGCCGAGATGATCGTTAGCAGCAAGAAGGCGGTCAGGAGAAGGGTGCGTGTTCGGAGTGTTTTCATCGTGAGGTCCTTTCTACTTGTTCGGTGCTCTGGTCAACCATGCACAAATCAAGCTGCATGCGCTACGAGTTGCCGATAGCATAGCAGGCCCAAACGGATGTTGCAACCACCTGCGGGTTCGACGATGCGTTTTCCAGCAGGGGGCCGGATTATCCTTGATTTGGCCGGTGACGGCCGTACAATCTGCCAACGTACACGGATGTGATGATCGGTCGTCCTGACATTTGGAGGTCGTAAGTGGTAGCAAAGAAGTCCACGCGGATTCGCTACATCAATTGGTTGCGAATCGCGGCGATATATACGGTCGTGGCCGCACACATCGCCATTTGGACCGCAGAAGGCCAGCAGCCGCTCAGTGCCGGCTGGTGGGTGGGCAACGCCATTCATATCCTGGCGATCTGGACTGTGCCCGTCTTCGTCATGGTCAGTGGCGCCTTGCTGCTGGACAATCGCAGGAACGAAACCGCGATGGAGTTCTACAGCAAGCGGCTGCGCCGGATCGGCATCCCCGTGGTGTTCTGGACGGTCGTTTACATCCTTGCCAGAAAGTACATCGGCCACGAGGAACTCACGTCCCGACGGATCGCCTGGTTGGTCTTTACGGCCACGCCTTACTATCACCTATGGTACCTTCTGATGATACCGGGGTTGTACCTGCTTACGCCGCCGCTTCGGGCATTTATCCGTCGGACAACGCCGAGGCAGCGTGTGGCGGCGATTGTCGTCATACTGGGCCTGGCGGCTGTCTACTATCCGCTGAACATTCTTTACTGGCGGCTGCCCCGAACGGTTTTCACGGTCTTTCTCCCGTTCGTCGGTTACTATCTCTGCGGCCACGAACTGCGCTCGCTGGATCTCAAGAAGTTGCCTCGATGGCCTCTGGCGGCGCTGGTATTGCTGGCGGTGGGTTACGCGGTTGTAATGGCTCGCCCCTTCATCGATAACCTGGGATATATCGGAGATGTGTATATCGTGGACTTCTTCTGCCCGCCCGTCGTTCTAATGGCGCTGGTCATTTTCTATGCGGCCTATCGGCTCGATCAGCGGGGGCAGTGGAGGCCGGGCATTCTCGCCAAAGCCGAGGCTTGGGTGGCTTCGACGACGCTCGGGGTTTATGTACTGCACCCGCTGGTGCTCGAGTATATGCGCGTGAAGTTCTCAAGGCGGGCGGCGGAGGAAGGGCTTTTGGTGGCCTTCTTAGCAGGACCGATCATTGCGTTCGCCGCCTCCTACGTGCTGACCTCGCTGATGATGAACGTGCCTTTCCTGAGGCGTACAGTCAGTTGATCGCTCGCAAATGCAGTGAGGGCGTTGGACGAAGAGTGTTGTGCGCGGCAAGGGCATACGGATGATATATGGCAGAACATATGGCTGACCGACTGGCAAATTGCGTTGCTCGAACGAAGAGCTGGCTCGTGCATCCGAGGCTGATATGGATGCTGGCGATCCTGGCGGTTGTCGTCTCCGTGCCTGCTGTCTTCAGCGGCTGGGGGCCGATGGACGATTTGCGCCATCGCGCCAAGCTGATAGACCCATCCCGCGTGCCCGACAAGTTCAGACAGATCGGTCTGGTGCCCGAAGATTCGGGTGAGCTGACGACGGTTCTATCGGAAATGCATACGATCAATCGCACGCGCAGCGACTTCGACAGGCTGCGGGATTACGGGATAATGCATTGGTGGACGCAGCAGGACTATCGCGCATCGAACTGGCGTCCCGTTGACAGCTTTACCCACTGGCTCGATTACCGGCTCTGGCCCGACGCCCCCGCGCTGCAGCATATACACAACATCGTATGGTTTGTTGCCATCATCATGCTCGCGACGCTGCTGTACAGGCGTCTGATCGGGCCCGGCTGGGTCGCGGGTCTGGCCGCCCTGATGTACGTCCTGGACGACAGCAACTACCTGCCTACGTTATGGCTGGCCAACCGCTGCCTGCTCGTTTCGCTGGTGTTTGCCTTGCTCTGTGTATTGTTGCACCACAAATGGCGTTCCTCTGGATCAATTGGTGCTGCGATAGCCTCCGGCGTCTTTCTGGTTCTTTCGCTTCTGGCCAGCGAGGCCGGCGTGTCAATCTTTGCATATCTGTTTGCCTACGCATTGATTCTCGAACAGGGCAGCCTGGTCAAACGCGGCCTGAGCCTGCTGCCTGCTTTTGCGATCATCCTGATCTGGCGAGCCGTATACAGCACGCTGGGCCATGGAGCCTTCGGCAGCGGTTTCGTGATTGACCCGGGCAGAGAACCGGTCAGTTTCATGATCGAGTTGCTGCAGCGCGGTCCTGTGTTGCTCTTCGCCCAACTGGGCGGACCGCCGTCGGAGATCTACAGCTTCATCCGCCAGTCGTACCGTCCGTATGTCGTGGCCGCGGCCTATTCGTTTTTGTTGCTCGTCGTGGTCGCCGTATGGCCGGTCGTTCGCCACAATCGCACCGCTCGATTCTGGCTGCTGGCCATGGTGCTGGCTGTTGTGCCGATCTGCGCGACGCTGCCGATGAACCGCAACCTGCTGTTCGTGGCCGTCGCGGCTTTTGCCCTGATCTGCCAGTTCATCGGCGCCTGGTCGGCGAAAGAGGCATGGCTGCCCCGCAGCAGATGGTGGGGCAAGCTTGCCAAAGCACTCGCTGTGTATTTCATCATCGCACACATCATCTTTGCCGCTTTGGGACGAATTGCCAGCCCGATTACGGTAGCAGAGACGCGCGAGCAGTTCGCCGCGACTATGGACGTCGGGCCATTGCCCGGCGTCGGGGATCAGGATCTGGTTATTGTGAATGCCCCGAATCCGTTCAGCCTGTTCTTCATGCCCCTGTACCGATGGCATAACGACCAACCGCTGCCCGAG
Organism: uncultured Pirellulales bacterium; assembly: GCA_964526785.1. Classification (GTDB taxonomy): domain Bacteria; phylum Planctomycetota; class Phycisphaerae; order Sedimentisphaerales; family Anaerobacaceae; genus CAZGMJ01. The sequence continues at coordinate 49,882 of CAZGMJ010000021.1, forward strand.
CACGTGCGGGTGCTGGCGCCTGGCTTTGCTCTGATGCGTGTTACACGGACGGCTGAGGACACGCTGCGCGTTGAGGCCGCCTCGGCGAATCTCTTCACGGGCAGGCAGGAGCGGCCGTTCCACGTTGTGTACATGTACGAAACGTTCAACGAGGGATTCAGGCACAGCAGCTTTCCCATGCAGGCGGGCGACGTCGTGCAGTTGCCCCGCATGACGGCCACCGTCAGGGACGTCGACGAAGCCGGCCTGCCCGTTACGGTCGAGTTTCATTTTGCCGTCCCACTGGACGACGCTTCGCTGCGGTGGCTTAAATGGGACTGGCACGACAAGCAATACGTGCCGTTCGAAGTGCCCGGGCTCGGTGAGAGTGTCCGTGTGAAGGGGCGTTTTTGAGCGATTAGTCTTCAGTTGAAAGGGAGAAGATGAAAAGAGACGTCGATTTGGCCCGATCCAAGTGGCTTGTGGAACCCGGTTGTGTCGTGCTGGTAACCTCGGGCACTATGGAAGAGCCCAACGTAATGACCTTCAGTTGGCAGACCCCGGTCAATACATCCGATCCGTGTTTGATTGTGCTGGCGATCAGTCATGTGCGCTACTCCTACGAACTGATCCGGCAGAACAACGAACTGGTCATCAATGTTCCCGGCGAAGAGCTGTTGGATCAGGTGCATTACGTGGGCACCGTCAGTGGACGAGATGCCGACAAACTGAGGACCAGCGGTCTGACGATCGCCCCCGCTCAAGCAGTCCGCCCGCCGTTGATTGCCGAATGTGCCGGCCATCTGGAATGCAAAGTGGTGCAAACGTTTGAGATGGAGAGCCACGACCTGCTCGTATGTGAAGTCGTCGGCGCGAGCGCCGAGGCCGATTTCTTCGACGGCCGCTGGATTGCCGAGAAATTCCACAGCCTCCACTATCTCTGCGGCAATCTCTACGGCCTGCTGGACCGCACCGTAAAGGCCCGTCCTATCGCAGGAGGTTGAGGCGGCGTACCGTATTGCCGGTTGCTGCGGCTCTTGCGGCAGTTCGCACGCTTTTCGTATCGCTTCTGCTTGTCTCGGTAGCTTTGCTCGACTATCATAGAGCGAAAGCCTGCATGAATGACATCAATCCGCTGATTGAGGTGGAGCATGGCAAATACCTTACATCGTCGAGATTTCCTGAAGCATTCCGCAGCCGCGTCGGCGGCACTGGGATTGAGCCTCGAGGAGCGCGTGCTGGCATCCCGGGCAGCCGGTACGCCGCCCATAACGGACAGGCCGATTACGGAGCAGGTGTTACCGATCGGGAAGATCAAAGATGTGGAAATCACGCGCATGTTCTGCGGTGGCAATCTTACCAGCGGCTTTGCGCACAGTCGGGACCTCGTCTATATCTCCTCGCTTCTTCGCAACTACTTCACCGATGAGAAGATACTCGAGACCTGGCAGAACTGTGAGGATTCGGGGATTAATACCGTATTGCTCCGGCTGGACAACAGCGTTATCCGCCTGATCAACCAGTACTGGCGCGAACGCGGCGGATCGCTGCAGTGGATTGCTCAAATCAAGCCCAAGGAAAAGGACCTCACGACCGACGTTAAGCGCGCCGTGGATAACGGAGCCGCCGGTGTTTACGTGCAGGGAAGCGTCGCAGACCGTTTCGTCAGGGCCGGCCGCATCGATCTGGTGGCGGAGACGCTGGAGTTCATGAAGTCTCAGGGTGTGATCGCGGGCATAGGGGCCCATTGCCTTGAAGTGGTCATGGCATCGGAAGAAGCAGGACTCGCCCCGGACTTCTACATGAAGACACTGCACAGCGATGACTACTTCTCCGCTACCCCCAGGCAGAACCGCGAGGACTTCATGCTGCCTCCGCACGACAACATGTGGTGTACGAAGCCCGAGCAGACGATAGCGTATATGAAGACGGTCAAACGGCCGTGGATTGCGTTCAAAGTGCTCGCAGCCGGCGCTATCCACCCGCAGAAGGGCTTTCAGTACGCTTTCGAAAACGGTGCGGACTTCGTTTGTGTCGGTATGTTTGACTTCCAGGTGCGCGAAGACGTCATGATCGCCCGCCGGATACTCTCAGGCAATCTGCGCAGAAACAGGACCTGGATGGCGTAGGAGTGGTTGGTACGTGACGAGATGGCGATTGAGGCGTCGGATTATACGCTGCTCGTTACGCGAGATCGCCTTGTTTTGTGGAATCGCGTCTTCGCCTGGCCGATCAGATAAAAGCTGCCCGTGATGCAGATCAGGTCTTCTCTGCCGACCGCGCTGCTGGCCAGCCCCAGAGCCTCTCCGAGACTGGAAGCCGTCTGGCACATCTTGCCGCATATCTCGGCGTAAATCTCCGCCAGATCATCCGGCGACATGGCCTTGGGGGAGTTGCTGCGCGTAAAGACGACCTTGTCCGCCCCGTAGCGCAACGCATCCAGCATGCCCCGCACGTCCTTGTCACTGTTGCAGCCAAAAACAACGACCATCGAGTCGTAAGGCACGTTCTGTCCGATTGCCTGAATAAGCGCCTTGATGCTCGCGGCGTTGTGGGCGCCGTCAATCATGATCCGGGGATCGCTGCAAATCATCTCCATCCGGCCGATGAGCGAAACTCCGAGCAGACCCTGGGCGGCCTTCTGATTGTCAATTTCGTACCCGACCTCTTTCAATTTGTCCAGCATCGCCAGAGCGAGACCGCAATTGATCGCCTGGTGTTCGCCATGCAGCGGCACGCGCAGGTGTTCGAAGCGGCTCGTGGCCGTCGTCAGACAGATTCGCGTGTGCGGTCCGTCCTCGCGCGACGTTTCGAAGCGGTGTGAAAAATCGATATCCGTACCGGTTATGCTCAGCGGTGCACTTGCTGCCTCGGCGCAGGACCGCAGCACATCCATCGCCGCCGGCTCCTGTGCGACGGTTACCGCCGGCACACCGCGCTTAAACACGCCCGCCTTCTCCTCAGCGATACTGCTGATGGTCTGCCCGAGCTGCTGTTGATGGTCGATACTGAGGCTCGTAATGCCCACAACCTCCGGCTGAACCACATTCGTGCTGTCGAGACGCCCGCCCAATCCGGTCTCGATAATGCCGATATCCACTTCCTTGTCCGCGAAGTGCATAAAGGCGACGGCCGTGAGTATCTCAAAGAACGTGGGAGGGTCGTCATTGGCCATCTTCTCGATAGGTGCATAAAGGCGATTGAGAATGCCGAGCATGTCCGTCTTGGTGATCATTTTGGAATTGACGGCGATTCGCTCGTGCAGATGCACCACGTGAGGCGACGTATACAGCCCCACCCGATAATTGTTGGCCTCCAGCATACGGGCCAGCATGGTCGCTGTGGACCCCTTGCCCTTGGTGCCCGCGATGTGGGCCGTGCTGATCTTTTTATGGGGATTCCCCACCAGCGACAGCAGCTTTTTCATTCGATCCAAGCTGAATGTCGTCACATTATACCGGACGCGCTGCTGCCTCTCGTAGTCGGTTTTGTCCAGAAGGTACGCAATGGCTTCGCGGTAGGTCCTGAAAGCCTTCTTACCTTTTACCTTGGCGACTTTGGAGGAGGATCTCTTAGTCCGTTTCTTTCCGGTTGTCCTCAATGACTTTACCATGAACGCGTGATTGTAGCATCTGGCCACAGTCCTGTCAATTGCGGGCAACCACAAGAAGTTTGTGATTTGAATCAGGTTAAGCCGTAAGTGTCTATTTAGTAATGCTTTGCGACAAAGGTATCTTTTTGTCATTATCCCCTTCCCTTCATAGAATATAACACAGAACGTGTGTAATATTAGAATCGCTTATATATCGATCGGGGACGATCAGGTCAGCTTGTTGCAGGGTTATGACGGTATTGTCGGTTTTTCAGCCACGCGCCAAATCCCGGTAGGCGGAAGTTGGGTGCTGATCCCGGCAACAGTAGTCCCGGCTGAACGGTAAGCAAAGCGCATTGGGGGTAAAATGGCCTTTTTGCGGCATTTTGCGGCAAAGCCGCTGTTCCTCGCTGTCGATATGCCGTTAATGCCATACTGGGGGCTTTTGCGTGTAATGCAACGCGAACACCGCTTGTTTCAGCGGTTTGGCGACGGCCCGCAGAGGCTGAATACCTGGTGAGGCCGAGCATATGAGCGAACGAAAAAAGAGCGTTAGTGCGGCACTTCGGTTGCGTCGAAGGATCGGTACGAGGTTTCTATGCATCGTTGCTGCGCTCGCGATCGCCTTTTCGGGATTCGTGTTGCTCAGGACCTTGTCCCAGAGTCATCGTCGCACCGCACAGCTCCTGGACAGGCAGGCCGAACTTGCCCTCTACTTTGATCTCGCGATCAGAGACTACGTGGGCCGCCATGTTCGCCCGTTTGCAGAAGAACACGTTCCCGCCGGAGATTTTGTCCCGGAGGTCATGTCAACTTCGTATGTGGCTCGCAAGGTGTTTGAGCGGGTCCGCGACCGCTTTCCCGATTACGTCATCAAGTTTTCATCCGATAATCCGCGAAATCCGGTGAATCTGGCGACGCCTGAGGAGATGCGCATAATTCACTACTTCGAGGAGCATCCCGAAGCCAAACACTGGTCCGGACAAATAGAATTCTCCGGCAGTACGTACCAGGCACAATTCTACCCCAGGCGCATGAGGGAGAGTTGCCTGCACTGTCATGGAGATCCCGCGGATGCTCCCGCCTCGCTGCTTGCCCGATACGGGGATCAAAACGGGTTCCACCGGAAGGTCGGCAGCGTCATCGCCCTGGATACAGTGGCGGTGCCGGTAGATGCATATGCAGCCTCCGCACGCCGTCAGACACTTATGAACTCTCTGGTGCTCATTGCCGGGCTTGTGCTTCTGCTGGGAGCGATCTACTGGGTGTTTCACGTGCTCGTTGCCCGGCGACTGGTTAGGATCGCAGGGCATTTCCGCCAGGCGATGGAAGAACGCGGCGACGTCCGCATCGGAACTGTCAACGACACCGGCGATGATGAGATAGGTGTCCTGGCCCGGGCGTTCAACGCGCTGGCCGTGCGATTGAATGATCTGTACGCCTCGCTCGAAAACCGCGTTTCCGAGCGTACGGCAGAATTGCAAGAGGCCAACCAAGACCTGCGCAAAGAAATCCTCGAACGCCAACGCGCACAAACGGCGCTTCGAGAGAATGAAAGCAAGTACAGAACGCTGTTCGAGAACTCCGCAGTGGGCGTCCTGTTGATGACGGATGTCTTCGTTGACTGCAACGAGCAGGCATGCCGGATTTGGGGAAGACCGCGTGATGAGATCATCGGTCATTCGCCCATTGAGTTCTCCCCGGAATTCCAGCCGACTGGGCGGTCATCGAAGGCGGCGGCCCGGGAACACCTTGCGGCGGCCGAAGCGGGGGAGGCTGAGTTCTTCATTTGGCGTCATTTGCACAGGGACGGCAGTGTCATAGATGCGGAAATCAGTCTCAAGACGGTTCGTGTGGACGGTCAGGAAATGATCCTGGCGACAATGCGGGACGTAACGCAGAGGCAACAAGCCTATCGCGAGCAAGCCGACCGCCTCGAACGAGTGCGCAAACAGCAAAAAGCAATCGTGGAACTGGCCGGCTATACCGTCACTGACACTGCCGATCTCACAGAGGTTTGTCGCAGAATAACTAGGCTGGCTGCCGAAGCTGTTGACGTGGACAGGGCGAGTGTCTGGATGTGGGACGCCGAAGGCGATATGCTGCGCTGCGTCAATGTCTTTGACCGACAGGAAAGACGGCACGATGAAGGTATGACCTTGTGTGCCGACGATTTTCCCGCCTATTTCAAAGCGCTGGAGGCAGGCCACGCCATTGACGCCCACGATGCCCGCGCCGACTCCCGGACCAGCGAGTTCACTGAGAGCTATCTGCAACCGCTCGGTATCAGCTCGATGCTGGACAGCATGGTGCGAGTACGGCGTCGGGTCGTTGGCGTCGTCTGCCTCGAACATCGGGGAAAGCCGCGACATTGGTACGATGATGAGATTGCTTTTGGAAGAGCTGTTGCAGACCGCGTCTCGCAGGAATTATTGAATGCCGAGCGCACGCGCGCCGAAGAGGAATTGCGCACTTCGCTCAACGATCTCGAACGGCTCAACGCAGCCATGCTCGGTCGTGAGAAACGCATTCTGGAGATGAAGAACCAGGTCAACGTATTGTGCGAACAACTCGGACGCAGCCATGTGTATGGTGCCGCGGCCGAGCCGGATGAGCCGACCGGATCGGGAAAAAAGGAGCAGGGCTGTATCGATACACGCGCCGTGCTCGAAAGAATGAGAGGTCTTCAACCGCTGCTGGTGGGCTTCTGCAATTGTACCGGCATTGCTGCGGCCATCATAGATCGTCACGGTGAAGTTGTCGTTGGAGCGAACTGGCAGCGCATTTGTACGCACTTCCATCGGCAGAATCCGCAGTCCGCGGCGCGATGCGTCGAGTCCGACACGGTTATCGCGAACCAGTTGCTCGAAGGACAGGATGTTGCCCTCTACACATGCAAGAACGGCCTTACCGACGCGGCGACCGGCATCTTTGTCCACGGCCAACACGTCGCCAATCTGTTTGTGGGGCAGTTTCTGTTGGAAGAGCCGGACAAGGATGCGTTCGGACGTCGATCTCGAGAGTACGGGTTCGACGAGCGAGAGTATCTTGATGCGTTGGCCGAAGTTCCCGTAATGGATCGGACATACGTCGAGTCGCTGCTGAAGTTCCTCCGTACGCTGGCGAATTTCGTTGCTTCGATGGAGCAGAACTGGATAGAGCAGAACGCGGCCAACCTGGAATTGAAGGAAGGGCGCAGAGCGGCGTTGAGCATGATGGAGGACGCGGAGGCTGCAAGGAGACGAGTGGAGGAATCTCAGCGTGCTTTGCGCGAGAGCGAGCAGCGTATGGCGATGGTACTGGACAGTGCCCCGGCGGGCATTGTCATTATCAACCAGGACACGCACACGATAGAATACGCTAATCCGGCCGCGGCTCGAATGGCCGGCAGAGGGGTAGACGAACTGACAGGACGCCAGTGTCACGAGTTGATGTGTCCGGCCGCGAAGGGACAGTGCCCCATAACCGATCTGCATCAGTCGGTGGATAATTCCGAGCGCATGCTGCTCCGCGCCGACGGCACCAAATTGCACATATTGAAGACCGCCAGGGCGATAACCCTCAGACGGCAGAAATGCCTGATCGAAACATTCGTGGATATCAGCGACCGCAAGAGAGCAGAGGACGCCCTGCAACTGGCCAAGCATGAGACCGAGCAGATCAATCTTCAATTGCAGCAGGCGATCGAAAAGGCGAATCTCCTCGCACAGGAGGCGATGGCCGCCAACAAGGCCAAAAGCCAGTTTCTGGCCAATATGAGCCATGAAATTCGAACGCCCATGAACGCGATTATTGGCTTTAGCCGGATGCTGGCCGAAGAGTCGCTCGGCCGGGAGCACACCGAATATGTGGACATCATCATTCAGAGCGCCCAGTCCCTGCTGACCCTTATAGACGACATTCTCGATGTCTCGAGAGCGGAGGCAGGCAAGTTGAAGATCGAGATTACGCAGTGCCGGCTGGTGGACCTGTTGGGGCACGTCGAGTCCATGATGCGGCCGCAAATAGCGGAAAAGGGACTGGATTTTCGAATTGTCAGATCCGAGGACGCTCCGGCGGTAATACGCACTGATCCGGCCAGACTGCGGCAATGCCTGATCAACCTCATTAACAACGCAGCGAAGTTCACCGAGAACGGCCACATACATGTGCGGGTCCGCCCCAGTGAAGTAGATGGTATCCGGTTCGTTCGGTTCGAAGTGGAGGATACCGGCATCGGCATTGAGCCGGAGAAGCAGGCCGCCATATTCGCTCCTTTCACACAGGCCGACGACAGCCATACCCGCAGGCATGGCGGCGCGGGACTCGGCCTGGCCATTACCGGCCAACTGAGCAAACTCCTTGGCGGTCGGATCTCCGTCGCAAGCGAACCGGGCAACGGTTCCACGTTCACACTCGAAATTCCCGTGGGCCCGGAGTCCTCAGAACTGCATATACTCGATGCCGAAGATGCGGTTGACGAGGCGCAAGGTGAAGATGCGAGAAGACAGAACTGCTCGCTGTCCGGGCATGTGCTCGTTGCCGAAGATACGCCAACCAACCAGTTGATCGTGCGAAAGATGCTGGAAAGGATGGGACTGAAGGTCACGCTCGTTGACAATGGGCAAAAGGCGGTCGACCAGGTTCTGCACGGCACCTTCGACCTTGTACTTATGGACATGCAGATGCCCGTCATGGACGGCTACGCGGCGGTCGGACAACTCCGAAAGGAGCATGTGGATATTCCCGTCATTGCCCTGACCGCAAACGCCATGGACGGAGACCGCAAGCGATGCATGGATGCAGGGTGCACGGACTATCTCTCAAAACCGATCGACAAAGAGCGGCTCACCGAGACACTCGCCACCTACCTGTCTGCGCATGACCGGGACTCCAGTTTTGCTGACAACGGCGATGAGGATGCATTGGGACAAGACGAGCCCGGTGATGGTTGCTGGGGTATTGTGGATTACAAGGAGTTGATTGGACGTGCTCTCGATGAGGAGATCGCCGCCGAGGTGATGAGCGTAAGTGTGGAGGACAATGCCGGTCGCCTGGCCGACGCGGTTGCCGCCCTCGAAGCAAATGACGCCGCGATGCTTGCCGAATCTGCGCACGCGATCAAGGGCTCTTCGCTCAGCGTGGCCGCTACCCGTCTGTCTGATGCCGCCGCCTGTCTTGAACAGGCAGCCCGCCATCAGAATCTGTCCGATGCTGCGGCGCTGCTTGAAAATGTCCGGGCCGAGTTCGAAGCCTTGCGCGCATACGTGTCCGATGCGAACTGGCTGGAGAAGGCGAAGCATGCGGCGTTGAATGCACCTGCGATTTCATGAGCTTCACCTTCGGGCGAACGAATTGCCCGGAAACTGTCGGATCAAACCCTTCAAACGCAGCGAGATCAAAGTGCTGTTCACGGTTCCCGCACCCAGCCCGGTCCGGGCGATAATCTCATCGATATGCGCCGGCTCCTTCGTCAAGGTCTCGTGAATCGTCCGTTCGTCGCCTTCAACCAGGGGACGCCTGCTGTCGAACAGGGTGGCATCCACCGCCTGCTCTGCTTCGGTAGCTTTGGCCTGTGCGTGTTCCTGCAGTTGTTCGCCCACATATCCCAGAGCTTCCATAACGTCCTCCACACCTTCCACCAGCCTTGCTCCCTGTTTGATGAGCAGGTGCGGCCCCCGGCTTGCGGGCGAATCCACTTTTCCGGGCACCGCCATCACTTCCCGGTTGTAGTCCAGTGCGGCCCTGGCCGTAATCAACGCACCGGACCGTGGCGGAGCATCGAGCACAATCGTACCGAGCGACAGTCCCGCAACGATTCGATTGCGCGGTGGAAAATTCTCCGCCCTCGGATCGGTCTCCATCGGCAGTTCGCTCAGGCACGCTCCCTGGCCTGCAATCATCCCGAAGAGCTTTCTGTTCTCCGGCGGAAAAACCCGCGCCAGGCCGCATCCCTGCACGGCGATAGTTCGTGCCCCGGCCGCCAGTGCGCCTTCATGCGCTGCGGTATCGATTCCCCGCGCCATACCCGAGCATATGGTGAAGCCGGCTGCCCCGAGAAAATGCGCCAGCCGCGAGGCCTGCTCGGTTCCATACAGGCTGCATCGTCGCGAGCCGACGATCGAAATCGCCAGAGCGTCCCCGCGATCCAGCGTGCCCTTGACGTATAACACAGGCGGCGGATCGTAAATCCGCCCCAGCAGCCGTGGATAATGCTGATCCTTCAGATGCACCAGCCATACGCCGGCTTTCCGCGCCAGAGCCAGCTCTCTCTCAGCATCGAATTGCTCCCGCGTGGCCGCAATGCGTTCGGCCGTCTTGTATCCGACGCCGTCAACCTTGGCCAACTGGCTCGCCGACGTGCCCAGGGCCGCTTCTGCCGAGCCGAATCGCTTCAGCAGCCTCGCAAATAGGACAGGCCCCACCCCATCGGCGTGGATGAGTTTGAGCCATTGATCGACGTTCGGTGAGTTCGCTGGAATCTCTGCCATCGCCTTATCCTCAATAGACCTTGGTTTTGTGTAATGTAGCATCGTGCGGCCGAACGTCAAGGCAATTTCTCGATGCTGTGCAGATGCAATCATGCGCTGAACGTACATCAAAGTCGTACAATCGCCGTCTGCCGCCGAGACTCCAAAACGCAGCCGTCTCTTCGGGCCGCGAATGCTGATTCGATCCGATCTTTCACCTTGAAAAGCACGAAAGTCTACACTTTTTTCTTTGAAGTCCCTGAGCCTTCAGTGGTACATTGAAAGGCGAGATTTCGACGCGGTCCCGCTTGTTGTGCGAGAGCGAGTTCGCATGGCTTCTTTGCCAACCTATAGAGAAAGGTTCCGCCATGAAGAACGACACAGGTGCGCCCGGCGCCTTTACGCTCATTGAACTGCTCGTGGTAATCGCCATCATCGCAGTATTGATGGCCATCCTGACTCCCGTCATTCAGCGCGTGCGGCATCAGGCTCGTTCGGTCGCATGTCAGTCCAACCTGCGCCAGTGGGGTACGATCTGGGCCGCCGCCGTCGCCGAGAACAACGGCCAATTCCCTCAACCCGTCCCGGATGATTGGCGGTGGTGGGGATACAGAGGATGGTACGACGGCTTTCGCGGTTGGGGGTGGGGCTGGGGACCGTATTGGGGTTGGGGATCCTATGGCTACGAAGGTCCTGACCAGATCGAACAAACCAAGGGAATTCGCGTTTGCCCGATGACCCGCATCCCCGAATTGGCCGAACGGATCGATGAGGCCGCCTGCACCGTTGGCGGAACGTTCCTGGCCTGGAAGCTTGCCTCTTGGAAGCCGGTGACCCTGGCCAACGAGATCGTCGGTAGTTATGCTGCGAATCATTGGGCCTGTGCACCGCATCCGGACTGGGAGTGGAAAGAATACGAATGGTTCTGGAAGTCGCCCGATATCAAAGGGGCGAATCGCGTGCCTCTGCAACTGGATTCCTGCATGCCCTGGGGAGGGTGGGGCTACCATAGCAAATACCTGCCGCCTCCCGAGTGTGATGCGGTCCCCGATGCCACCGTGATGGGGAAGACGGACTGGCGCTATTCCTCGTGCATCAATCGACATGATGGTTGCGTCAACGGCGTATTCATGGACTATTCGGTGCGCAAGGTGGGGCTCAAGGAACTGTGGACCCTCAAATGGCATCGACAATACGACACACGTGGACCGTGGACAAAGGCCGGCCGCGTCAGACCGGAAGACTGGCCCGTCTGGATGCGGAGTTTCGAGGACTACTGAACCGAACCCCGGCTGAAGGGAGTATTTGCAATGGCTAAGCCGGCACGCAAGCAGACAGGCGTGATATGCTTTCTGTCACTTGCACTCGACGCTCGCCGGCCGTGCATTACCCGAAGATCGCCCTCAACGTGCAACTTCAGCGATTTCGAATAGATACGTTCAGCCCAAGGAGGCGCACAATGAGCAAGCATGTAATTTCGCTAAACAGCATATTGTTCCTTCTGATCGGGCTCGGTGCTCTCAACCAGGCTCATCTCCACGATTCGGTGCAGGCTGAGCATTTGCCGGTGTTGCGCCATCTTGTGAACGAGGGCTCAGCGGATAGCGTGAGCGGGGTCGGGCAGATAGGTGGACCGGCGGACGTTAAGTAGGACAAGCAAGTCGCCAGTCTCTTCAAAGTCCGTTGGCTTTCGATCAACTACAACGGCCGGATCGTCAAAGGACCGGCATTGCTCGCGGACCCGGGATGCAGTGTATCGAATAGGACCGGCTCGCTGCGCTGTGAGATACGGGTGCGTGAACATGAGAAGGTTCTGGGTATCTACGGGCAGGCCATTGTGGATGAGCTTACGGATAGCCGGGGCCGCGAAGTTGATGTCAGTCGGCTCCAGCCTCATCCGGATTATGCGCGCTATGACCCGACGGACTACCGAACCAAACTGGAGCGGCCGTCCAAACTCGTCATTTGGGAAGGACAGATGCGAGTGCGCATGAATATGCCACTTAGAAAGCGGCATTGGCCCAAGCCCGTCCTGGACGCGACCAGCTATCTGGGAATACAACTCGATGTCGGCATGCCCGAGTGGGTCCAGGAGAAGATCAGCCGCATCAAGGCCCACTTCTATGTCCTCATGGCCGAATCATTCGAGTATGTTGACGTGCCGTTCAAGCCCAGCAGCAACTGGACGCGTCTGACACCGGAGGTAGAGGTCCGGGTGGCGAAAGCCGTGACTTCCGGACAACAGTATAGCTTCGACATTGAAGTACGTCCGCAGCAGGACGCCTTGAAGAAATGCCGAACCATCGAAGACGATCCGCCCGAGCGGTTGGTGGTTTCTCGCCTGCTTCTTAAGGACGAGAAGAATCAGGGCACCGGTACTCGTCCCAATTCCCTCGGTCGCCCCACGCGTGGACGGCGAGGTCGTGTGGGTCGGCGCAAAGGCCTGCCATGCTCTGTCGGTGGTAACGGCTTTGGTGGCAGTCCAGTCAATGCGCCGGTCACAAGAATTCGCTACGTCATAGCTGTCAATCCGACGCAGTACAAAGTTCCGTTCGAACTGGAGAACATCCCTCTGCCAACCGGTCCAAGACCCACGTTCGAATCCATGAGAGACTTCAAACTCTCATCTGTCATGGCCGAGCAATTGCAGAAGTATGAACAGCCGAGGCTATCGCGAGAAGAAAAGAGGGAGATGTGGAAGAGGGAGAATGAAATCGCTGGCAAGTACCTGCAAGAGATGTACGCACTCGAAGTGAACAGGCGGCAGTGGGAAATCATCAAGCGAAAGCTGGAGAATGTGGACCGCCTGCGGGCCCGGGCGGCCTGCGGCACAAGTTTTGAAATGTATCGTTTGCCGGGCGCCACCGGGCCGCCATTTCCCAATCCCAGATACATGCACGAATGGGGCTGGAAATGGCCGGAACGTTGGACGAGCAGGGCTCCGGCCGAGCTTTCCGAGGGCGAACGGATTGTCAAAGAGCTTATCGAGCTTATCGATCGCAACAACCCGAATGCCGAGCAGTTACAGCAGAAGATCGATGCCTTGCGAGACTACAGGCACCGGATGAGAATCGAACTCGCTCAGGCGATCGATGACCTGCGTGAAGGATTGACGATTCGTCAGCAGGCCGCGTTGGCGCTGATAGGGTGGTTCAACGAAGGCACCGAGTGAGAACGCAGTCGGTCCGGTTGGCGTGCGGCACGTGCCCGGACCGGCACAATGACTGAACGGAAAAGGAAGGATAGTTGTCATGGAGAAGCGAAGAACGATTCTCGCGGTAAGCGCCTGTTGTTTCATAATAGTCTGCACGGACCGAACGATGTGCCAACTGGCCGGCGGACCGACCGCAGCCTCGCTCAAACAGACACTAGACCAGTGGCCCGCCCGGGCAGAACAGCAGGAATCTGAAGAGTCGAGGAGATTGAACGAGGATTTCAAGGCCGTGCGTGCCGATCTGAAGAGGCAGGTACTCCGGATGGATCGCCGGCAGTGGCAACAGGCCGGGCCCGGGATTGCCAGGGCCTGGACTCTCCGCGCGCAGGCTCGTTTCCGCATGCATTCGGGAGTTTCGCGGAACATGAAGGGGGGACGATTCCGCTGGCAAAGAAGTTCACAAAACGCCCATGGCAGACGCGCCAAGAGGGTGGATCAGATGACCGAGTGTGAAAGAGCCGCCGAAGAGTTGGTCGATCTCTTAGGAGACGAAAACGCAAATGACACGCAGATCAGGCGGAAGATGAATGCCCTGCACCACGCCAGAGCCAAAGCCGGTAAGGAACTTGCCAAGGCACGCCAGGAACTGCGCAAACAGCTTGACCCTCGCCAGCAAGCCATACTTGTTATGATGCGTGTCCTCGATTAACACCGGTTGAAAGTTGCTGCAATTACCGTCTCTGAACCGTAATTCCTTGTTCGTTAGTCACAACGACCGCTGTTCAGGACAACAAATGCTGACGCGCTACTGCTCAATCCGCTCCTGGTCATATACAATGGCCGGCTTGCCGCGCTGTCGGCGCATCTGGTCCTGCAACTCGCGCAGCCGCCGGGTCAATTCGTCGGCAAGCTGCTGGTTGTTCATCTCCTTTATGTGTTCGGGCGCAATCGGCGGGCCGTACGTCAGCCATACCTTGCCCGGCTTGAACATCTTCCGCCCCCGCGGCCAGCACTCGAACGCCCCGTCCACCACCGTAGGCACCACGGTCGCCTTGCCGCGCCGACACAACAGTCCGAACCCCGGCTTGATCTCCGCGATCCGCCCGTCGCTCGTCCGCGTACCCTCGGGAAACAGACACACGCCTCTGCCCTGTTTCAGCCGCGAAATAATCTCCTTCATCGCCCCCAGATCCCCCTGACCCCGCTTGACCGGTATCGCGCTGAGCGAGCCGATCAGCCGTCCGAAGAACCAGTTCGTAAACAGCGTGTCGCGGGCCAGAAACGTCACCCTCCGCGGCAGACACACCGAACAGAACACCGGATCGAGATAGCTCTGATGGTTGCACGCGATCACGAACGGTCCCGTCTGCGGCATGTTCTCCAGCCCACGTACCCGCAGCCGGAAAAAGGCGTACGACAGCAGCCGACACGTGCCGGCGATAAAATCGTACCACATCCCGCTGAGTTGCTCCTTCAGCATAACTTCTCCATGCATTCGAGTAACCGCTCGACTACGCCTTCGATACTCAGTTCCGTGGTATCCACGACGATGGCGTCCGCAGCCGGCTTCATCGGGCCGACGGTCCGTTGCTCGTCACTGCGATCCCGCTGCTCGATCGCCCGCTGAATCTCCTCCACGCTCTGCGTCTCGCCCGAAGCCTGCAATTCCGCATACCTTCTGCGGGCCCGCTCCGCGGCCTCGGCCGTCAAATAGAACTTGTACCGCGCATCGCTGAAAGCAACCGTCCCCTGATCCCGGCCCTCGGTCACGATCTGTTCGTGCTCGGCTGCAAACGCGCGCTGCATCTCCACCAGCGCCGCCCGCACTTTCGGCGCCCGAGCCGCATATTTCGCATGGGCCGTCACGTCGGGCCGGCGAATCGCGTCGTTGACGTCCTCTCCGTCGAGCCGGACCCGCATCGCGCCGTCCGCCGCATCGAACGCGAACCGGCTGTCGCGCATCACCGTCAGCATCGCCGCTTCGTTTTCCAGATCGATTCCCGCCCGCATGGCCGCCAGTGTCACTGCGCGGTACATCGCCCCGGTATCGAGAAACGCAGCCCCCAGTCGCCTGGCCAGCTGCCGGGCCACCGTGCTTTTGCCGCTTCCCGCCGGCCCGTCAATTGTCACTACCAGATTTGCCATCGGCTCCCCTGTTCGCTTTCTCACGCTCGCACTTCGCACAGCCGCAGCCGCCTTCCGTGTCCGATCTGCGAACAACCACGATGCTCGTGTCGTCCAACTGGCGGGCCAGTCCCACGAACCGCCTGCGATACGTCAGCACGTTGCGCACCATCTGGTCGGACGTGCATTTCGCGTACGACTCCGTCGTCTGCAGCAGGGCGGTCCGCCCCCACAGATCGCCGTCGAAATTCGCCGCGTCGATCAGGCCGTCCGTGTAGAACAGCAGCACGTCGTTCTGCTCCAGCGGCACCGTTTCGATTTCGTATTCCGCCTCCGGCGTCACCCCCAGCACCAGTCCGCCCGTGTTCAGGTCCCGCGCGCTGCCGTCCCGCAGCAACACCGTCGGTTCGTGCCCGCAGTTGCAGTATGTGATCGTGTCATCGGCCGTGTCTATGACCGCATAAAACAACGTGATGAACTCGCCCGTACTGCATTCCTTGCACGCCATTTCGTTGAGCTTGCCGATGGTGCCCTTGAAATCGCCCACGCTGCATTCGGCGCTGGTATACGCGCGCACCGTGCTGCGAAACGCGCTCATCATCAGCGCCGCCGGCAACCCCTTGCCCATCACGTCCGCAATCGCCACCACGACACGCCGCTCGTTGATCTTGACAAAGTCGTAAAAATCGCCGCCCACGTCGAAGCACGGCACGTACGATGCGGCGATGTCCAGCCCCTCGATCCGCGGCGCCGTCTCGGGAATCATCTTCCGCTGAATCAGCCCCGCAAGTCGCATCTGCTCGGCCATCTGCGCACCCTGCAGCGCCTCGCCGTACAGCTTGGCGTTCGTGATCGCCACAGCGCACTGCGACGCCACCGCCCGCGCCAGATGAATATCTTCTTCGTAGAACCGCATCGGCTTGGGGCTGTACAGCCGCAGCACGCCGATAGGCTTGCCCTTGAAGTGCATCGCCACCGTAAGCTGGCTGACAAGCCCCTCATTGACCGTCGCCTCGCGATACTTGACCCGGCCGTCCACACGCATGTCGTCCAGCACGATTGCCTCGCCCGCAAACGCCGCCTTGATAACCGGATCGTCCCGCGAAACCACCCCTTTGTTGCGATACGCCTCGCTCAGTCCGTACGTACTCCGCATCATCAGGTCGTTCGACGCCTCGTCCAGCAGCCGAATCGAGCACGCCTTGACGCCGACGATCTTCACCGCCGCCTCGGCCAGCCGGTCCAGCACCTCCTGCAGTGAGAACTCGCCCGCAACCAGCGTCGTCAACTGATATAGCTGTTCGTTGATCTCAATTTGTTCTTTGCTCTTCTTCGGCATCTTTCTGCGTACGTCAACTCCTTGCCAGCAGGTCGGGAATGCCGCGATTATAACCGACCACACCGGTCTGGTGAACCGGAATCTGCATTTTTGACCTGTACAGGCGAAAAAAAGCTCTTGACCTATCTGCTCATCGGGCTAATCTTTCATGCGGCGACGACTGGGTCGGAATACGACGGACCCCGGCACCCGCGAAATGTCGGACTGTGAGCAAAACCATCCCGGGATGCGGGGCTTGTATTCGAATAGGATTAGGATGAAGCCATGTAGCCAGAAACTACTCTGGCCGGGCCGCGGTGGAGCAAGAACCCGACGGTTTGCCTTGCTGAGCGTCTCCGAAGCCTGCAATGCGAACATCAAAACAGGAGAGAAATCATGCAGAAGTGCCGTAGTGCCGTCGTCCTGATGATAGCCGTCACATTGATGCGGTTCGCCCCGGCTGCCGTCATGACAGAAGAATGCGAACAGTACGCCGGTGACATAGAAGTCACGTTCCAGGTGCTCAAGGAAATCTACGTGCCCCGCGAACCGGTGCCCTTCGTGATCGCTATCGAGAATCACGGAACCGACCCCGTCTATATGGTAGGGAAGGACCCGAGACATCTCGAATCCTTCGCCCGTGTTTTCGATGTCGATGGCAATGAAATGCCGCATGACCGCCCGCGCGAACAAATGTCGGTTCCGCCGGACCATTATACGAAAATCGACAATAGGCGGGTGTTGGTTGTCCCTGTTTCTCGCATAATGCCCGGCCGGACCATTTTGTCGCTTATCCCTGACGGGCTGAGGCTTCACCATCGCCATCTCTCTGAAGATGTGTATTACCTCGAATTGCCCCCCATAAATGTCATACATGAAATTGACCCTTTAACACTGAGACAAGACAACCCGCATTTGCGCTGGTTCGAACCAAAGACTGCCAAGAGGGCTAGCTGTTTTCACTCTGCTTGCGACAAGGTGAAAATCGAAATTCGCAGAAAGAAACCGTGGCAACCCAATTGGGCTCTCGCCCAGTATCTCGAAGGACAAGGACGTCCTTCTGCCGAGATGTTCAAAGATGCGATGGGGTTATATTGCGGAAGGCTCTGCTGGACGCTGCGCAGAGAACGCGACGACCTGACCAGAGGCCTTATCGACCTTGTTCGCCAGATTGAGTTAGCGTCCGATGGTACAGTTCCTCAAGGCAGAACTGGCAATTGGTATGGCCCAGACTACATGGCAATAAATGCGCTCCGCACCTTTCGCGCATCTGAAGCAGTGCCGATCTTGCTGGACAAATTGACATATACCGACAAAGGACTATTTCCGCAGGGCTTACAGAATATTCCCCGTGCTTTTCCCGCAGCACAGGCGCTGGCGGCCATTGGTATGCCTGCTGTCGATCCCGCAGTCGAGCTACTCCGGCAACTCGATCCGCACAGCGAAAAGGGAATCCTCTGCTGCTGGGTATTGACCAGGATACTTGGGCCCGAACTCGCAATTGCCCGCATCAACATGGAAATAGAGAAGATTGCCGACGATCAAATCAAGAAGAACCTGAAAGCTGCTATCTCTTACTTCGAGAGCACAGAGGTGGAATCCTCATACTGACGCGGTTCTGTCCGCCTTCGGACCGCGTCACCCGGCGTGCGTCATAGATGCACCGCTTCCCCGGTCGGCAGGCGGCCCGGCTCTACACCCGTGCTGCCGGCAGCGCTTCGTTGAAACCTATTGCAAATCTCCCCTCCGCGGCGTAAGATCGGCCGCATAGACGCATGCTCTGCTGTAGTGCAGATGTGATCGAATCGCCCGATCCGGCGATCGGTCGTCACAGGATACGGAAAGGAGAACTTCATGACCGCACAGAGAAACACACCCGAATCCGCAACCTCTCGTCGTGAATTCCTCAAAAAGGGTTCCGGCGCACTGGCCGGTGCGGCACTGGCCGGCGCCGTCGGCGTCCGCGCATATGCCGCCGAGCAAAATACCATCGAAATCGCGCTGGTCGGCTGTGGAGGCCGCGGCACGGGCGCCGCCGCAAATGCGCTCTCGACAAAAGGCCCGACCAGGCTCGTCGCCATGGCGGATGTCTTCGAGAACCGCCTCACCTCCAGCTTCAACAATCTCTCCAAACAGTTCGGCCAGCAGATGGACGTATCACAGGACCGCCGCTTTGTTGGCATGGACGCCTACAAAAAGGCCATCGATCGAATTGCCCCGGGCGGCCTGGTCATTCTTGCCACGCCTCCGGCCTTTCGCCCGCTCCACCTCGATTACGCGGTCGAAAAAGGCTGCAATGTATTCATGGAGAAATCCTTCGCCGTGGACGCCCCGGGTATTCATCGCGTCCTCAAGGCGGGCAAAGCCGCTGAGAAGAAGAACCTCAAGATCGCCGGCGGCCTGATGAGCCGGCATTACGTTCCGCTCGAGCAGGCCGTCGAAAAGCTCCACAAAGGCGCTATCGGCGATCTGATCACGTGCTGGGCCTACCGCGAGCACGGCCCGGTCGGCTTTAGCCCCAAAAGGCCCGGCGAGAGCGATCTGTCCCATCAAATCCGCAACTACTCGTGCTACACCTGGGTCAACGGCAGCTTCATTCTCGACTGGCTGATTCACAATCTCGACGTCTGCTGCTGGTGCAAGGACGCATGGCCCGTCTCCGCCCAGGGTCAGGGCGGCCGCCAGGTACGTACGCACCCGGACCAGCTTTTCGACCACTATGCCGTCGAGTACACCTTCCCCGACGGCACGCGGCTCTTCGCCCAGGGCCGCCACATGGACAATTGCTGGGGCTTCTTCGGCGACGTCATCCACGGCGCCACCGGCTCGGCCGTTCTTGGCGAAGGCATCACCATCCCGCGCATCTTCAAGGGCCATAATCAGGAAACGACCGACATGATCTGGCAGTACAAGGGCGAGCGCCACAACGCCTATCAGCACGAGCACGACCTGCTCTTCGCGGCTATACGCAACAACGAACGCTACAACGAAACCGAGCGCTCCGCCAAAGCCGCTATGGTTGGCATCCTCGGCCGCATGGCTGCCGAATCCGGCCGGATGATCACGTGGGAGGAGGCGATGGCGTCCGATGTCGTACTCGCCCCGAATCTCGACGAGATGGCAATGGATTCCGAAGCTCCCGTCCAGCCGGACGCCGACGGCGATTATCCCGTCGCCATGCCCGGTAAGACTAGGGTGCTCTAAAGTCTGAGTCCTCGGTATGGACAGACAAAGGCGCTGATTCGCTGCGCCGAAATACAGGTGACGCATGAAGACCCCGGCCCGTGTAAAGGCAATCGCTGGAAAGAGCCGCAGATCTGCTGTGCGCTTGTGCCTGGTGTTCCTGACCTCCTGCGTGTGCGTGCAAGCCGCACGGTCGCCCGCCTGGCCAACCATCACGAATCCCGTCGCCCCCCGTGGACAGGACCCGTGGGTTACGCAGAGCAGCGGTCTCTATTACTACTGCTATTCCCACCGCGGCGTTATCTGGGTTAACGCCGACGCCCGCCTCGAAAGAGCCGTACAGTATGCCGGCAAACGTGTGTGGCGGCCGCAGCGGGACAAGCCCTGGTCGCGCGAACTGTGGGCCCCGGAGCTGCATTACCTTGCGGGCTGCTGGTACATCTACGTAGCCGCCGACGACGGCCGGAATGAGAACCACCGCATGTACGTGCTCCAGGCCGAAACGTCCGACCCGACCGGTCCGTATGCACTTGTGGGCAAGATCAGCGATTCGTCCGACAAATGGGCCATCGACGGCACCGTCATGCGCCATCGCAACGGGCTGTATTTCATCTGGTCGAGTTGGGAAGGGGACGTCAACGTCCGGCAGAATCTCTACATTGCTCCCATGAGCAATCCGACCACCATCTCGGGCGACCGCGTCATGATATCGACGCCGCAGTACCGCTGGGAGAAAATCGGCGATCCGCTGGTCAATGAAGGCCCCCAGGTCCTGACCCGTGGTGACCGTCTATTCGTCATATACTCGGCCAGCGGCAGTTGGACGGACCACTACTGTCTGGGCCGACTCGAACTCGTCGGCGTGGATCCCTTGAATCCCGATTTCTGGCGCAAGAAGCCCGAGCCTGTCTTCCAGGGCACCGACACGGTATTCTCTCCGGGCCATGCCTCCTTCACAAAATCCCCCGACTGCACCGAAGACTGGATCGTATACCATACGGCCAGGCACCGCGGCGCCGGCTGGAACCGCTGCATCCGTATGCAGCCGTTCACATGGAACGAGCAGGGGGCCCCTGTATTCGGCCGGCCCGTCCCCGACAACGTCGAAATCCCGGCTCCTGCGCAGTGACCTCCGGATAGACAAAAGGCTTGCGTGGATTCGACCCGGCCGTACTCTGGTAGTCTACAAGCAAAACATCCTGGACAAGGAAATACATAATGATTCGACACACAGTAACATTCCGCCTCAGACACCCGTCGGGCTCGCCCGAAGAACGCGATTTTCTAAAGGCCGCCTGCGCGCTTTCCGCCATCGACGGCGTGAACAACTTCGAATGCCTCAGGCAGGTCAGCCGGAAGAACGATTTCACCTTCGGCCTTTCAATGGAATTCGACAGCCAGGCCGAGTACGACTACTATAACCAGCATCCCGACCATACCCGTTTCGTCGCCGAACGCTGGAACAGGGAAGTCGAGGCGTTCCTCGAAATTGACTATATCCTCATGGATGTCTGACCGCATTCATTTCGGAGCCGAGCCCATGCCGCAGTTTCGTCGCGTTGAATCCAAAGAATGCATCGAACGCACGGCCCGCCTCGCCGCCGAAATATGGAACGAGCACTACGTCAGTATCATCGGACAGGCCCAGGTGGACTACATGGTCGAGAAGTTCCAGAGTCCCCGCGCCATCGCCGAACAGATCGCCGGCGACTGTGAGTACTATCTCATCGAACAAGCGGGCGAACCCGTCGGCTATCTCGCTCTTGTCCCGCAGCCGGACAACACCATGCTGCTGAGCAAGATATACGTTCGCAGCGACGCTCGCGGCCGGGGCCTGGGCAGTGCCGCCGTAGAGTTCGCCGAGCAGCGCTGCCGCCAACGCAATATCTCCACCCTCTGGCTCACCGTCAACAAACACAATTCCCACTCCATCCACTGGTACGAGCACATCGGCTTCGAGAACGTCGGCCCCATCGTCCAGGACATCGGCCGCGGCTTCGTTATGGACGACTACAAAATGCAAAAGCCCGTCTCGCCTCGGCCATGAGAATGCCGGGCCGCTTGCCTCTTATATCTCCATCTGGCCGATATAATCGATGAACATCAGGATCACCACCACCAGCAAATAGCACAGCAGAATCGTAACCCCCAGCACCACCGCCGTCACCCAGATCTTCGTCGTCCGGCTGTACCGTGGATGCCGCCACACGAAAGGCAGTCCAAACGGCCCCAGCAGCGCCAGCGCGAAAAACACCGCCGCCGTCGACTCATACCACTGCTGCCTGTGCACGTTGTCCGTTCGCCGCTCGTCAGCCAACTGCCGCTCCGTCACTGCATCCTGCGAATGCGCACCTCGATATCCTCGTCATCCTCCAGCAGTTTGACCAGGCGCTTCGGATCGGTCCTGCCATAGTGATACGGATACAGAATCTTCGGCTTGATCGCCTCTGCCGCATCGGCCGCCATCTCGGGCGTCATCGTATACGGCAGATTCATCGGCAGAAATGCCACGTCGATCTTCTCGAGCTTCCGCATCTCCGGGATATTCTCCGTATCTCCCGCGACGTAGACCCGCTTGTCCGCGAACGTAATCACATACCCGTTCCCGCTGCCTTTGGGATGATACGGCTGGCCGTTCGACCGTTTGTGCACGATGTTGTACGCCGGCACCGCCTCGATATTCAGCCCTTCAACCTTCCGCACTTGTCCGTTCTTCATAACGACCCCGCCGCCGACCTTCTCCGCACACGCTTTGGTCCACACGATTTGCGTCGTGTTCTTGCGTATCTCTGCGATGGCCTTCGTGTCGAGATGGTCTCCGTGTTCGTGCGTAGCGAGGATCAAATCCGCGTCCGGCAACTTGCTGTAGTCCGCCAGCCGCCCGTACGGATCGACATGTATCACCTTGCCGCCATGCTCGAACATCAGCGTCCCGTGCCCGATGAACGTGATCTTCAACTGCCCCTCCTTCGTCTTGATCACGTCCTGTTCGAGTTTCTTCTCCGACTGTGCGTTCTCCCCGTCCTCGGCCGCTGTACAGTTGCTTGTCGCCGGCCACATGCATAGCCCCGCAATCGCCAGTATGATCCCCGCCAACTTGGTTTTCTTCATTTGCGTCATCTTCGTATCCTTTCCATTCATCGCGCCGCACGGATATATCCGGTCTCCGAAAGACCCCTGAAATGCCGGAGCCTGATGGCCGCTGCCGGCGCAGTTGCATCGCACTGATAGTCTCGTATTGTACCTCATACACAATACGATATGCCGGCCCCGGCCGGAAGAAGAAAAGCTGCTCACAGGAACCTCCATCCGCCCTGCGCCGGTCCACGTTGCGGTTCTCTCTGCGGCTTCGCTTTGCCCCGACTCTCGGCAGGTTCAACACTCGCCCGACACAACCGCCAACGCTGACCGATTCTGAACTCGGCCCTGGCAGGGCGGCACCCGCTCAGAAGTGATTGTTGAAATACTCGGGCCGGCCGTCGTCGCCGTCGTAATTCTGCTGTTCGGCAAAATTCGCATCGATCTGCACGCGCTCAATCCGCTCGGCCCGCTTCGTATTGCTGTCGATCGTCGCTACGATCCCGCTGATCTTGACGTCCTCGGTCGCGACCTCGAACGGATAGGGCATCTGCGTCCGGAACGACTTCAATACGTTCTCCACCCGCCGTCCAAGCACCGAATCGTGCGCCCCCGTCATGCCGATATCCGTAATATACGCCGTCCCGCCCGGCAGAATCCGCTCGTCCGCCGTCATCACGTGCGTATGCGTGCCGTAACACAGACTCACGCGTCTGTCCAGGTAATACCCGACCGTCACTTTCTCGCTGGTCGCCTCCGCGTGCACCTCCGCCACCACGATATCCGCCTTCTGCGCCACCTGCGGCAGCACGCGATCCAGCGCCGCATACGGACAATCCGCCGGCTTCATGAACACCCGCCCGATCACCGAAACAACCCCCACGCTCACGCCTTTGCCCGTCATATACACCGCATAGTCCTTGCCTGCCGCGTGAGGCGACATATTCGCCGGCCGGATAATATCATCCGCCGACTCCAGCACCGGAATAATCTCCCGCTTGCGATATGTATGATCGCCAAGCGTCACCAGATTCACGCCGTATTTACCCAGCTTATCGTGAATCTGAGGCGTAATTCCCGATCCGCCCGCCGCATTCTCCGCATTCACGATCACGCAGTCCACCTCGCGCTCGCGCACCAGTTCGCGCAGCCGCTCCGCCAGCACCCGCCGCCCGGGCCTGCCCACAACATCACCAATGCAAAGAACGTTAATCTTCATGCCGATTTCTTCATTGCCACATTGAACGTCTCTCTCAACACACAGCAGCGCAATCTCGTCTAAAGCCGCCCGCACTGCCGCCGCTGCGCATACTCAAGCCGCCGGCCCGCCGCAGCATCCTGCAACGGGCCCGCCGGTCGCTACCGATAAGTCCTACCTTGCGTACTCGATGCACCGAACCTCGCGGAGCAGCGTAACCTGAATCTCGCCCGGATACGTCATCTCGTCTTCCACCTTTTTGGCGATATCCCGAGCTACCTTCGTTGCCGCTCCGTCATCCACCGCTTTCGCATCGACGATCACGCGAATCTCCCGGCCCGCCTGAATCGCATACGCATTCTCAACGCCCTTGAAGCCGCCTGCAATATCCTCAAGCTGCTCCAGCCGCTTGATGTACCGCTCCAGCGTCTCGCGCCGCGCTCCCGGGCGCGAAGCACTGATCGCGTCCGCCGCCGCAATCAACGGCGTGTACGGATTGTCCGGCTGTACGTCGCCGTGATGGCCGGCAACCGCGTTCATAATAATAGGCGACTCGCTGAACCGCTTGAGATAGTTCGCCCCGATCGTCGGGTGGTTCCCCTCGATCTCGTGGTCCATCGCCTTGCCGATGTCGTGCAGCAACCCCGCTCGCCTGGCAATCGAGCCGTCCAGCCCCAACTCATCGCACATCACCTGCGCCAGGAAAGCCACCTCGATGCTGTGCCGAAGCACGCTCTGCCCGTAGCTCGTGCGATAGTTCAGAGCACCGATCATACTCAGCACTTTGTTGTTCAGACCGCGAACGTTCGTCTCGACCGCCGCCTCTTTGCCCAACTGCAGCACCTTGTTGTTCACGTCCTTCTTCGTTTGCGCCACAAGCTCCTCGATGCGCGACGGATGAATGCGCCCGTCCTGAATCAGCTTCTCCATCGACAATCGCGCCACCTCGCGCCGCACCGGACTGAAACCGCTCACCACGATCACGCCCGGCGTATCGTCCACAATAACATCCACGCCCGTGGCCTTTTCGAACGCCCGGATATTCCGGCCCTCGCGTCCGATGATCCGGCCCTTCATATCGTCGTTCGGAATGTCCACCGTCGAGACCGTCGCCTCGCACGTCTGCTCGGCAGCATAACGCTGGATCGCCGTATTGATGATCTCCCGGCTCTTGCCCTCGGCGATCTCCGTCGCCTCGTCAACCTTCCGCTGGATCAACCCCGACATCTCCAGTTCGCACTCTTCCTCCAGCCGCTCAAGCAGCATCTCCTTCGCCTCGCCCGCGCTCATCGCGGATATCTTCAAGAGCTGGTTCTTCTGCTGAGCCAGCAGCCCCGATAACTGCTTTTCCTTCGAGTCTACGTCCTGTTCCTTCCGTCCGACCTCCTGCTGCGCCTTCTTCAATGCCTTCTCGCGATCCTCCAGAATCGCCACCTGCCGCTCGATGCCGTCCTCACGCTTGGACAGCCGCATCTCCATCTCGTGCAAATCCGCCCGGACCTTGTTGGCCTCGGCCGTCATTTCCTCCTTCTTCTTGATCGCTTCCGAAGCCGCTTCCACCTGGGCGGCCTTGATCAGGTTTTCCGCTTCCTTCTTGGCCCCGTCGATCTGCCGCTGCAAGTCCTCTTGAAACGTCTTGGCCTTTGCGCGAGAGACAATCTGATACCCGATCAGCACCAGACATGCTCCCAGCAACAGGCCGACGATCAGAGCACCCGCGACGGTGCTGGGCCCAATGCCTAAAATGATGTTCATTTCTGCCACCTTTCCCTCACAGCTATTAACATGTCAAATACACTGCTCAATGGAAGGCAGGGGGCTCGCCGGATCGCGCCGACAAAACCCGTACCCATAGAGATTGCGGAACGCCTTGGCAGGGAAGCTGCAAAGAAGTGGCTGACAAATACGAAATCTTACCTGCGTCGCGCTAAATCAGCCGCGACAGACCCGAATCGGTTCGAATAGCGAATAAACCGGTATTGAGAGGTGTGCTTTCATCATCCAAATACGTCGTTCTATACTCAATACCAACACTCCCTCGCTGGTAAGCAAAACTGCTTCGGTCAACAGATTTCGTTTCAGCTGTCTCGCCCCCGACTCACCTGATCTGGCGACAATCGCCGTTTGGCACGATTGACCGCCCGACCATGGGCCGAAAGCGTCTTTGAAGCTCAACTACCCTGGGAAAACGCTGCAACAACCCGTCTTCCCACATCAGGTGCCCGCACGCCGCATATTCGGATCAACCGAAAAAGCCGCGGACAGCCCGCAACTCTGATCATTGAGTCAATTACTTAATTTATGTTAGGCAAATGCCTAAAAACCGTCAAGCGAAAACTAAAAAAAACGTAAGCGTTCACTGAAATACTCTTGATTTATGTAAAAGCGTCTCTATGTCCGAT
>CAZGMJ010000022.1:0-76239 GCA_964526785.1 uncultured Pirellulales bacterium
GGGACTCACTTCGGTCGAGATGACACTATGCGCGGCGGTGAGGAGGTCGGTTCGGGGGTGCGTCGGGTATTAGAGTGTCCAGGGATGGCGGTATTGTCGGTGGAGGAATTTATTTGCGGCGGGTTCGTTTGTGAAGGCGAGTTCGCGGCCGTTCCAGCGGAGTTTCTTATCGAATCGCATGGCGATGTTTCCGAGCAGGGGCGTTTCGGTGAGCAGTCCGGCGTGTTGTACGAAGTCGGCGCCGGCGGGCGGTCCGCCGCGGCAGGCGTTGATCCATTCGCGGTAGTGTCCGGGTGAGCGGGGCAGGACTTTGGGGGGCGAGCCGTAGGCTTTTCTGGCGGATTCGGGGATCAGCACGTGGCCCATGAGGGTGCCTTTATCGCCGATGTAGACGGGTGAGGCCTGGCGGCGGCCGGGTTCGAGGGCTTTGGGTCGGGGCGGCGTGAAGCCTTCGTCGAACCAGGTTATGGTAACGGGCGGCCGATCGCCGCGGGCGGGGAATTCGAAGACGGCCTTGAAGCTGCGCGGATGAATCTCCGGGCCGATTTCTTTGCAGACGGCTTCGACGGCGGTCGGGTGTTCGAGGTCGAGGGCTTTGAAGACGGTCGAGAGCAGGTGGCAGCCCATGTCACCGAGCGGGCCGGTGCCGAAATCCCGCCAGTCGCGCCATCGCCAGGGGTGGTACGCGGGATGGTACGGGCGATGCGGGGCGGGGCCGAGCCAGAGGTCCCAGTCGAGGCCGTCGGGGACGGGCGGCGTTTCGGGCGGACGGGCATTCGATGCGGGCGGGTCCCAGAATGCGGGGCCGCGGTTGATGTGCACCTGGCGGACGGGGCCGATGGCGCCGTCGAGAATAAACTCCCGGACGAGGCGGGCGCTATCTTCGGCCTGGCCGTGGTTGCCGAGCTGGGTGGCGACGCCGGCGCGGCGGGCGGCTTCGGCGATCAGGCGGGCTTCGCGGACGGAATAGGCGAGGGGTTTTTCGCAGTAGACGTGTTTGCCGCGTTCGATGGCGGCCATGGTGACGACGGCGTGGGAGTGGTCGGGGGTGGCGACCATGACGGCGTCGACGTCCTCGCGTTCGAGCAGTTCGCGGAAGTCGGCGTATGCGGTGCAGGCTTTGTAGCCGGGGCGGTTGCTGCGGGCGGCGTAGTGTTCGTCGACGAGTTTGCGGGCCGGTTCGCGGCCGCCGAGTTTTTGCTCGTTGCCCTGCATCCAGTTCCAGGAGATATAGCCGCCGCTGCGGCGATTGGGGTCGCAGACGGCGAGGATCTGGACTTCGTCGATCCGGAGGAAGTTGAAGAGGTTGACGTGTCCCTGGCCGCCCATGCCGATCAGGGCGAGGGTAGTCTTTTCGCTGGGGGCGATGTTGCGGCGGCCGCCGAGGGCGGCTGAGGGGACGATGGTGAATGTTGCGCCGGCGGCGAGGGTGTGGAGGAATTTTCGTCGCGAGAGGCGCGGCCGGCGGGGGTCAGGTTGTGTGCGCGGGTTCATGTTGTGGTACCTATTGGGGGTTGTTGGGCCAGATCGTGGGGTTGAGACGGGATTTCTGCGGTTTGGCGAAGGGGCCGGGGAAAGGGTTTTCGGCGTTTCGTTCGTCGGCGAAGTAGTCGGTGTCGATGCGGTACGGCGAGTGGTTCGGCCGGACGTAGGGGAGGTCCGGGACTGCGGCACGGCCGAGCAGATCGGTGGTGACCAGGGAGCGTTTGTGCGTCTGCGCCCAGGCGGGGTCGAGCCTGATTTCGAGGCGGACGGCGGGGGCTGTCTGGGCGAGTTGCCAGGCGGGGTCGAAGTCTTCGAGGACGAGGGCGTTCTTGTCGTGTTCGCTCGGCCGGGCGCCGTTGAGGTAGACGTTGCCGGCGACGTGCATGGGGCGGGCGGCGTTGTCGTATGCGGCGAGGCCGGCGGGGCCTGTGAAGATGTTGTTGTAGAAGCGGTTGTCACCGCCGGAGATGTTGAGCAGGCCGGCGAGTTCGGTGGAGTGGGGCTTGTGGTAGGGGGTTTCGCGGCGGAGTTCCGGGTGCTGGACGATGCGTCCGGCGAAGAGGTTGTGGACGTATGCGCCACCCTGGGAGACGTCGAGCAGCGAGGTTGGCGAGAGGCAGATGTTGTTGTCGATCATGAAGGGGCCGTGGTCGACTTCCATGAAGAGGTCTTCGCTGGGGCCGTTGTCGTGGAGGAGGTTGCGGGTGACGCGGGAGCCCTGGTTCATCCAGTCGAGCCAGATGCCGCGGGTGGTTCGGTAGATGTGGTTACGGCTGATGAGGGTGTCGATTGCGGCGTGGAGTTTGATTCCGGCCATTTCTGCGCCGGTGAAGAGGCGGCGGATGTGGATGGCGTGGATGTCGTTGTCGGTGATGGTGCTGAAGGCGGCGCCGAGGCTGCCGACGAGGCCGGCCTGTTCGCAGTGCGAGATCTGATTGTTGCGGACCACGTGCCAGCCGATGTTTTCTTTGTACCAGCCGTGCTCGAAGGCGCGTTCGATGGTCTTGACATAGCCGGTGGCGGTGTTCGCCGAGGTGTTGTCGTATTGGTCGCCATGTTTGCCGAGGGTGACGCCGACGCAGGTGGAGTAGCGGATGTCGTTGTCTTCGATGATCCAGCCTTTGCTCCAGTGGGTACCGAGCAGGCCGATCTGCTCGGCTGTCGGCGGGGCCCAGGGGGTTGCGGCGTGCATCATGGTGAAGCCGCGGACGGTGATATAGTTGCGGCCGGGTTTTTCGGGGTAGAAGACGGTTTGGCGGACGTTGATTTCGACGTCGGATTCGTTGGGGTTGACATCGGGGAACTGGGCCCAGATGGTGGTGCTGGTGTCGTCGACTTCCGCGAACCAGAGGGGGGTGCGGGGTCCGTCGGTTCGGGGGCTTTTGAAGAGAAGGCAGATGTTTTTGGTCCCGCCGGTCGGTTCGATGTTTGCGGTGAAGGACGACCAGGACTGCCAGCCGCCCGTGTTCGGAACGGAGCAGGAGCCGAGGAGCTGTCCTTCGGGCGAGTCGAGGCGGATTTCGATGGTTCCGCCGGTTGTGACGGAGGCGGCGCGGATTTCGATTCTTTCGGCGCCGCGGCCGAGGTCCACCTTGTCGTAGCGGGCCCAGTCGCCGTTATCGAGCCAGCCGATGCACTGTCCGCCTTCGGAGCAGGGTGCGGTCTGGACGCCGTGTTGGGCGGCGAAGGCGTCGGCGGGGGTACGTTTTGCGTTCTGTGAGCCGGCCGGCCGCAGCCAGGCTACGTTGAGCAGGTACTGCTGACTGTCCCTGGCGTAGCGGGACGCCGCGGCGCCGACG
Organism: uncultured Pirellulales bacterium; assembly: GCA_964526785.1. GTDB lineage: Bacteria > Planctomycetota > Phycisphaerae > Sedimentisphaerales > Anaerobacaceae > CAZGMJ01. Next base: position 3,285 of record CAZGMJ010000022.1, read on the forward strand.
GGCATGAGCACATCTTCGAGGCTGACCGCTTCGATGAGCCAGTGTTCGTTGAGGTAGACGGCGCCGGTGTGGTGCACGCGTCCTCTGGGATTGAACCAGTCGCCGGCGATGGCGTCGTCGTACGGGTTGAAATCGCCGAAGAAGGTGTTGGGTACGACGACTTTCCAGGCGTCATTTCTTACCTTCCGCCAGCCCTGGATGACTTCCGAGCCTTTGATGACGACCTTTTGGCCGGGTGCGGCGCGGTAGACGATGCGTCTGGCGTCGGAGGCACCGCCGCGGGGCGGATTGATGCGCTCGCGATAGGTTCCTTCGTGGACGGTGACGGTGTCGCCCGGTTGTGCGAGGCGGGCGGCGGCGGAGATGGTCTTGAGAGGTGTGCTCGGCGAGCCGTCGGCCGAGTCGCTTCCGTCCGTTGCGACGTGGTATTCGCGTGCGGAGAGTGAGGCGGCGATGACGGCGACGATGATGATTGCGATGAGCCTTTTCATGTGCTTTGCTCCTTGCCTTTGGCGAATGACTTTTTCTGGGTCGGTCCTGTCCGGACGCCGGTACCGCCATTAATGTAGCGTTGCGCAGCGGAGCGTGAAAGGGCAAATCCGCGAAAAAACGTGCAGCGCGGGCATGCGCGCGAAGCGAGGCGGGGAGCGAATTGTTGCGTTGGGGGCGGGTATCTGATAACACTTACGGCCAAACGGATGCTCCGGGGGATCACCGGACCGGCCGATGAACAGACATTTCGAGAGGTTTTCTTGGACACTGCTGCGTACATTGAAACGATTGCATCGGAGTTGTCGCTCAGGCCCGCGCGGGTGCGTGCGACGGTTGAGTTGCTGGGAGGCGGGGCGACGGTTCCGTTTATTGCGCGGTATCGCAAGGAGGCGACGGGCAGTCTGGACGAGACGGTGATTACGGCGATTCGCGATCGGATGGAGCAGCTCGAGCAACTCGAGGCCCGGCGGGAGGCGATTCTGAAGTCTCTGGACGAGCACGGGCATTTGACGGACGAGCTGAAAGCTGCGGTGCTGCAGGCCGAGACGATGACGGAGTTCGAGGATATTTATCTGCCGTATCGGCCCAAGCGGCGGACGCGCGCGACTATGGCCCGCGAGAGGGGACTGGAGCCGCTGGCGGAATTGATCTGCGAGCAGGATGCCGAGACCGATCCGGAGGTTGCGGCGAAGGACTACGTCGATCCGGAGAAGGGAGTCGAATCGGTTGCCGATGCTCTGGCGGGGGCGCGCGATATTATTGCCGAATGGGTGAGCGAGGATCAGGAGGCCCGGGCGCGGATTCGCGACCTTTTCTTCAGGAAGGCGGTCTTTCGCAGCAAGGTGGCCAAGGGCAAGGAGGAGGACGGCCGGAAGTACGAGGACTATTTCGACTGGGAGGAGCCGATCGTGCGGGCTCCGTCGCATCGCATCCTGGCCATGCGGCGAGGGGCGAATGAGGATTTCCTGAGATTGCAGGTGGTTGCACCGCAGGAGCAGGCTTTGCGGATTCTGGAAGGGCTGTTTGTGAAGGGGGCGTCGCGGTGTTCGGAGCAGGTGCGGGAGGCTATCGCCGACGGCTACAAGCGGCTGTTGTCGCCGGCGATGGAGACGGAGGTGCTGGTCGAGACCAAGCGGCGGGCGGATCGAGAGGCTATCGGCGTGTTTGCGGATAATCTGCGGCAGTTGCTGCTGGCTCCACCGCTGGGGCAGAAGAACGTTCTGGCGATCGATCCGGGTTTTCGGACCGGGTGCAAAGTGGTTTGTCTCGATTCGCAGGGGCAACTCCAGCATTCGGATGTAATTTATCCGCACCAGGGCAAGTCGCAGGCGGCCGGGGACGCGACGAAAGTCACGGTACTTTGCAGGAAGTTCGGGGTGGAGGTGATCGCCATCGGCAACGGCACGGCGGGGCGGGAGACCGAGGCGTTTATCCGGGCGATCGATCCGGGGAAAGACATTCCGGTGGTGATGGTGAATGAGAGCGGGGCGTCGATCTACTCGGCTTCGCAGGCGGCCCGCGAGGAGTTCCCCGATCAGGACGTGACGGTGCGCGGGGCGGTGTCCATCGGTCGCAGGCTGATGGATCCTCTGGCGGAGTTGGTGAAGATCGATCCGAAGTCCATCGGTGTGGGTCAGTACCAGCACGATGTGGATCAGTCGCTGCTGAAGCAGAGTCTGGACGATGTTGTGGTCAGTTGTGTTAACAACGTCGGCGTGGAGGTGAACACGGCCAGCAAGCAGTTGCTGCAATATGTCTCGGGCCTCGGGCGGCAACTGGCGCAGAACATCATCGACTATCGCAATGCCAACGGGCCGTTTGGGTCGCGAAAGGCGTTGATGAAGGTGCCGCGGCTGGGGGCGAAGGCGTTCGAGCAGGCGGCGGGCTTTCTGCGGATCCGCGACGCGGCCAACCCGCTGGATTCGAGCGGCGTTCATCCTGAAAGCTATCACGTGGTGGATGCGATGGCGGCCGATCTGGGCTGCTCGGTGGCGGATTTGATGAAGCAGCAGTCGCTGCGGTCGAAGGTGAATCCTCGCGATTACGTCACGGACGCGGCGGGGCTTCCGACGCTGAACGACATCATGCAGGAGCTTGCCAAGCCGGGACGCGATCCGCGGGAGCAGTTCGAGATATTCAGTTTTACCGACGGGGTCAACACCATCGAGGACGTGCAGGCGGGCATGGTATTGCCGGGGATTGTTACGAACGTTACGGCATTCGGGGCGTTCGTCGATATCGGCGTGCATCAGGACGGGCTCGTGCATATCAGTCAACTGGCGGACCGATATATCAAGGATCCGGCCGAGGTAGTCAAGGTGCAGCAGAAGGTCAGGGTCACTGTGCTGGACGTGGATCTGGCAAAGCAGCGGATCAGTCTGTCGATGAAGGGCGGACCGGCGCAAGGCGGCAGAGGGCGCAGGAAGGATTAGATATGTCAAGGCTGAGAATATCGCGCAGGGGGTTCTTGAAGGGGGTTGGGTGCGCCTCGGCGGGGGCGGCGGGATTTGCGTATCTGATTCCGGGCAGCGCGCGGGGGGCGCGGGGCGGAGCTGCGCCGTCGGAGCGTATTACGCTGGGCTTTATCGGTACGGGCAATCAGGGGACGAACAATCTGAGGGGTTTTTTGCAGCTTGATGATGTGCAGGTAGTGGCGGTCTGTGACGTGAACCGGGCCAGTTACGGGTATAAGACGGCGGAGCAATATCTGGGACGCGAGCCCGCGCGGAGGCTGGTGAACGACCATTACGGCGGCGGGCGCGGCGGAGGCTTTGACGGTTGCGATGCATATACGGATTTCCGCGATGTTCTCGCACGGGAGGATATCGACGCGGTGGTCATCACTGTGCCGGATCAGTGGCATTCGGTGATGGCGGTAACGGCCGCGAGGGAGGGCAAGGACATCTACTGCGAGAAGCCGATGACACTGACGGTGGCCGAGGGGGCGGAGATGATTCGGGCGGTGCGAAGGCACGGTGTCGTATTTCAGACCGGCTCGCACGAGCGGTCGAATCATAAGTCGCGTTTTGCGTGCGAACTGGTGCGGAACGGCTACATCGGCGAGCTTCGGCGCATCATCACGACGGTCGGGCCGAACAACAAGACGGCGCCTGCGAGCGACTGGCAGCCGATGGCTGTTCCCGACGGGTTCGATTACGACATGTGGCTGGGTCCGGCGCCTTATGTGCCGTATCATAGGGACCGGTGTCTCTACAACTTCCGCTTCGGGGCGGACTATTCCGGCGGGCAGACCACGAATTACGGGGCGCACTGCAACGATCTTGCGCAATGGGCGAATAACTCGGATCACACCGGCCCGATCGAGATCGAGGACCTCGGAGGCGAATGGCCCGCGGACGGCCTGTTTACCACAGCCACCAAGGTTCATTTCCGCGCTCTGTACGCCAACGGCGTCGAATTGATCTGCAGGACGGGGCCCGAGAATATGCAGGTGCGCTTCGAGGGCAGCGAGGGATGGATACAACACGGCTATCGCGGTTCGTCATGCCGGCCTGAGAACCTGTGGAAAGCCACTCTCGGTCCCGATGATATTCGTCTCGGCGACAGCACGAACCACTATCGGGATTTCATCGACGGCATCAAGAGCCGTACCGATCCCTGCGCGCCGGTGGAGACAGGGCATCGCTCGGCGAGCGTATGCCACCTCGGCAACATTGCGATGAAGCTCAAACGGAGACTGCAGTGGGATCCTGAGCATGAGCGGTTTGTGAACGACGACCAAGCGAATCGGATGCTGGCTCGGTCGAGGCGGAGTCCGTGGCATTTGTAAGCCGGCGGAGGCCGTTTAAGAAAGGAAAGTACGACATGGGCAGACAATGGACTGCAGAAGATATCCTGAGGATGGGAGGGTCGTTTCAGCAGGCGTGCGTTTTGACGGCAGCGGCGGAACTCGACGTATTCACCCATCTCCATCGGCAGAGCGCTACCGCCGAGGCCCTGGCCGGTCGCATGGGCTGGGATGTCCGGGCGACGGCTATCATGCTCGATGCACTGACGGGGATGGAATTGTTGACCAAGGACGGCGGAGTGTACAGTGCGGCGGAAGAGGCGGCGGGGCTGCTGAGCGGTGAATCGTCCGGGAATCTGCTTGCGATGCTTCGCCATCAGCACAACTGTCTGCGGCGGTGGTCACAACTGGCCGATGTGGTCAAGACCGGCGGGCCGGCCACGTGCGAGCGCGACGACGCGCAGCAGCAGGAGGACCTCGAAGCGTTCATCGGCGGGATGCACAATGTTTCGGTGGGCATTACCGAGACCGTGCTCGGGCATCTGGATCCGCTGCGGTTCGATCATCTGCTTGACATCGGCGGGGCATCGGGGACGTGGACGATAGCGATGCTTCGGAAGAATCCAAAGGGGCGGGCTACGCTGTTCGATCTTCCCGCGGTGACACCGATGGCGGAGCGGCGGCTCAGTGATGAAGGCATGCTGGAGCGGGTAACTGTTGCGGCGGGGGATTATACGACGGACGAGATGCCGGGCGGGCCGGATCTGGCGTGGCTGGGGGCGATCTGTCACCAGAATTCGCGGCAGTTGAATCGGGATCTTTTTGCGAAGATCCACCGGGCGCTGGCAGCGGGTGGGCGGCTGGTCATTCGCGACGTCGTGATGGAGCCTTCGCATGCGCAGCCAGCTTACGGGGCGTTGTTTGCAGTCAATATGCTGGTGGCGACGGAGGCCGGCGGGACGTACACTTTCGATGAGTACCGCGAGGACCTCGAGCAGGCGGGATTCGAAAACGTGCGGCTCATCCATCGCGATGAAGGCATGAATTCGCTTATTGAGGCGAGCAAAGCGAGTTCGTGATGCGCGGCGGACGAGGCGGTCGTCCGGATGCGCGAGGACCATGCCGCAGGGGGGGGCGCGGTTCAGCGATCAGCAGACTTCAATTGTCAGCGAATGGATTCTTCAGGGAGTTCGGATTTGACGCCCTCGTCGATCGGCATTTTGTCCGGCAGGCCGTCGGCCTCTTTCATCAGGCGGTGCAGTTCGATTTGCAGTTCGAAGACCTTGTCGGCGTACTTCGGGTCGTGAAAGAGGTTGTTCTTCTCGCCCGGATCGTTTTTGAGGTCGTAGAGTTCGGCCATGTGGCGATCGGGGCCGCCGTCGCCGTGCGGGTAGTGGACGTATTTCCAGCGGTCGGTTCGGACGCCGCGGACGTTGGGCGTGTAGGGGAACTGCTTTTCGTAGTTGTATTCGTAGTACCAGGATTTTCGCCAGTTTCGGGTCCGGCCGGCGAGCAGCGGCTTGAACGACCGGCCATGCACTTTGGGCAGCGGCGGGGCCGAGCAGATATCGAGGATGCTCGGGGCGAGGTCGATATTGAGGACCTGCTGTTCGATAACGGTGCCGGGTTTGACCATGCGGGGATAGCGGACCAGCATCGGGACGCGGATGCTGGGTTCGTGCATGGTGCGTTTGTCTGTCATGCCGTGCTCGCCGAGGAACATGCCATTGTCGCCGGCGAAGACGAAGACGGTGTTGTCGAGTTGTCCGAGCCGTTCGAGCGTTTGTCGGAGGCGGCCGATGCTGTCGTCCACCGATTTGATGCTGGCGGTGTAGGAGCGGACGAAATCGGCGAAGTGGGTGACGCTCTCGGCGCTACGGTCGGGGAATTCTTTGCGGAAGCCGTAGAGCGGGCCGTAGATGCCGTGCCATGTATCGATGCGCTGCTTGACCCAGTCGGGCTTGCCCTCCAGTTCGAAGGCGGTTTCGGGGTAACAGATCGGAATGTCATCGTAGATATGGCGGTACTTTTCCTCAGGCGTGAACGGCGTGTGGGGCGCTTTGTGGCCGAGGATGAGCAGGAAGGGCCTGTCGTGCGGGCGTTCGAGCCAGTCGACGGCCATGTCGGTGACGCGGTGGGTGTAGTAGCCTTTCTTGACGGTGCGGGCGCCGTTGATGTTGAATTCGGTGTCGTAGTACTTGCCCTGTCCTTTGTGGGTGATCCAGTAGTCGAAGCCGGGGCGTTTTTCGTCGCTTTCTTCGCCCATGTGCCATTTGCCGATGTAGGCGGTTTCGTAGCCGGCGGTCTGGAGGGTGCGGGGGAAACTGGGCAGGTCGGCGGGGTAGTCGGTGAAGTTGTTGACGACGCCGTGCGAGTGGGCGTAGAGTCCGCTGAGGAAGGAGGCTCGGCTGGGCGAGCATAGCGATGTGGTGACGAACATGTTGGCGAATCGTGCACCTTCGGCGGCGATGCGGTCGAGGTGGGGGGTGTTTAGAAAGGGGTGGCCTTCGCAGCTTAGCTGGTCCCATCGCTGGTCGTCGGTGAGGACAAAGACGACGTTCGGTCTGTCGCTCAAGGCAGGGTTTTGGCGCTGTGAATCGGCGCAGCCGGTGAGCATGGATGAGCAGCCGAGTGCGAGCGAGCCTTTGGCGGCGGTCTTCATGAAGGTTCGGCGGGTGAATCTCGGATTGGCGTGGTGTGAATGTGATTGTGCGTCCTGCATAGCGATCCTTCCTTGTGGTCGTATGGGCAACGTGCGGGGGTTCGGCCCGCGATTTCACTGTCCGCTTTGATACCAGATCGGGCGGCGGCATGCAACGAATTTTGCGGGGGACTCGGCCGGCGTTATCGGGCAGGGGCGGCTGGAGTTGGTGCGTTCTGACTGGAGGCGAGTTTTGTGTGTGGGCCACGACGGATGCGCAGGGCGTTTTCGCGGTAGATTTTGCGGAGGACCTGGTCGGGGAGGTCGAGGCCGTAGAGGGGCCAGTGGTAGCTGAAGTGGTTCCAGGCGTAGAAGTGTTCGTCGGCGGATTCGAGGATGCGGAAGGTCAGTTGGTACATGCTGGGGCTGGGGCGCATGTCGGTTCCGTAGACGAGGCGGTCCTGGTATTTTTCGTAGAAGCGGGCGACGAACCGGGGGATGGCGGCGGTCTCGGCGTAGCGGGCGGAGATGTCGGCGTAGAGGTTGGGGCATTGGTCGAGGAGTCGGCCGAGGGTGTTGAGGTCGTGTGAGCAGTTGGCGAGGTGGCAGGTGACAAAGGTGGTTTGCGGGTGGCGTTTGACGGCTCGTTCGAGGATATCGATCATGCCGCCGTGGCCGACGATATCGGGCTGGTTGTCCAGGCGCCATTTATAGGCGTTCATGAGGCCGTCGTTTTCGGCGTCCATGGGCTGGTACATCCAGTAGGGGTCGGCGACGTGGATGCTGACGGGCATTTTGAGTTCGGCGCACTTTTCGAGCAGGGGATCCATTCGCGGATCGTCGAGGTGCATGCCCCAGGCCTGTGTGGGTTTGCTGTAGAACAGGCCTTTGCCTTTATCGCCGAGTTCGCCGACGCCGCGGGCGCCGAGTTTGTAGCATCGGACGAGTTCTTCGACGGCGGCCGGGCCGAAGCCGGGTTTGTCGTAGCCGGTATAGTCCAGTCCGCACCAGAGTTCGAAGCGGTCGGGGTATTCGGCGTATGCGGCGTAGACCTCGTCGAACTGGTTGTGCGTGACGCCGGTCAGTACGATCGCTTTTTCGATGCCCATTTGGTCCATGAGGCGGACCCAGCGGGCGATGTCCTGTTCGGTTTTGGCGTAGGCGTGGGCGTGCATGTCGACGGCGGCGTATGCGGCTTTGTCCACGGTTGTTTCGGGCACGGCGTAGATCGACTGCGGGCGGTAATCTTTGAGCAGGAGCGTTTCGGGCGAGGCGGTTTTGTCTGCTGCGCAGGACGCGGCGCACAGTAGAGCGGCGAGGAACATGACGGGGGCGATCAACGTTGCGCGACGGGCGGATTTCATAAGCTGTCTCCTTGCATAAGGCTGTTGTTTGACGGAGGTATTGTCGGGGATAACGTGCGCGTGTGCAAGGGGGTGTGGTCAGATTGCGCGAGGGTGCGGCGGTTTTGTTCTGGCGGCGGGGCGAGTTTGAGGAAAATGCCGAGGCCGAGCGGGTACGGGGTACGCGATACTCTGCTGGTATCTATCGATCGCGAGTCCGGCTCGGCGTCGGCGGATGCGTGTATGCTTTAGTCGTGCCGGCGCGACAGCGTGTGCAGCACCTGCATTTTGCTTTCCCATTTATGGGAATCGATGCCTTTTCGGCCGTGTTCTGAGCGGCCGAGGAGGGCATCCCAGAATCGCCTGAAGAATCTTACGATACACATACGAATATCTCCTTTCTCAGATGTCCATTCGTTCGGCGTCACCAGCGTTCTGCGGGGGCCGGGAAACAGTAAAGGGCTGCAGGCCGGAGCCCACAGCCCTGTTGCATGCAAGCTGCTGATTACGACCTGCGTTTCCTGAACAGTGCGAGCGAACCGAGGCTCAGCAGGCCTATGGTGGTCGGCTCGGGAACAGGATTCTGGGTGAGCGTGAAATCGAACAGTCCGGTCGTGGGAACGAGGACATCGAACTGGAGTGTGAGCAGTTCGCCGTCGTAGACCGGGTTGTCGCCGGAGAAGCTGATGGCGGCCGGGTGCGGATACTCGACGGTGGAGAGCTTTCCACCGCCGGCGCCGGCGGAGCCTTCGACGAACGTCGGGAAGCCGGTGCCGGAGAGCGAGAGGTTGTACCCGGTCCAGGTGATGCCGCTGTCGTTCTCGATGGTCTTGGTGACCGTGAAGATCGGATCGGAATCGGTTTCTCCGTCGATCAGCACATCATCCGTTGCGACCGATGAGATGACTTCGTTGAGCGTCAGGGTCGGTCCGGAGTAATCGAAGTCCCATTCGTGCGTGTTCCCGCTGTCCGAGAAATTGCACGTGAATGGTGCTGCGCCGGGGACCTCGGAGGGATCTACAAATCCCGCCCGTGCGACGCCGGCGGACATCAGGACCGCCATGCTCAATACCACTGTTACAATTGACCTTCTCATTTTACATCCCCCAATTACATAGTATCAGGTTTCTATGTCACGGCTCCGCACCGCGACGGGTTCACGTTTGTTTGCAGTCGGTCAGTGACCGTGTGTTGCAGCCGGGCGGAGAAGAGAGGGAGCGGTTTGCCCGGCCGCAGAACCAGTAAAGGCCGAGAGGTTTACATACCCTCCCGGCCGAGTCGCCGTACTTTCTTTCACGAGGTAGCCTTCTTTTTGCGCACCAGAGTCACAATGCCGCCGAATCCAAGTAGTAGTATGCTGGTGGGCTCCGGGACCTGTACGAGGTAGTCCTGCCAGCCGTCGTACACGAAGGCTCGGAGGTCCGCCATGGGTCCGGTTCCGTCAAGTTGATGCAGCCAGTTATTGGCCGTCGTCAGGTCGGCGTAGTCGGCCTTGAAGCCGGGATCGCCGAGGGTGTTGTCATGCGTAACGTTCCAGTTCGCGGGGTTGCCGGGGAGTTCTTCGTAGATGATCTCCCAGACGGCGATTGCGAACGCCTCTGCGCCGATGTTCTGCTCGATGGTATAGGGTTTGCCTGCGGCCCATGACGGGTCGTAGAAGCGTCCCCAGAGTTCTCGCAGGTAGTCGGCTTTGGCCGCACCGATGGCCTGGCCGAGGTAGCTGTTGTGAACGTCTTCGGGCATGACGACGTCGTATTGCAGCGTTGTTTCCGGAGCGACTTCGTGCAGCTCGATGCAGAAGGCCGGGATGTGGGCGTCGGGCCAGAGATCGCCTTCGCCCGTACCGGCGGTCTTGCCGAGCTGGTAGAGCCCGCCCCGCGTCAGGTCGCCGACGTTGCCCGCTCCCCAGACCTGTGTGATATCGTGTGCAGCGTCGTCGCTGTACGTGATATCCACCGTGCCGAGGATGTCGGCGGCTGCCGTGGATGGCAGTCCTACTGCGAGCAAAACGCCGAGGACTGCGGTACATACGGTTTTCATGGTACTACTCCTATGTGTGTGGTTTTGTCTTACGCGCGTCGCTTTCTCATGAAGGCGAGCGAACCGAGGCCGAGCAGCGCGATGGTGGTCGGCTCGGGTACCGGCGCGACGTCGGTGACTCCGATGACCATATCGGTATAGTCCCAGTCCGAATGGGTCGAGAGCAGGTCCTCGAATGCGACGACGACGTCGGGATCTCCGACGATGGCTCCGGTGATCAGGCCGATATCGTATATCAGGCCGTGCGGCGTGCCGGTGGTGTCCGGGTTGAGCTGGTCGTCGGTGAAGAAGGTCGGGTTCGAGATGCCGCCGTGCGAGTCCGGGCTGATGAGATAGAAGCCGAACGTGGTGCCTATTGTGGCGGTTTCGCCGGCGTCCTGCGTTGCGTTGTTGTTGCGGTCGTACCATGCGGTACCTGCGCCGAGATCGAAGTCGATCGTGGCCGACGACGGCGCCGATGCCGAGCCGCCAAAGAGCAGCAGCATTTCGGAGGCGGTCGGAGCGACGCCTGCGCCGTTGTAGTTATAGATGCCGAACTGGTTCTGGCCGGAATATGCGGCCGCTTCCAGCAGGAGTGTGGCGACCGCGGTTTCGGGCGCACTGAGATCGGTGAGCTGGACGTAGCTCTGGCCGGAATCGGTGACGCCTGTAAGCGGGGCCATGTTGGTTACGAGGACGCTTCCGCCGCCGTCGCTTAAAACATTGTCGAGCGTCGGAGGCACCAGGCAGGCCGAGGCGCTGCCCGCGAAAGCGAAGCCGAGACATACAGTGAGCGCAATGATTGATCTTTTCATACAACAATCCCCCAAAAATCAGTGTACAACTTGCGTTCTACGGGTGAGACTTACAAGCACCCCCCAAGGTGGTTTGTCTGTCTGCTAACACCGGGTGAGATTCGGAGCGGTCGGGAAAAAGGGCTTTGCCGTTTTCCTGCGCCCCCGTAAGCACCCCCCAAACATCGTGCGTTCCAGGAACGAATTTACTGTGTGTATGCTAACAGATTGTAGACTTCGAGTCAAGGTTTTTCGCGGCGGGGAAAGTATTTGTCACGGGAGTGTTTTCGGCGGATGCGCGTGGCGCTTCGCAGGCGGGCAGATTCTCGGACGATGGGGCGAAGCGGGCCGGCGAGAATTTTCGAATCGGGCATTTGCAAATGCGGAAAAATGGTTGAAGGGATGGGGCGATGGGGTAGAATGACGGTGCGGTATTTGTACATGTCGCGAGGCACTGGTATTCGGCATCTGCGGGGACTTCGCGGTGAGAAAGAGATGGTCATAGGGTTTGTCAGATTTGGTTGAAGGTTGAGGATGTGAGAGAAGGATGCATGGATGAAGATCGAAGATACGAAGAGAGATCGCCTTGAGCTGAAGGGAACATTCTGTAAAGCTTGTAAGTGGATTCGAAGATTGAACGGCAGTTTTTGGAATCAACGTGTTTGATAGTGGAAAGTTGGGGTTGAATGGCTATACCGAACTATCAAGAAATAATGTTGCCGTTGCTTGAGTTTCTCGGCGACCAGGAAGAACACTCGCTTCGTGAGACGTGCTCCGCCCTGGCGGAGCATTTTGGACTTTCTGAAGAAGAACGCAGGCGCTTGCTGCCCAGTGGACAGAAGGATGTATTGCGGAACAGAGTAAGTTGGGCACGCACGTATCTCAAGAAAGCGGAATTGCTTGAGCCGACGAGGCGGGGCTATTTCCGGATTACTGACCGCGGTGTGGCGGTGCTTGCTCGCAAGCCAGAGAGAATTGACAACGACTTCCTCGACCAATTCGAAGAGTTTCGAGAGTGGCGTACGGTCAAACACGAAAAGCAAGCGGTCAAGGAGAGCGGTGCTGAAATTACGGAAGAGACGACGCCAGAGGAATCTCTGGAACAGGCGTACCAAAGCTTGCGGGACGAATTGGCGGGCGAATTGTTGCAGCAGTTGAAGGCCAGTCCGCCGGGGTTATTTGAGAAGATCGTTGTCGAGCTTCTGGTCAAGATGGGCTACGGCGGCAGCCGGAAGGATGCAGGCGAAGCGATTGGCAAAAGCGGGGATGAAGGAATTGACGGCATTATCAAAGAAGATCGACTGGGGCTCGATATCATTTACATTCAGGCCAAACGCTGGGAGAACAGTGTCGGGCGGCCAGAGGTTCAGAAGTTTGCGGGAGCACTTCAGGGGCAACGGGCTCGAAAGGGGATCTTTATCACTACATCCAGCTTCACCCGCGAAGCCACCGAGTATGCCTCACGCATCGAGAGCAAGATCGTTTTGGTTGATGGCGAGAGATTGGCACAGCTGATGATCGACCATAATCTGGGGGTCAGTCTTTCGGCTACATATGAGGTCAAAAGGATCGACACGGACTACTTCACTGAGGAGTGACACAGACTCAGGAGAATATGAGGATGGCGGCATGCAGCGGCAGAGGCAGGCGATTACAGGGGTATTGATTGTATTGGCGGTTATTGTTGGCGGCGTGGTTGGTTTGCGGTTTTGGGCGTCGCGGCGTCCGATTCAGGTCGGGCCGGTCTGGGAGAGTATTGAGACGTGCGCGGAGCATCAGAAGCGGCTGTATCAATCGCTGGAGCATTATGTGGAGCAGCACGGCGATGTGCCGGAGGACGTGGATTCATGGCAGATCAGAGGTTTTCCGGCGGCGGAGGTGTGGAAGTGTCCGGAGACGGGCGAGGGGTATGACGTTTTTGTCGAGAACTACGGCGATCCGGAGCGGGTGGTGATTGCGGATAAGCGCGACGCGCATCGGGCGACGTTTATGCTTTGGTTTCGGGGGTATCGGCCGCGTGTGGAGACGATGGGGGACGGGACGATCGAGCTTTTCGAGGGCGGCAAGGTCATGACGATGAAGGGGAGCAGCAAGGAGTAGCGGGGGCGGGCTGCGACGGGTAACTGTCTCAAGAAGTGTGGTTCGGTGTTATCAAGATAGAACCTCATTGCCGAAGAAATGGGTAGTAAGAACCATTAAGGCGGGCGGTTGACAAAGGGGGGCGGCGGTGCGGATAATCCGAAGGAACGAACGGAATGCCCGCGAGGGCGGGGCGTTCGGCGGCTAACGACAACGACGGGTAAGGCAGGTGGCTATGAACGGTGCAGAGCAACGCGGTGGAATGAATCGGCGGAGATTTCTGGGGCTTTCGATGGCGGCGGCAGGAACGCTATGCGGTTGCGGTGCGCGTGCGTCGGCGGCGGAAACCGGCGGGGGCAAGGCGAAGCGGCCCAACATCATTTTCATTCTGGCGGACGATCTTGGCTGGGCGGACGTTGGGTATCACGGCTCGGAGATCGAGACGCCGCATATCGACCGTCTTGCCGAGCGGTCGGTGCGGTTCGGGCGGCATTATGTGATGCCGACGTGCACGCCGACGCGGGTGGGGCTGATGAGCGGGCGGTATCCGAGCCGGTACGGGGTGGTTTCGCCGGACTACGGCAAGCTGTTCGACGACGATACGGTGACGCTGGCGGCGGCGCTCGGGCGGTGCGGCTACTTTACGAGCATTTCGGGCAAGTGGCACATGGGCTCGCCTCCGGAGTGTACGCCGCGGAAGTACGGTTTCGATTCTTCGTACGGTTATTTCGACGGACAGATCGACCCGTACACGCATCGCTATAAGAACGGTCGGCGCTCGTGGCATCGCAACGACGAATTTCTCGACGAGGAGGGGCACGCGACGGATTTGATCACGGACGAGGCGGTGCGGGTCATCGAGCAGGAGCGGGACGAGCCGTTCTTTTTGTACGTGGCGTACAGCGTGCCGCATTATCCGCTGGCTGAGCCGGAGCGGTGGACGAAGCGGTACGAGGGGCGCATCGAGAACGAGTCGCGGCGGTGGTATGCGGCGAGCGTGACGCACATGGATCACGGGATCGGGCGGATTGTCGAGGCGGTGGCACGGCGGGGGGCGGCCGAGGAGACGCTGATCGTTTTCGCAAGCGACAACGGGGGGCAGAAGAGCTGGCACAATTCGAGCCAGTACAAGGGGCGGTACGCGGATAAGCCGCACGACGTGCTGGGCGACAATCGGCCGCTGCGGGGATGGAAGGGCGAGGTGTACGAGGGCGGTATTCGCGTGCCTGCGCTGGCGAGCTGGCCGGGCGTGCTGGAGGCGGGGCAGGTGGATACGCCGGTGCATATCGTGGACTGGATGCCGACGCTGTGCGGGCTGGCGGGGTATGCGGACGGGGCGGCGCGCAAGTGGGACGGGCGCGATATGTGGCCGGCGATTGCGGGGACGGGGGATGTGAGCGGGTCGCGGAGGCTGTACTGGAAGACACCGGGGGCGTGGGCGGTGCGGCGGGGGGACTGGAAGCTGATTGCGCGCAAGAATTCGGAGAAGCTCGAGTTGTACGACGTGACGCACGATCCGTACGAGCAGAGGGACATGGCGGCGGAGCGGCCGGCGAAGGTCGCGGAGCTGCGCACGGTGCTGGCCGGGATGATGGAGGGGGACCGGTAGCCGGGGCGGCGACGGGAATCAGATCATCATGAATCGCGGCGGATCGGACTGGTCGGGTTCTTCGGCCGGTTCACGTTTGGGCTCGGGGGGTGCGGACCGGGTGTCTTCGCGTTGTTCGGCATCTTTGCGGCGGTCGGTGTTGGCCTTTTCGAAGTCGCGGACGAAGTGATCGACGAAGCCGGTGACGCTCTCGGGGATTTCTCTGATGCCGTCGAGGTCGCAGAGGGCGACGGTTCGCTGTTCCCAGGTGGTGGCCTGGCAGATGCGTGCTTTGGATTCGCCTGTGAGCAGGACGTTCTGCATGAGGCCGACGCTGATGCCGACGGCGGAGTATCCCATTTCTTCGGAGATCAGGGGCATGACGTCGATGCAGAGGATGCCGGCCTTGTCGCTTTTCTTGTATTGTTCTTTGGACAGCAGGGGAATGCCGCGGCTGCGCAGGTGGGATTTGATTGCGGATTCGAGGGCGACGGTGTCGAGGCCGTATTTTTCGGCTTTCGTGTCGCGGCGGGTGACCATGAGCCAGACGCCCTGGAGGCCGCGGAGGGTGTCGGTGGTGAAGGCGACTTCGGGCTGTTCGGTGTCTTTGCCGGTCGCCGAGTCGCCGGTATCGAGGTGGACGCCGATGTCGAGATGGCTGCGGTCGTTGGCTTTTTTACGTTGTGCGGCGCGGGCCGGCAGCGGGCCGAGGGTCAGGGCTGCCAGCGTTACGGCGACGACGATGCTGCGAAGACTGCGTATGATTCTGTGCGTATCCATGTAGTGCCCCTATTTGTGCATGCGGCGAACAAAACGAGGTGTCTTCCGCGTTCGGGAGACGGTTTTCCATTTGATTATGTGGTTTCGGCCACGATTACACCCAAAACTCCTGCGGCCGGCAAGACACGAGACTGCATAGTCTATGATTACCAAATCGGGGGCGGGCGGTCAAGAGCGAAGTCGGGAGCGTGGAGCGGTACTGGAAAGGCCGGTTTATTGCCCTAAAAAGGCGGTATTTGACGGAGGGGTCCGGCGGGGTCAATCTCGGGCAGGCCGGAGACGCAGGCCGGGGGGACGGTAATGCATGCGCGGGTGCGGGCTGAGGAGTGAGGCAATCGGTATCGGCCGTGACGGGGGCCGCGATGGGGCAGGCCGGTCGCGGCGCCGTCACGCGGGCGGCGGCCTGGCCCGGTGGGCGAGGCTCGATCGTGGTCCGCGGGACCAGGGAGTGTCTGTACGGGCGGCTCGGCAAGCGAGTAATTGGGGTATGTCGCGACGTGAGGGGGACTGGGTCTTATTGGCTGTTTTTTTTGCCTACAAAGATAAAAAAGTATTGTACATCGCGGCGTGACGGGTTAGCATGTCTCGGTAGTGGTGTCAAATGTCATGTGCTTTAGAAAGGAGTCACGAGATGGCCAGGAAGAAAAAGACGACAAAGAAGAAGCTGACACGAGGCGTCTGGACCAAGAGCGATCTGTCTACGTTGAAGAAGCTCTTTCCCAAGAACCCGACAGCCGAGGTGGCGGCCAAACTGGGCCGGCCGACCGATGCGGTCAAGAAGAAGGCGTCGAGGATGGGACTTCGCAAGAACAAGACGTATCTCAAGACGCTGGGCCGGGCATAGGGACCGGGAGTGTTGTGACATCGGTGCGGGGGTTGCGGGGGCGGTGCAACACGTGTCAACGTCTGCGGGGACGGTTCGCTGCCGGGGAGCAAGCGGCGGGTGTTCTGTGCGTGCGGCGGCAGATGAGCGGATGCGGACGAGTGGGGGCGAAGCCGGAGTCCCCGCGCATATTCGGGGCGAGAGGCAAGTGCCGTAGATCGTGAAGGCTCGCGGGAGACGGGGAGGTTTTTCTGGAGGGGATCTTCACTGAGGGCGCCTGCAAACGACTTCCGGCGATGCCGGCGGCGGTACCCGGCGGTCGTGTGACGATGGGCGGCGGCGAGTCGGGCGGTGGAGGTTTTGGGCCAACCAGAGGAGACGTCACACCGGCGGTCGGCAGGTGAGCGGGTCGGACGGTTTGCGGGGGATTGTGCGGGTGCGGAGGTTGACAACCGTCCGGCGTGGGATTATCCTCTTGCGTGGTGGTTCGGTTCAATCGGGCCTGTTTCTTAGGCGTTCATTCAGGAGGTGATTTTGAGAGTCCTTTCAGGTATACAGCCGTCGGGCAAGCTGCACGTTGGCAATTATTTCGGGGCGATGCAACAGCAGTTGGAGCTGCAGGCGGAGCACGAGTGCTTTTATTTCATCGCGGATTACCACGCTCTGACGAGCAATCCGGACCCGGCGGAGCTTGCGCAGCGGAGTCTGGACGTCGTGATGGACTATCTGGCGCTGGGGCTGGACGTGGAGAAGACGGTTTTCTGGCGGCAGTCGGACGTGCATGAGGTGACGGAGTTGACGTGGCTGCTGTCGTGTGTGACTCCGATGGGGTTGTTGCAGCGGTGTGTGAGCTACAAGGACAAGGTGGCGCAGGGGCTCAGTCCGAATCACGGGCTGTTCGCGTATCCGGTGCTGCAGGCGGCGGATATATTGAGTTTCGACAGCGATCTGGTGCCGGTCGGGGCCGATCAGAAGCAGCATATCGAGGTAACGCGGGATATTGCGATGCGGTTCAACGGTACGTACGGGGAGGTTTTTGCGATTCCTGAAGAGCGCATCATCGAATCGGTGGCGGTCGTTCCCGGGCTGGACGGCCAGAAGATGAGCAAGAGTTACGGCAATACGATCGAGATTTTCGAGCCTGAAAAGCAGGTGAAGAAGAAGATCATGCGGATCGTGACCGATTCGACGGCGGTGGAGGAACCCAAGGATCCGGCTGCATGCAACGTATTTGCATTGCTCAAGCTCTTTGCTTCGGGTGAGGAACTGGCTGAGTGGGAGCAGCGATATCGAGCGGGGGGCATGGGATACGGCGAGGCGAAGAAGCGGCTGGCGGAGTTGGCGATGGAGTATTTCAAGCCATATCGGGAGAAGCGCAACGAACTGGAACAGAATCTTGATTACGTCAAGCGTGTGCTGGCGGAGGGGGCCGAGAAGGCCCGGGCGGTTGCTGCGGCAACGCTGGAGCGGGCACGGCAGGCCGTAGGATTGAGAGGCTGAATATGGGCACGAAACTGGTTACGGTAGCTACTTTCAACAGTTATATCGAGGCCGAGATGGCCAAACAGATGCTGCAGGACAATGGCATCGAGGCGTTTGCCACGGGTGAGAACGCGAGTAATGTTTACCCGATACCCGCGGTGGAAGGGCCGGAGCTGAAGGTCGCCGAGCCTGATGCCGAGCGGGCGAGAGAGATTCTCGAATCGCAGCGAGCCGAGCCGTCCGAAGAAGGCCAAGAGGAGCAGTAATTGTCTTCGTATCGTATCAATCTGGATATATTCGCCGGGCCGCTGGATCTGCTTTTGTATCTGGTGCGCAAGGAAGAGGTGGATATATACGACATCCCGATCGCCAAGATCACGGACCAGTACATCCAGTACATTGAGATGCTCAAGAGTCTGGATATCAATCTGGCGGGTGATTTTCTGGTGATGGCGGCGACGCTGATGCAGATCAAATCGGCGATGTTGCTGCCTTCGGCCGATCCGGAAGAGGTGGAGGATGAAGATTCGGAGGATCCGCGGCGGGAACTGATTCGCCAGCTTCTGGAATACAAGAAGTTCAAGGATACGGCGAATCTGCTTGAGGCGGCGGCGGAGGAACAGAAGCAGCGTTTTTCCCGGCCGGACAACATCATCAGCCAACTCAGGGAAGACACCGAACCTGAATTGGATATGGATCAGGTAAGCATCTGGGACCTGCTGGAGGCGTTCGATACGATCTGCAAGGCCACGGGCAATATGCCCGATATCAGCCACATACAGGATGATACGCCTATTGATTTGTACCAGATCGAACTGCTGCACCGGCTTCAGGCAGACGGACCGCTGACGTTCGAGCGGATTTTCGAGTCTGCGGAGAATCGTCTGGTTATGGTGGGGATGTTTCTGGCGATGCTTGAGTTGATCCGGGACAGGCTGATCTGGGCGGAGCAGGATTCGTCTTGCTCCTCCATATTTGTCAAGGCGCTGACGGATGAGCCGGCCGAGGTGGCTGTGCAGCGGGCGATTATGGATGTTGAAGCAGCCATGGAAATGGAAGATGAGGAGGCGGCAGGGCAAGGCGAAGAGCGGCAGTCCAATGATGCCGAGGAGTCAACGGAAGAGGAATCGGAGCCCGAGAGGGGGGCACCCATTGCAATCGAGGAAATACCGGCTCGGAGGGAGCCACGGCGTGAGACGGCGGTCGGCGACAATGAGGGGCCGATACCTATCGTGGAGATTCGGAGTGAGGACGGCGCCCGGGACTCGACCGAGGGGATCGCAGACGATGCTCACGGCGAATTGCGTCAAGACGAGCAGTAGTTGGCATTTCATCGGCGGTATTCGGCAGGCATTTCATTGCATGGGTATTCTGTGGGACGCACGAACCGGCGTTGCTGCATTTCGTACGGGGTTCTGTTGACGGCTGCCCCTCCAGGGCTTTGGGCGGCAGAATAGCCCGATTACGGCTCGGTATATTATAATTAATACTTATAATCCTTATAAGGTATTTCGGGCTCAGAAGTGCTTAGACTGCGTTCGGTGAGTCGGAGGGATGTGGCATTGTGTGAGGGGGCGGGCATGCGCGGTTTTCGGGTGGTCTGGTGAGTGTCTCTGGCTGTGGCCCTTGACAGGATGCCCTTGATATGGGATAGTAGTCGTTTCCATCGTCTCTGATTAGTGAGTTCACAATGCACGAAATCGTATCGAAAGAACAATTATCGCAGGATGTCTTTACTGCTGAGGTCAAGGCACCGCTTATCGCCGGGGCACGAAAGCCGGGTCAGTTCATTATTCTCAGTATAAGCAGCGACTATAGTGAGCGTATTCCACTGACGATTGCGGGTGCTGATGCTGAGGCGGGCACAATTCGTCTGGTCTGGCAGCGTGTCGGCAAGAGTACGGCCGAGTTGTCCGATCTCAACGTGGGTGATGCGATTGCCAATATTGCCGGTCCGCTGGGCAGGCCAACGCAGATCGAGCGATTTGGCACGGTCGTTTGTGTCGGGGGGGGCATCGGAAACGCGCCGCTGCTGCCTATTGCGACGGCTCTGAAGGAAGCGGGCAACACGCTTATCTCGATTCTGGGGGCCAGAACGAAGGACCTGCTCATTCTGGAAAAGGAATTCGCCGAACTCAGCGACGAGTTGATCGTTGCGACAGACGACGGTTCACACGGGCGGAAGGCTCTGGTGACCGAACCGCTGAAGGAGGTGTGTCAGCGGGAGAATCGGCCGGACAAGGCATTTGTGATAGGCCCGGCGGTAATGATGATGTTCTGCTGCGAGGTTACGAAGCAGTTCGAGGTACCGACGGAAGTTTCGCTCAATACGATTATGATCGACGGGACGGGCATGTGCGGAGGTTGTCGGATCGAGTATGACGGACAGCCGAAGTTCGTTTGCGTGGACGGGCCGGAATTCGATGGGCACAAGGTGAATTTCGATTTGATGATCAAGCGGTTGGGGGCGTACAAGCAGCAGGAGCAGCAGGCGCACGACCACTATAAAGATCACGGCTGCAAGATAGGACTCGATCGATAGGTTCTTACTCCGGCGACGCCGGTTTCATTTCGCTTGGGAAGTACATCGTGACTGAGAAAGAACAGCAGGAACTACTGGACCGACTACTGGAAAAGAGCAGGACCGAGGGGCTTAAGGCTTCGCAGCGGTATGACATACCGTCGCAGGACATGCCGGAGCAGGATGCCGTGGAGCGACGAAGCAACGTGAACGAGGTTGCTTTGGGGTATACGGAAACGGAGGCGAGGCTGGAGGCTCTGCGGTGTTTGGGGTGCAAAAATGCGCCGTGTATCGAGGGATGTCCGGTGCGAATCAATATCAGGGACTTCGTCGGGGCCATCGGGGAGGGCAAGTTCGGCGAGGCGCTGGATATTATCAAGGAGAATTCTCTACTGCCGGCGGTGTGCGGGCGGGTTTGTCCGCAGGAGGCGCAATGCCAGGAGACGTGCACTGTAGGGCGACGCTTCAAGGATCCGACCAAGTCGGTTTCCATCGGGCGGCTGGAACGGTTTGTTGCGGACCGGGAGGGGGAGAAGGAAAGCGTGCCGGCGGTCGGGCCGGACACGGGCAAGAAGGTGGCGGTCGTCGGCGGGGGGCCGGGGTCTATCGTTGCGGCGGCGGATGTGCGAAGAGCGGGTCATCAGGTGACGATGTTCGAGGCATTTCACAAGCCGGGCGGGGTGCTGGTGTACGGCATTCCGGAATTTCGGCTGCCCAAGGCCATCGTGCAGAGGGAAATCGATCTGCTGGAGAAGATGGGCGTGAAGATCGTGACGAACTTCATCGTCGGCCGGACGCGAACGGTTAAGCAGTTGATGGAAGAGGACGGATTCGATGCTGTTTATATCGGGGTCGGTGCGGGTTTGCCCAGCTTCATGGGAATCGAAGGCGAATCGGCCGTCGGGGTATACAGCGCGAATGAGTATCTGACGCGGGCCAATTTGATGAAGGCGTATGAGTTCGGCAAGGGGGCCGACACACCTATCGCGCGATCGAAGCGCGTGGCGGTCATCGGCGGCGGGAACGTGGCGATGGACGCAGCGCGGACGGCGGTGCGGCTCGGGGCCGAGAAGGTTTATCTGGTCTATCGGCGGACGGAGAAGGAGATGCCGGCGAGGGTCGAGGAGGTGCACCATGCCAAGGAAGAAGGCATCGAGTTTCACCTGCTGCAAAGTCCCAGGCGGATCGTTACGGACGAACAGAGCAATGTGACTGCAATCGAATGTCTCAAGTATGAGCTTGGCGAGCCCGACGCTTCGGGCAGGAGACGGCCGATTCCCATCGAGGGCTCGGAATTTCAGATCGAGGTCGATACCGTGATTATGGCTATCGGCAATCGGGCCAATCCGCTGATCGCGCAGACGACCGAGGGGCTCGAATTCAACAAGTGGGGCAACATCGTCGTTGATGAGAACTGCAAGACGTCTATGGAGGGGGTTTATGCGGGCGGCGATATTGTGCTCGGTGCGGCGACTGTGATTCTGGCGATGGGGCAGGGACGCATCGCGGCGGCGGCTATTAACGAATACCTGAGTACGAACGGTGACTGACCGGGTATTGCGGCCGGTTGCTGATCCGGCGGCCGATCGGTTTAGAACCTCAGTTTCAGGTCTGTTCCTATGACGTTGATGTCCTGCCAGCGGCGGCCGGATTTCTCCGTGTCCCAGGCGTAGTGCAGGTCGAGAGATGCGGCTCTGGTTATGTTCAAGACAAAGCCTGCGTAGATTCTGTACTGGTCGAACTCGGAGGGGTCCAGGTTTACGAAGAATTCCTGGGCCACATAGCATTTGATGTGGAGAGCGGTCATGGGGTCGGGTGCGGCGAGGGTGAGTTTGTTGCGATATCGCCAGTAGTCGCGGTCGTGCTCTTTGTCTCGGAACTCGAAGCGGGAGCGGTTGCTTACCGCCAGGCCGCAGAGCGTATCCTTGATTGTAAGGTTGACGTGCGGGCGGTTCTCTTCGAGCCAGCGGCCATCTTCTTTTTCGTAGCTCTTTTTGAAATTGAAGCCGAGGTCGAGCCAATCTGCCAGGCCGTGGTATACGAAGCCGAGATCGGACATATGCTTGCGGAATTCGTTGGCGTTGTCGGTCCAGGTGAGTTTCTCGCAGAATCGCAGGCCCCAGTCATCGGTTAATTCGCGGCCGACGGATGTCGTGAACCAGTACTCATAATCCCGGTCCTCAGCGACGCACATGCCTTTGAGGACCAGGGCGATCAGAATGACGAAGGTGCATTGTCCGCAAGCGTCTCGTTTTATAGTCACTCTCATCTCCATCAGCAGGGTGTTCAATTCGGTATTGCGATGCCACAGCGCGTTACCACCTTAGTAGTCGGAGCGGAGATTATGCGTTTTGCCGCCCTGAACTGCAAGAGGCAAGGGTGGGCGACGCGATTGTTGTGAGGCCGGGTACTTATTGCGTGCGGCGGTCACAACAGAATGGGGCGATTCTGATCTGTCGAAGCCGGCAAAGCTGTGACGGTGTGAGGGAACGCATGTCAACTGTGGGGCCGGCCAGCCCCGGGCGCACTGACGGATCACGGGCACGTTTGCGGCCTGTGGAGCGAGGATGCGCCTTTAGTTTGTCCAGATTCTCAGAAGTGCGGCCGAATTCATCGTGTTTTTGTTCACAATCCATCGTGTGGTTGCTTGACAAGCGGGCGGGTACGTGTGTATTATCCAGCCTTTTCGTGCAGCTCCAGTAATTGTCACAGGCACGCGTTTCGAGCATCTTCGATCGTATCTCCTGTCGCCTGTTGCATAAAGACGATTTTCACAAGCAGAGAGCAAAAAGGCAGTCGTTATGGAAGTAAGACCGTTCAAGGCCTATCGTTATGACGCGGGGATAGTAGGCGATGTGGGTGCGTGCATTGCGCCGCCTTATGATGTGATCAATGCAGAGCAGCAGGAAGCGCTGTACAAGCAGAGTGAGTACAATATCGTTCGCGTGATTCGGGGCAAGACTGAGGCGGGCGACGATGAAAAGGACAATCAATACACGCGGGCCGCGGATTATCTGAACAAATGGATCAGCGAGGGGGCGCTTAAGGAGGATGTGAAGGAGTCTATTTACGGATATGTGCAGGACTTCGATGTGGGCAGCGAGCATTTTCAGCGGTTGAGTTTTGTAGCACTGGCGAAGCTGGAGGAGTTCGGTCCGCCGGGGCCGGTCCGGCCGCATGAGAAGGTGCTGGAAAAACCCATGCTCGACCGGCTCAATCTCAAGCGGGCCACGCGGGCGCGGTTCGGCCTGGTGTTCATGCTGTATGAAGATCCGCAGCGGGTGGCCGAGACCATTATCAGCAAAGCGATGGAGCATACGCCTTCTGTGGATTTCCCGGACGATCAGGGCGTGCGGCATCGGTTGTACAGCATTACGGAGGAGTCGGAGATCGCGGCGGTGACGCAGATGATGGCCGACAAGACGTGCATTATTGCGGACGGGCATCACCGGTATACGACGGGGCTGAAATTCTCCAAGGAGCTGGACACGCCTTCGGCCAAGTATCAGATGCTCGCCTTTACAAACAGTTGTCAGGACGGGCTGGTGGTGCTGGCGACACACCGGCTGGTCATGGGGCTGGAGCATTTCGATTTATCGAAACTGCTTGCAGATCTGGGCAAGGAATTCGAGTTGACGACGTTCACGTTCGATGCCGACGGCCGGGACAAAGAGGCTGCGCTGCAGAAGACGCTGGAGGCGATGCGGGACGAGCATGCAGCGGACAGGAACGCGTTCGGCATTTACGGCGGCGACGGAGCTTTTCACATTGCGACGTTGAAGGACAAGTCCGCGATGGACGATCTGGCGCCGGAGATGAGCGAGGCGTGGCGGCATCTGGATGTGTCGGTTCTGCACAAGCTGATTCTGGAGCAGTTGCTGAAGATCGACGAGGACAAGCAGGCGCAGGGGGGGTATCTGCAATATGTCAAGGATACGCCGACCGCGATTGGCGATTCGATTGCGGCGGTGGATGCAGGAGAGCGGCAGGCGGCTTTCTTCATGAATCCGGTGAAGATGCAGCAACTGCGAGAGGTTACCGACATCGGCGAGCGCATGCCGCAGAAATCAACGTATTTTTATCCGAAAATGTTTACCGGCTTAACGATCAATAAGCTCTAACTCTATGTGGGAGGTATTGAAATGACGGATTGGAGAAACCCGCCGAGGTTGTTTATTCCCGGGCCTGTGAAGGTCAACGACGATGTGCTTGGGCAGCTTGCGCTGCCGACGCTCGGACACCGGGGCAAGGAGTACAGCCAGTTGCACGGTGAGACGGTCGAAATGCTCAAGAAGCTGCTGTTCACCGAGCAGAATGTGTTTCTGTCGACATCTTCGGCGTCGGGCATCTGGGAGGCGGCGATTCGCAACTGCGTGGCGCCCGGCGAGAAAGTGCTCAGCACGTGCTGCGGCGCTTTCAGCGACAAGTGGGCGAGCGTGGCCAAGAGTTGCGGAGCCGAGGTGGAGGAATTGAAGGTCGAGTGGGGCCAGCCGATACTGCCCGAGATGATCGACGCGAAGCTTTCGGGCGGCGATTATACTGCGGTGACATTGGTTTACAACGAGACCAGCACCGGGCTTACCAATCCGGTATATGAGATCAGCGAGATGATGAGCGAGAAGTATCCGGACGTTCTGGTTTTCGTCGATGCGGTCAGCGGGATGGTCGGGCTGCCTCTGCATTTCGACCAGCTCGGCTGGGACGTGGCGTTTGCATCGGTTCAGAAGGCGTTCGCCATTCCGCCGGGGTTCGCCGTGGCGGCGGTGAGCGATCGGGCGCTGGAGAAGAGCAAGTCGGTTCCGAATCGCGGGTACTACTTCAACTTCGAGAACTGGGCCAAGTCGGCACAGAAGGATCAGACGCTGGTGACGCCGTCGGTGCCGCACGTGATGGCGCTGCACTATCAGGCCCGGAAACTGCAGGCCGAAGGCATTGAGAATGTCTGGGCCAGGCACAAGGAGATGGCGCAGTTCGTTCGCGGGTGGGCGAAAGAGAAGTTCGAGCTGTTCTGCGATGAGCAGTATGCATCGAACACACTGACGACGATCAGGAATACGCGCGGTATCAACGTAGCCGAGACGATCAAGGCGCTGCAGGACAAGCACAATACGGTCTTCGGCAACGGGTACGGCAAGCTCAAGGAAGAGGCCTTCCGCATCGCGCACATGGGCGATATTACGATGGACGATCTGAAGGATCTGCTGGGGTGGATCGACGACGAGATCGGGTAGTTTGTTGTGTACGATTACGGAATGCGAGAAGGACCGGCGAGCGTGCCGGTCCTTTTTTTTGTGCGCAGAAAAAGAGGGAGACACAGGCGTAGAGAGGAAACAGATTGTAGGCCCGTCTCCCTGTTGCAATGCGCCAAGCTGCACCGTACCGCGGATAGTGCATAGACGAAACCGTCGTGCTTCACATGCAACATCTATAGTATAGTAAATGGAAGCGGGCGATGTCAAAGAATATTGATTCAGCTTGCTGCGAATGGGTGTGCAGACTGGTGAAAGGTGCGCATAGGTGTGTGGGAACGTGTTTTCGGGCCGGGGCCGTTATGCGGTGAAGAAAATTTTTCGGGTCGGGTCGTAGCGCACGTTTGAGGTGTTAACTTCTTTCGAGGCGGCGTTTATCAGTTGGAGCGGATTGTCGAAGCCCATGCGGAGCAATTCCGGCCAGTCGAGGAGATTCAGGGAGGCCAGATGGTTCACGCAGTCGAGCATTGTTGCTGATGAGCCGGCGAGGTAGCCGGTTTTGGGGTTCTGGAGGCGACCCGCTTCGTTCAATATGACGGTCTGGCTCATGGTTTCGTACCGGCCGGGCCTGAAACCGGCCAGGGGAGAAGCGTCGCTGACGATGATGCAGTTGGCGGGCCCCTTTGTGCGGATGATGGTCTTGATCAGGGCGGGGGGTATGTGGTGGCCGTCGGCTATCATCATGGCCTTGAGGTTGTCGTTTGCCAGGCCCGCCCAGACGGGGTTGTGGTGGCGGTCGATTTGCGAAGGAATGCCGTTGCCCAGATGCGTCAGTGCGGAGGCTCCGGCGCGGACCTGGCGTTCGAGGTCTGCTTCGGTTGCCAACTGGTGTCCGAGCGAGACGGCGATGCCCCGGGCGGCTGCGCATTGTGTCAGTTGCTCGGCGTCCGGTAGTTCAGCTGCAATTGTCAGCAGGCGCACCTGTCGGTCGGCCCATTCGATCATTCGTTCGAGCAGATCGAGATCGGGCTTGCGTATCCAGTCGGGATTGTGGGCTCCGCGGGCTCCGTCGACGGGAGACAGGAATGGGCCTTCGATGTGTATGCCAAGGACTCTGCCCTGCAACTCCGGCCGTTGCATGCACCGGGCAATCAGGGGCAGGTTCCGCTCGTAGAGTTCGCGCGGGCTGGTTACGATGGTCGGCAGAAATGCTGTGGTTCCGGCTTCATACAATTCGCGGCAGGCGCGGCGGAAGTCTTGTTCGGTCAGATCGGAGCTGGAAAAATCGACGCCGTTGTAGCCGTTGACCTGGAGATCGACCAGGCCGGGCACTTCCACGATTTCTTCGGTGTGCTTGCTCACGATAGCAAAGAGGCTGATCCGGCGTCGAGGAATATCGTGCAGTTTTCGTGCTGCTGGAGTATGGAGGCCGGACAGGTGTTGGTTACGGGGCCTTCGAGGGCATCTTTGACTGCTTCGGCTTTTCGGCGGTCGGGCACGGTGACGATCAGGCGGCGGCTCTTGAGTATCTGTCGTATGCTCATGGAGATCGCCTGCTTCGGGACCTGGTCGAGTGAATTGAACCAGCCTTCGCCCAGTTGCTGGGCGCGGCATTTTTCGTCGAGTTCGACGATGATGTACGGCTGTTCGGTGTCGAAATCCGCGGGCGGGTCGTTGAAGGCGAGGTGTCCATTTTCGCCGATGCCGATCATGGCGGCGTCAATCGGGTGCTCTTTGATTATCCGGCCGAGTCGTTCGCATTCGCCGCCCGGTTCATCGGCGCTGCCGTTGACCAGGTGCACGGTTTTGAGCGGTTGGACTTTCTCAACGAATCGCTCGGTGAGGTATTTTCGGAAGCCGGCCGGATGGTCGGCGTCGAGTCCGATGTACTCATCGAGGTGGAACATCGTGACTTTGCCCCAGTCGATTCCGTCGGCGGCGACGAGATTCTCAAGCATATCGAACTGGCTGGCGCCGGTGGCCAGGATAATGTCGGCGAATCTCTTATCGGCTATTGCACGACGTATGGCGTCGGCGGCTCGTTCGGCGGCCGCGGTTCCGGCCTGTTCGGGTGTTTCGAATATCTGTCTATCCATGACTTGTTCCCTGCATCGATACCTGCCTTTCGACCGTGGACGACGTACCGCGTTCGATGGAGATCGGCCGCAGGTTGACCACGCAGCCAGGCCGGCATTTTCTCAGTTCGTCAGGCCGGCGATGGCGGCGCCGATCAGCGTCGCGTTGTCCACGCTTACGATTTCACAGTATATATGTTTTCTGTCTTCGAGGTACTGCTTGAGATAATACTCCACGCGCGGCTTGAGCGACTTGAGGTGGTAGAATGTTGTACCCTCGGCGACGATGCACAGCGGATTGCACGGATTTGTGCCTTTGCCGCTCTTGATGGCGACCGATGACAGGTTGATCGCGGTTAGTTTGGCGGCCCGCTCGACCAGGTTATCGACGAGGTAGAACAGTGCAGCACAGTCCTCATCGCTCTGGCCACGGACGGCCCGGGCCAGCGGGTTATCGCCTGCCGGGTGTCGCATGAAGTCGTTGACGTCTTTGGTTTCGAGTTTGGACAGGGCCTTGATCTTCTGAGCGACAGCCTCGCTGAACAGACCGTTTTCGGCGGCGATGCGGGCGGTCTCAAGGCAAAGCGGTCCGAGGTATGCTCCGGAGATCATCTTTTCGAAGACGTTGACGCCAGGACTTACGGAGGCCTGGTCGAACTGCTCGTCGATCTTGCCTCGGGGCGCCCGGCCGAATCCGCCGGATTCGACATTTACGATCTGGCTCTTGGCGCCATCGAGATCAGGGTGTTTCGTGATATTGCTGTTTTGCTCGACATAGCTGCAGTTGGTGCCCGTGCCCAGGATAAAGCCGATGTAGCTGTCGAACGACCGTCCGCCTGCATTGCCCCGACCAGCCAGGAGCGTGGCGACCGTGTCGTTGAGCAGGACGATGGTCTTGTCTTCTTTGGCTCCGGATTTGGTAATAGCAGCGTTGAGATTCTCGCCGATCATTTTGCCGACGACTTCCGGGGCTTTGATCTCCTTGGAGAAGTAGAGGACGCGGCCGTCCTTGTTCGGCGACATTTCGATAGGATAGGAAAAACAGAAGCCGATGCTGTCGCTCTTGTCGACAACGCCTTCGAGATACTTCACCATTGTTCCGAAGAATTCGTCCCTGCTGACCTCTTTTTCGATTCCCGGCATTCCGTAGACATCCTGATCGGCGATTGCTGCGGTGCCGTCGTCGGCGAAGGTGACGGTAGCGACGCGGAAGTTGGTGCCGCCGGCGTCCATGACGACGACGGGTTTGCCCGCGGGGATATCGCGTTCGGTTTCGATGTAGGTGGCGAGCATGGCGAGCGAACTATCTTTGCCTGCCAGGCCCTTATCCATGTCTTCGAGAAATATCTTGCAGACGGCTTCCATGTCGATGTCGCCGTGATACATGCCGTTATCGCTGAGGAATGCGTTGACTTTTTCTCTTGCCTGTTCCACGAATTGACCTTTCTCTGTGCTCGTGCTTCGTTTCATTCAGTTCGGATATCCGTCCGGATGTTCGCTATGCCATTTCCAGGCGGTTTGCACCATCTGTTCGAGATTCGGCTTGAGCGGTTGCCAGCCCAGTTCGTCGCGGGCGCGGGTGGCATCCGACGTCAGTACGGCCGGGTCGCCCGGTCGGCGGTCCGCTTCGACGACTGCAAAGTCCCTGCCGGAGACTCTTTTAACGGTTTCAATGACCTGTCTGACCGAGTACCCCTTGCCGTTGCCGAGATTGTATATCAGTTCTGTCTTGTCGCTTAGTTGGTCCAGCGCCAGCAGATGCGCCCGGCACAGATCGTCGATATGGATGTAATCGCGGATGCACGTGCCGTCAACAGTCTCGTAGTCGGTACCGAATATCTTGATGTCTTTGCGCCTGCCCATCGCAGCCTGGATGACGAGCGGGATCAGATGCGACTCCGGGCGATGATCCTCGCCCAGCAGGCCATCGTTGCCGGCACCGCATGCGTTGAAGTATCGCAGGGAGGCGTAACGGAGTCCGCCCGTTCGGCTTTGATGGTGACACATCTGTTCGACGGCCTGTTTGGAATGGCCGTAGGGATTGATCGGGTTCTTTGGTGCGTCTTCGGTGATTGGCAGTTTTGCGGGTTTGCCATAGACTGCGGCGGTGCTGCTGAAGACGAATCTCTCGACACCGACCGTTTCCATCGCGGCGAGCAGGTTGCGGGCGTTACAGAAGTTGTTGTGATAGTACTTCAGCGGATTCGCAACGGACTCGCCCACTTCGATGAATGCCGCAAAATGCATTACCGCTTCGATGTTGTTCTGGCGAAGAATGCGGAGGAGCGTTTCACGATCAGCCAGATCCGCCTCAACCAATGGCGCATCTGCGACGGCGGAACGATGTCCCTTGCTGAAATTATCGAGCACGATGGGCCGATGTCCCTCGCTTGCGAGCATGGCGGTCATGTTGCTTCCGATGTAGCCTGCGCCTCCGCACACCAGCACATTCATGACTGAGGCCCTGCCTTTTCCGAGGAATTGTCTACGGTCTGCAGGGAGCGCTCGAGCTGCTTTTGAATGCGGTCGAGGATTCGTTTTTCAAGGAGCGCGTCGCGGCCGAGATTCGTCCACGATCTATTGGCCATCTGCTCGGGATTCAACTCGATGTTCTGCAGTGACTGGCCGCTGTTGGAGAACAGGAAATACGCCCTGCCACTGCTGGTGACCGCCTCCTGTTCGGGTATTTCGAGACGTTCGGTTCGGACGCGGCAGGCCACGCAAAGTCGTCCGCCTGCGGTCTTATCCACCTGGAGTTCGGCGGTGCGCCGGATGGTGTGCAGATTTGCTTCGGCGCTGTTGAAAGCGCCGACATTATCGTCGCGCCAGAGTTCGAAGAACTGGGCACCTGAGAGGGGACGGGTCAGAACCAGTCCGGTTTCAGGATCAACTTTTTCGAGGGCGAAGCGCATTGTCGATAGCACCTGCTCGGCCGCCGCCACCACCTGTGCCTGTGTAGCGCCGACGAGGCAGAGCGGTTCGCTTGCCGGCGGATTCTGGTATTGCTCGCCCGTACAACCGGTCAAAGCGCTGCATGCAAAGGCAAGCAACGATACCAAGAGGATGTTGCGAGCACCGCGGGTCGCCCGGCACGGGTCGATTATCGATCGTATGATTCTCATTTCACATTCATCCATCCATTGGGATTTGTGCGGATTTTGCGTGATTGTACCGGTGGTGCCGAGGGCGTTCAAGCGAGAATTGCTCTTTTTGGCTCGGCCGTGCCGTATCTGGATGGTTGCGCGCCTGTCGTCGGGCTCAGGCGATGATGTCGCTGATATCGATGAGGTACATTTGCCGGCCGTTGCCGCCGTGCGGCGAGTCGATTACGACGCTGCGGCCGTCGGGGCTGAATCGCGGGTGCGTATCGCATCGCCACTCGCCTTTGTATTGCCCGGGAAGATGGAAACGGCCCAATGGGACCTTTTTCCCCGACGCAACGTGGTAGAGATATACGTGCTGATTGCGGTTGCGGTCGGGGTATGTGTCGTTGAGGATCCACTGGTTGCCGGGCAGATATGTGCAGTGGCCGTTGCGGGGCATCATGTCTTTGCCGACGACTTCAACCTTATCGGTACCGTCTTGATAGAGATAGAACGCGCTGCCGTGCGAGGGGTGCCAGGCCCAGGCGAGAATGTGGTTCGGGTCTCGCCAGATGAAGTGGGAGGTTTTTCCATGCGGGTCAACGACGCGCAGGTCGCTGCCGTCCGGGGAGGCCGTGAGCATTCTCGTTCCGAAGCCCCCGACGGTTTCGTATGCGGAATCGCCGGTGGAGCGCCAGCGATGGAGGAAGATGAAGCGAGAGCCGTCGGTGTTGAAGAGCAGGTGATTGAAGTAGTGCTTGGCGTTCTTTGGGTTGCCGGGGATTTGTCCGAAGTTTGCGATGTCGGCGAGGGAGATGATCAATTCCTTCCTGCCGGACAGCAGATCGACGCGGAATATGCCTGTGTCTTTCGGCGCCAGTTCTCCGGCGTGCGGGTCTTCTATGCCGGCGTAGCCATAGCCCGGCCGCATGTCGTTTATTCGCCGGAAATCGGGAGTAACCGCCGTACGGCCATCGGGGCTCAGCGTGTAGATTGGCGAGGGCAGCGTCTTTTTTTCGCCTGTCTTGACATTGAGCACATGACAGACATAATCCTCGCTGCGACGATCATTCCATAGTATCTGCTCAGAGGATCCGGGAATCCATTGCAGCATGCATCCCTGTTGCCAACACCAGGCGGTGGTCCTGCCCAGTTCGCGCCAGCGGTCGCCATTGTCCAGATCTACCATACCGACTCTGATAACGTCGTCGGGTCTGGGGCTCCTGTGCTCGAAATCGACCTCCATACCGAGCGCAAAGCGGCAGGTGGGATCGAATTGCAGTTTGTCGTAGTAGCCGAACCAGTGGAACCTGGGGCCGCTGGTAATCGCACGCACCGACGGCAGATTCGTGTTCTGCGCCAAGGTTCGGCTGACGGCTGATTTGTCTGTTGCCAGGGCCATACCGGCCAGAACCGTTTGCCCCAGCAGTTCTCTTCGCGTCAATCGATTCGTCTTCATCCGCGAGTTCCTCTTAATACCGTTTCATTGTCGGACGCAGTCCTTGTTTCGTGCAAATATGCACAGACAATTCTATCGATTGGAAGCCCGAAAGCAAGGCGTCAAGAGCGATGCAACGTGACGAACGGTGCGCCCGATGCCTATAGATAGTAGCATGCGCGCAGTAGTTTCTAAAGGGGGCTGTCGTTTGACGCCGATATTTACAAGAGCGTGCCAGTATTGATACCTTTGACGTAGTGCACTCATGCCCGCGACGCAGACACAATCGATTTCCGAGAAATTGTCCTCCTTACCTCTGGGGCATTATGTCCAGGAATTTCTGAACTACCTTGTTGTCGAGGCCGGTCTGGCAGAAAACACGGTTCTTGCATACGGCCGAGACCTCAAGGGGTTCTGCGAACACTGTCGGTCACAGCAGATCGATTCGCTGGAACAACTGCGGCCTGTGGCGGTTCAGAGTTACACGCGGACGCTCGTGGAAGACAGCAGGGCCGAGAGTACGGCCAAG
This sequence comes from uncultured Pirellulales bacterium, assembly GCA_964526785.1. Taxonomy (GTDB): domain Bacteria; phylum Planctomycetota; class Phycisphaerae; order Sedimentisphaerales; family Anaerobacaceae; genus CAZGMJ01. The sequence goes on from CAZGMJ010000022.1 coordinate 35,909, forward strand.
CGATGTCTTGTAGCGATCCGCATGTTCCTGCGGTTTGCCCGGCTCAACGGCCTGATAGACAACGATCTGACCGAACTGCTTGAGGCCCCGAAGCTCTGGCAGAGGCTGCCGACGATATGCAGCAAGGAGAAGGTGCGGGATTTGCTGAAAGCGCCGGCCATGGAGGAGCGTTTCTACTTCCGGGATAAGGCAATACTCGAATTGTTGTATGCAACCGGGGTACGTGCAAGCGAATTGGCCGCGTTGAAAGTGTCAGACATTAATATGAAAATAGGATACCTGCGGTGCATGGGTAAAGGAAAGAAGGAGCGTATTGTACCCCTGGGGCGCCCGGCAATTGCTGCGGTGCAGCAGTATCTCACGCGGCTGCGACCTGCGTTATCGAAGCCTCACAGCGGTGATGCGCTGCTGTTATCACGAACAGGAACGCCCCTCGGGCGTATCGAAATATGGAGGCTCGTGAAGAAATACGCCGCCCGGGCGGGGATGCCTCCGAAAATGACGGCTCATACGCTGCGGCATTGCTTTGCGACGCACTTATTGTCGGGCGGTGCCGATCTGCGGAGCGTTCAGGAGATGCTTGGGCATGTTGATATTGCAACGACACAAATCTATACTCACGTGGATCAGGAGCGATTGAGGAGCATTCACAAGCAGTTTCATCCCAGACAGTAAGCTGTGGCGCTGTTAATCTGGAAAACATGTGCAAAATGCAAAGAGGGCCGAAAAGATTTGACCGAGCGGAAGATTGCACTTATAATACAAAGCACTTAAACCACTAATCTTATGAAGGTCGCGCTGATGACGAAGATGGGGCTGCATTCGTTCATATTACTGCTGGCAGTGGGCCTTTGCCAGTTCTGCCTTGCGCAGCAGACCGCCCCGTCGGAGGAGCCGGCTCAGGCAGCGACCGAAGAAGAACTGAATCCCCAGCTCAAGCTCACGAAAGACGCTTTGCTCAACAAGGGATCGAGCGAGCAGATGCGCATGAATGCGGTGGCGGTTCTCCTGGGCAGCGAGGACTCCCGGGCGAGGGGTATTGTGCTGGATGCTTTGAGCCAGGATACCAATCAGGCTGCCCGAGTTGCCATTTGCAGGGTATTGGCTCAGACGCGGACGGGGTCGGGTTCTGTGGAGAATGCCGAGCAGTTCATCGAACCGTTGCTGGAGATCGTCGCTCAGGAGCAGCAGGCGGTGGCAGCGCTGGCGGCGGAGGCGTTGCTGATATTCGAGTTTGAGCAGGTTTCGGGGCCGCTGGAAGCATTGGCTCTCGACGATTCAGCTCCGCTGGAGACGCGACTGAACGCGATACAAGCACTGGAATTGCATCCTGATATGCGGGTGGCAGTGAAGTTGCTTGAGTTGGTGGACAGCGGGGAGCCGGGCATCGCGGCTGCGGCTCGCAGGGGTCTCAACGTGCTTGGGGTGCCAGTGGGCAAGAGCGCGGCGGATCGCGAGCAGATCATTGCGAGATTGAGGGCGAACGGACAGGAGGCATATCTTCGCGAGCAGTTGATCCGTCAGCGGTCGGAGATTGCCAGCCGAAAAGTTGAATCCAACCTCTGGCAGGGCAGGTATCTTGCGGCGCAAGATCAATTATGCGATTCTATTGCCGAGGATGGAGCTAAGGGCAAGTTTCTCGCCAATCATCTGACGGCGGCTGAGCCGACGACCAGGCTCTGGGCTCTGGAGAAGCTTCGCCAGCTCCGACTATCCGGCAAGACGAGTCCGAAATTGACCGCCGAGGTGGGCAAGGCGCTGGTGGGCCTCGTTTCGGATCCCAACCGACTCGTCCGGCTCAAGACGGCTGAGGTGCTTTCGCTAATGGGGCAGGTGAATTCCGCCGAGCGTCTGTTGGCGCAACTGGAGGTCGAGGAGGACGAAGAAGTCCGGGTATCGCTGTTTTCAGCACTGGGAGGGGCATGTTATTACGCATTCTTGGACAGTTCGCCGTTCGACATACCGGTTGAGGTCCGTATGAAAGCGCTGGAATGGGCGGCGAAATATGTCTTCGACGAGGATCCTGAGAAGGCCCAGCGGGGTGCGGCGGTGTTGGCGAGGCTTCTGGAACAGGATGGGCTGACGGATGAGCAGGTTGAGGGATACCTGAGTGTACTGTCCAACAGATACACCGATCAGAAGGGGCGGGCCGACGGTTCCCTGCGGGCGGAGTTGGTCGGATCGATGGCTGCGCTGTGTGCACAGGGCGTACACAGCACTCAGGCGAGGCAGTTTTTCAAGCCTGTTTTTGATGATGCTCTGAGCGACGATGTGGATCGGGTGCGGGAAAAAGCGGTTGACGGCCTGATTTATATCAATAAAGAGGCCGCTCTGGACCGGTTGCGGGCGGATTTCACGGACGATGCCAGTGCCCGTATACGCAGGAGGCTGATTGAGCTGGCGGGCGAAGTCGGTGGCGGAAAGGATCTGCCGTGGCTCGAGCGAAAGTTGGGCGTCAACGGCGAGGGGGAAGCGGTATGGCAGGCGATGATGAAGATCTTTGCGGGGGCAGAGCCCGGCGTAGTGAAGGTGTGGGTAGAAAGGTTGGCCGGGGCTGACAGCCAAAGTCGCTTGTCGCAGGAGCAGAGGATCAACTTTCTCGAGACGGCTGAACGTCGGCTGACGAATGACAACGGCGCCGGTGGTCTGGCGAGGACGAGGGCGCTTCTGGTTCCTCTGTATCTCGACGCGGGGCAATTTGAGAAGGCTGCGGTGTGTTTGACGCGATGGCAGGAGGCTGCAGGGGGCGAGACGAACGATTCGCAGCTTCGGGCGGCCCGACTGGAGACTTATCTGCGGTGGGGCAAACCCGAAGAAGTCGCGGCCTTGCTGGCGGGCGTGTTGCGGAAGGGGGACATCGATCCCAACGACGTGCTGTTGCAGCGGCTGGACGCGCATATGAGCAAACCACCGGATAAGGCAGATCCGAACGACGTTTTAGTTGCGCTGACGAAAGTTGAGATCCCTGAAACCAGGCCGAAGTGGGAACAATGGCTAAAGTCCTGGGTGCTTCGTCTGGGGGGAGAAAAGGCGGCGGAGGAGCCCAAAGGCTCGGTCGAGCCTCAGAAGGGTTGAGGGGGTCGCGAGGCGACCTAGGATATCGCGGCGTGTGCGGCCGACGAGATTCCGGATTTTTTCGGTACCGCCGACATTTTTTCGTTTTTCTGTTTGCACTTTCCATCGACTTTCGGTAAACTCCGTGATTTACATCCAGTAGCAGTTACGGAATTCCTGATTCCTGCGCTATTTTTGTACGATTTTGGGGCAGGAAAGAGGGATGGTGTTTGTATTTACGGGCTTTTGGGACAAGATTTGACTTGTCCTGATTGTCGGTTGATTTGCATCGATGCTGCTGTAGCTCAGTGGTAGAGCGCGTCCTTGGTAAGGACGAGGTCATGGGTTCAAGTCCCATCAGCAGCTAAATGGAAGCAGTTCAGGCTCGGATGGCACATTCATTTGGTGGTGAAAGTTGCCTTGTCGGCCATGAGTTGAATATAGACGTAGTAAGTACGTGAGTCTTGTAGACGGATTCGGACAGGAGCAAGCAGGAATTGACCCAGCGTATTGGAGGTTAAGATCAGATGGCTAAGGCGGTATTTGAAAGGACTAAACCACACGTTAACATCGGCACGATCGGTCACATCGACCACGGCAAGACGACTCTGACGGCCGCGATCACGATGCGACTGGCGAATGTCGCGGGTGCCGGGAATGTCAAGAAATTCGAGGACATTGACAACGCCCCCGAGGAACGGGAACGCGGCGTTACTATCAACACCGCCCACGTCGAGTACGAAACGGCGAATCGCCATTATGCGCACGTGGACTGCCCCGGTCACGCCGACTACATCAAGAACATGATCACCGGGGCCGCTCAGATGGACGGTGCGATTCTGGTGGTGGCGGCGGGCGACGGACCGATGCCTCAGACTCGCGAGCACATTCTGCTTGCCCGTCAGGTAAACGTGCCGAGCATTGTGGTGTTCATGAACAAGGTGGACGAAGTGGACGATCCCGAACTGCTTGACCTTGTCGAACTGGAGATTCGGGACTTGCTGAACAAGTATGAGTTCCCGGGCGACGACATTCCGATCGTTCGCGGTTCCGCTCTGCAGGCGATGCAGTCGGAAGGCAAGGACGGCGAGGCATGCAAGGCTATCGATGAATTGATGGCGGCGGTTGACGAGTACTTCCCGCTTCCGGAGCGCGATGTGGACAAGCCGTTCCTGATGCCTGTGGAGGACGTTTTCAGCATTAAGGGACGCGGCACCGTGGGTACCGGCCGAGTCGAGCGCGGCGTCATTCACGTCGGCGACGAAGTGGAAGTCGTCGGAGTGCACAAGGATATCCGCAAGACGGTTTGCACGGGCGTTGAGATGTTCAACAAGACGCTGAACGAGGGCCAGGCGGGCGATAACGTGGGGCTGCTCCTGCGAGGCGTTGAGAAGAAAGAGCTGGAGCGTGGACAGGTCGTCGCGGCTCCGGGCAGTATTACGCCTCACACCAAGTTCCATGCCGAGGTATATGTATTGACCAAGGAGGAAGGCGGACGGCACACGCCCTTCTTCGCGGGCTACAAGCCTCAGTTCTACTTCAGAACGACGGATATTACCGGTTCGGTACACGGATTGATGAGCCGGGAAGGAAAAAGTGCCGAGATGTGCATGCCGGGCGACAACATTGCGATGGAAGTGGAAATCATTGCACCTATCGCTATGGAAGAAGGACTTCGGTTCGCCATTCGTGAAGGCGGACGAACGGTCGGCGCCGGTGTTGTGATCAAGATTCTGGAGTAGCATTTTTGCAGGTCTGAGGGTCGCACGGCGATGTGTTTTGTGCGGCCAATGGATCCGGGAGCACGGTGTCCGATCGTTCGGCACTCAGTCGGAGTATCTCCGCCTGGAGTCGCTCGACGGCACGGGGAAAGCAGTCCTATGGCAAAGAAGAAGAGCAAACGAGAAAACGTCTGGCTTGAGTGCACGGAATGCCGCCAGAGGAACTATCGCACGAATGTCAGCGTTGCAGAAGGTACGCCGAAGCTCAATCTGAAGAAGTTCTGCAAGAACGAGCGGAAGCATACGATGCACAAGATACGACGCAAGTAGGACGCTGGTGCTGCTGAACGAACATGTTGAGGCGATTAGGCCAGTAGCTCAATTTGGCAGAGCGTCGGTCTCCAAAACCGAAGGTTGGGGGTTCGATTCCCTCCTGGCCTGTTAAGAACCGGAGATGACAGCAAACCGGTTGGAAGAAGAGTATAAGTCAACGAGGAATGCCAGGTATGGGTCTTAGCATTTACAAGAAGGGCCAGGGCAAGTACACGCGTTTGTGCAGTGCGTTCGCGGCGGCCATTTTTGTCGCAGTCGGATGCTATCGTCTGTATGTTCTGCTGGACGCCTCGACCCTGTGGGGTGTCAGCACGCGCGCGCATCTTTGGATCTCAACGATGGTTCCTGCCGGGCTGGCAGTGGTCCTGGGGCTTGGGATCTTCTGGCTGGTCAACAAGTCTTCGGTGGCGGATTTCATGATCGCGGCCGAAGGGGAGATGAAGAAAGTGAGTTGGTCGAGCAAGCAGGAAATCGTTGTTTCGACGACCGTCGTGATTGTGGTTGTTGCTGTCATGGCCGTACTCCTCGGTGTCACGGACTGGAGTTTTCAGATACTCTTTGACTGGCTGTTGTCATAGAACAGGAGTCTGTTGCAGAATTGCGGGCTGTTATTATGCAGTGGTACGTATTACGAGTTGCAGCGAACAAAGAGATGCAGGTCAAAGAGGCCCTTACGCGGAAGGTCGAGGGTGAGGGTCTGCATGACATCGTCGGGCGTATCGAAGTGCCTGTCGAGCAGATCAAGCGGATTCGCGGCAACAAGCAGACGGTACACAAGCGAAAGCTCTATCCGGGCTATGTGTTTATGGAGATGGAGCCGACCGAGGACGGGCGTGTTCCCGAGGGTGCCTGGTTCATGATCAAGGGGACCACGGGGGTCGGTGATTTCATCGGCACCGAGGGCGTGCCGACGCCGATGCGTGATACGGATGTCGCAAAGATGCTTCTCGAGGCGGAGAAGCCCGAAGAGGCGCCGAGTATCAAGGTTGAGTTCAAGAAGGGCGACCAAATCAAGATTCGCGAAGGGGCCTTCGAGAATTTCGAGGGTGTTGTGGACTCGATAGATACCGAGCGCGGGATCGTCAAAGTGATCGTCACGATTTTCGGCAGGAGTACTCCGCTGGATATCGAGTATTGGCAGATAGAGAAATTGTAGGGGTGGCAAGCGTTCGACGCCGTATCCGGGTCGGTCGTGATATCGGGCCGGTGACGGCTCTTAGAGAAGGTTAGAAACATGGCGAAAGAAGTTGCAGTACAGATCAAGCTCCAGGCGCCCGGCGGGCAGGCGACTCCGGCACCGCCGATCGGTCCGGCTCTGGGCCAGCACGGTGTGAACATCGGTCAGTTTGTCTCGCAGTTCAACGAGCGGACGAAAGAACTGAACGGTACGACGGTGCCGGTCGTTATAACGGTTTTCAAGGACAAGAGTTTCGAGTTCCAGGTCAAGAGTCCGCCGGCGGCGGTCCTGATCAAGGAGGCGGCGGAGATAGCCAAGGGCAGCGGCGTTCCCAACAAGGAGAAGGTGGGCAAGATCAGTCGGGAGCAGGTCAGGAAGATCGCTGAGACGAAGTTCAAGGACTTGAACGCATACAATCTGGACAGGGCTGAGAGGATTATCGAAGGAACGGCCCGAAGCATGGGCGTAGAGGTCGAATAGACTGAGGTCTGCGGACTGAAACGAAATACAGGTAACTGGCTGTGAGAATTTGACAAATGAGAGTCAAGAGCAAGAGATATCGAAAAGAAGCCGACGGGCTGAGCAAAGAGCCGCTGGGTTTGTCCGCGGCCATCGAGAAGATCAAGTCGTTCAATTCGGTCAAGTTCGATCAGACCGTGGAATGCGTTTTGAAGCTGGGCATCGATCCGAAGCAGGCGGACCAGTTGATTCGCGGCTCCATATCGCTGCCTCACGGGACGGGCAAACAGAACCGGGTTGTTGCGTTCTGCGACGATGCTGACGTCGAGGCGGCCAAGAAGGCCGGGGCGATCGAAGCCGGCAGTGATGAGCTTGTGGCGAAGGTAACCGACGGATGGACGGACTTCGACGTGGCGGTCGCTTCGCCCAAAGTGATGGGGAAGGTCGGCAAACTGGGCCGGGTTCTGGGGCCGCAGGGCAAGATGCCTTCGCCGAAGAACGGAACGATTACGGAAGACATACCGAAGGCCGTTGCGGAGTTTGCGGCGGGAAAGATCGAATATCGCAACGATTCGGGCGGCAACGTGCACGTTGTGGTGGGCAAGCAGAGCTTCGACAAGAAGAAGCTCGCTGAGAACATCCAGGCACTGGTCGCGCACATGAAGAAGATCCGGCCTGTGACTACCAAGGGGACGTATATCAAGGGCGTTTTCCTGACGGCAACAATGAGTCCGAGCGTGCCGGTGAGCGTTTGAGCAATGTATTTGGGGCTCGCGCATGGGGTTGTTGACAGAGCCCGAATGTTCGGGGGCGACGCGGTCGCCGAGGAGCAAGATCGTAATAATACGTATGCGGATTAGAATACGAATCGGCAGCGCCGGGCGGCGCTCCACAGGCAGGTGAGATATGAGCAAGTACGTAAAAGGGCTATTACAAGCCGAGATGGAACAGCGAATCGCCGACGAAGACATCAGGAATTTCCTGATCGTCAACACCAAGGGTATCGCCGGCGTTGATAATAACGTGATGCGCGGTGAAATGCTCGAGAAAGGCATTCGCCTGCTGGTTACGCGCAATTCGCTTTTCAAGAAGGCATTGCGAAGCCAGAGCATGGAAGGGGCGGTTGATCTGTTCGAGGGGCCCTGCACCGTCGCCTATGGCGGGGACAGTATCGTAGATGTTGCCAAGGAGATCGTCGAGTGGGGCAAGAAGCTGCCGCAACTTGAGATCAAGGGGGCTTTTCTCGACGGGGCGGCGATGGATGCCAAGGCGGCTACGGACATTGCCAAGATGCCCACCAAGAGCGAACTGCTGGGCGAGATTGTGACGTTGATTCAGTCGCCTGCTTCGGCGCTGGCCTCGGCAATCGCCGCACCGGGCAGTAATCTTGCCGGTTGCATTGAAACCATCGCGAATGAGGAAGACAAACAGGCGGCGTAGACGGACCGCCCGGTCGATGTTGCGCAGCCTTTGTGCTTAGAAGTTATGAACTGCTGAGTTGCTGCCCCTTTACGGGTTAAACGGGACGGTGTAGTCCCGGCTACGACTCGGCGTCGAACGACAGGAGTTTTCGGAAATGGCAGAAGAAGCAAAAGAAGCAGCCAAGACGGAAGAAGCCACGCAGGAGTGGAGCAAGGACATTAAGGAACTTGGCGATAAGATCGTGCAACTGACGCTGATGCAGGCCAAGGAGTTGGGCGATTATCTCAAGACGGAACATGGAATCGAACCCGCAGCCGGCGGAGCCGTAATGGTAGCTGGGGCGCCGGCAGCCGGTGGAGGCGGCGAGCAGGAAGAGGAGAAGACCAGTTTCGACGTTGTTCTGAAAGAATTCGGCGATAAGAAGATTCAGGTTATCAAAGAGGTGCGTGCGTTGACGGGTCTGGGTCTCAAGGAGGCCAAGGATCTGGTTGACAATCTGCCCAAGCCTGTGAAGGAAGGTGTGAGCAAGGAAGATGCCGAGGCGGTTCGCAAGCAGCTTGAAGAAGCCGGCGCGGTTGTTGAAATCTCCTAAGATCGCACGAAGAAGCAGAAATTCCATATTGACGATAGCTGATCGACCGACCGACGGACGAGGGGGTCCGAGTGTCGGCGTTCGGCTATTGAAAGGGAGTACCTAATGGTCTCACAAACCGTTCGCAGTTTCGGCAATGTTCAGGATGCGGTTGATATCCCGAATCTGGTGGATATCCAGAGGGGCAGTTATGAGAGCTTCCTGCAGAAGGACGTAGCTCCCACAAAGAGAAAGTGCGTCGGTCTCGAAGCCCTCTTTCGGGAGATCTTCCCGATCGAGAGTTACGACAAGAACACGGTTCTCGAGTACGTGTACTATGAGCTGGAGCGTCCTCACCACACTCCCATGCGCTGCCGGCAGTTGCGGCTGACGTACGGGTATCCTTTGAAGATTGTGTGCCGCCTTCGCAGAAAAGAAGGCGAGGACCTGTCGGAACAGGCGATCTATATCGGTGAGATGCCCGTGATGATCGGCGGAGGCGAGTTCATCGTAAACGGTGCGGTGCGGGTTATTGTCAGCCAGTTGCATCGCAGTCCGGGTGTGGACTTTTTGATCGAGAGCAAGGAAGGCGACCGGGTTCTGCACGGCGGCCGGATCATTCCGGAACGGGGGAGCTGGATTGAGATCGGTGTTACGCACAAGGACATTCTGGTTGTGAAGATCGATCAGTCCAGCAAGATTCCTGCGACGGTTTTCCTGCGGGCCATAAGCCCGGATTACGGCACGACCGAGCAGATTCTTCGCCTGTTCTATCCGACCAAGAAGGTGCCGCTGAACAAGCTGTCGCCGACGATGTGGGCGGTCGAACCCATTGCCGATCCGGACAGCGGCGAGATTATTGTCAAAGCGGGCACGCAGATTGCGGATCGCGTTTCGGTGATTCAGTCGGCGCTGGCGGATACGGGCAAAGGCAAGAAGAAGGCCGTTGAAATCGAGGTGATCACGCGCGTACGCGATGCGATTATCCTCAATACTCTGGCCGAGGATGATTGTGAGACGCACGAGCAGGCGCTGTTGAAGTTCTACATGCGGCTTCGGCCGGGCAATCCTCCGAACGAAGAGAAAGCGAAGAGTTTCTTTGCAGAGAAGTTTTTCGATTCGAACCGGTATCGTCTCGGTCGGGTTGGCAGATTTCGTCTGAACCGTAAGTTCGAGCAGTCGGTGGATGAAGAGGAAATGACGCTGCGTCCCGAAGATCTGCTCAATACGATGAAGTACATCATGGCTCTTCGTAACAACGAGGGCGAAGTCGACGACATCGACCACCTCGGCAACCGGCGGCTGCGGACGATTGATGAATTAGCGTCCGATGAGATTCGCAAGGGTCTTTTGAAGTTGCGCAAGACCGTCCAGGAACGGATGAGCATGAAGCGGGATGCCACGGACACCCCGCGTATCGCTGATTTGGTAAACTCGAAGAGTGTTTCGAGCAGTATCAATTACTTCTTCGGACGCGGCGAGTTGAGCCAGGTTGTCGATCAGACCAACGCCCTTAGTCAGTTGACGCACGAGCGGCGTCTTTCGGCTCTGGGGCCGGGCGGTTTGAACCGACGGCGGGCCGGTTTCGAAGTGCGGGACGTGCATATCAGCCATTACGGTCGAATCTGTCCGATCGAGACGCCGGAAGGCACGAACATCGGGTTGATTGCGTCGCTGGCCATTTTTGCGACGGTGGATGAATACGGCTTTCTGCTGACGCCCTACTGCAAGGTCAAGAACGGTAAGATGACGGGCGAGGTTGACTACCTTCGCGCCGATCAGGAGATGAGAGCGATTTTCGCTCCGCCCAGCGCGGTCGATCCGTCGACGGGACGGATACCGAAGGGCCAGGTGTTGGCGAGAGAGAGCGGCGAACTGGCGCACGTGGAACACTCCAACGTGGACTATGTAGACATATCGCCCAAGCAGATCGTAGGCATTTCGGCTTCGTTGATTCCCTTTCTGGAGCATGATGACGCGAATCGCGCACTGATGGGCTCGAATATGCAGCGCCAGGCGGTTCCACTGCTCAAGACGGATGCTCCGCTGGTGGGAACGGGCATGGAGAGTATGGTCGGTCGTAACTCCAGCATGGTGATTCGGGCCGAGAGCGGCGGGGTGGTTACGGCCGTCGACGCCACGAAGATCGTCATCGACCAGACGGACGAATACGAACTGGCCAAGTTCGAAGGACTGAACGAGCGAACGTGCCTCAATCAGAAGCCTGTGGTTACGCTGGGCGAGAAGGTGCGCAAGAACCAGATTATTGCCGACGGAGGCGGGACGGACAGCGGCGTACTGGCTTTGGGCAAGAATATCCTGGTTGGTTTTGTGTCTTTCGACGGATACAACTTCGAGGACGCCATTATCGTCAGCGAACGGCTGTGTAAGGATGACAGCTTCACGAGTATCCACATCGATGAATTCACGGCCGAGGTCCGCGAAACGCGTTTGGGCAAAGAGGAATTCACGTGCGATATTCCGAACGTCGGGGAGAAAGCGTTGCGGAATCTGGACGAAAACGGCGTCGTATGCGAAGGGACTCGCGTCTGTCCGGGCGACATTCTGGTGGGCAAAGTGGTTCCGAAGAGCAAGACGGAGCTGACGCCTGAGGAAAAACTGCTTCACGCCATCTTCGGCAGAGCGGGCGAGGACGTGAAGAACGATTCTCTGGAACTGCCCAGCGGTTACGAAGGCGTTGTCATCAAGACGGAGATGTTCACCAGGCGCGGCGCGGGTAGTGAGGAGCAGAAGAAGGCTCTGGCGGCGCAGATCAAAGAATATCAGGCCGAGATGCAGGCTAAGGAGTGTACCGTCTTTCGTCAGATGACCGATGCAATTCACCAGAAGCTGGAGGTCAACATCGTGGACCCGTCCACGCGTCAGAAGGTCGGCGCCAGCGAAGACGACGAAGTCATTTCGGAACAGATCGAGAATTTCGATGTCAAGTGGGTCAAGCCGGCTTCGCTTCGCGATGAAGCGCAGAAGATCGCGGACAAGTACTGGCCGAAGATCACCGAACTTCAGGAGCAGGCCAAGCGTCGCGTTGAGACGTTGAAACACGGCGATGAACTGCCAAGCGGCGTCCTACAGATGGCCAAGGTGTATGTGGCTATCAAGCGGACGCTGTCGATCGGTGACAAAATGGCGGGACGCCACGGTAACAAGGGTGTTATCGCCAAGATTATGCCGGAAGAGGATATGCCGTTCCTCGAGGATGGAACTCCTATCGATATTATGTTGAATCCGCTTGGCGTTCCCAGTCGAATGAACGTGGGGCAGATTCTGGAGACGCATCTGGGATGGGTGGCCAAGGTGCTGGGCTTCAACGCAGTGACGCCTGTTTTCGACGGAGCCAGCGAAGAGAAGATCCTGGAACTGACGGAAGAGGCAAATGAGCGGATGACAAGCCGGAGGAAAGAACTGGAAGAGCAGCGTCAATCGCCTCCGGCCGACGAGTTTTTCGTGAATATACCGAAGTCGCTTAAGACGCAGTTGTACGACGGCAGAACGGGAGAGCCTTTCGATCAGAGAGCGACGATCGGCTTTATCTACATGATGAAGCTGCACCACCTGGTGGATGACAAGATTCACGCGCGGGCGACCGGACCTTACAGTCTGATCACGCAGCAGCCGCTCGGCGGAAAGGCCCGAACGGGCGGCCAGAGGTTCGGCGAGATGGAAGTTTGGGCGCTGGAAGGTTATGGAGCGGCCTATGCGCTTCAGGAAATGTTGACAGTCAAGAGCGACGACGTCGAGGGTCGTACGAAGATCTACGAGTCGATGGTTAAGGGGCAGAACACCCTTGAGGCGGGCACGCCTCTCTCATTCGACGTGTTGTGCAATGAGATACGCGGACTCGGCCTGAACATTCAACTCGAGAAGAAGACGCTCGGCAGCGGGATTCTCTAATGGTTGTCGTCTTGTTACTTGCAAGGGGCCTTACATGTTAGGAAACATATACGACCGCATCAACGACTATGGTTCGGTAAAGATTTCATTGGCGAGCCCCAATGATATTCGCAGTTGGTCTTTCGGGGAAGTTCGCAAGCCTGAGACGATCAACTATCGTACATACCGGCCTGAGAAGGACGGCTTGTTCTGCGAGCGGATATTCGGGCCGGAACGCGACTGGGAATGCGCGTGCGGCAAGTACAAGGGAACCAAGTTCAAAGGCATCATTTGTGACCGCTGCGGCGTGAAGGTAACGCACAGCCGCGTTCGGCGCAAGCGCATGGGCCACATCAATCTGGCGGCCCCGGTCGTACACATCTGGTTCTTCAAGGCCATACCGAACCGACTCGGCACCCTGCTGGCGATGAAGAGTTCGGATCTGGAGAAGGTGATCTACTTCCAGGATTACGCCGTGGTTGATCCGGGCCAGACGCCGCTCAAACTGGGGCAGTTGCTCAGTGAAGAGGAATTCCGAGAAGCCTTCGATAAGTACGGCAACTCGTTCAAGGCGGCAATGGGGGCCGAGGCAATTCGGGGCCTCCTGGGGATTCTCGATCTGGATGCAACGAGTGTGGAGTTGCGCGAAGCCATCGGCAAGACCAACAGCAAGCAGAAGATCAAGGACCTTACCAAGCGGCTCAAGACCGTCAACGAACTGAGGAACAGCACGAACAAGCCCGATTGGATGGTTCTCGAGGTAGTGCCGGTGATTCCGCCGGACTTAAGACCGCTGGTCCTGCTCGAACGCGACAACTTCGCCACGAGCGATCTGAACGATCTGTACCGCCGGATTATTAACCGAAACAACAGGCTCAAGAAGCTCATTGATCTAAACGCTCCGGAGGTTATCATCCGCAATGAAAAGCGGATGCTCCAGCAGGCGGTGGATTCGCTTCTGGACAACGGGCGGTGCAGGCGTCCGGTCCTGGGCAGCAACAATCGGCCGCTCAAATCGCTGACTGACATGATCAAGGGCAAGCAGGGCCGTTTCCGGGAGAATCTGCTCGGCAAGCGCGTGGACTACTCGGCTCGTTCGGTGATCGTTGTCGGGCCGAACCTGAAGCTCTACCAGTGCGGTTTGCCCAAGAAGATCGCGCTCGAACTGTATCAGCCGTTTATCATCCGCAAACTGAAGCAGCACGGACTGGCCGATACGATAAAGAGCGCCAAGCGAATGATCGAGCGGCGCGACGAGCAGGTCTGGGACATTCTGGAAGAGGTTATTCATCAGCATCCGGTGCTGCTGAACCGTGCTCCGACGCTGCACCGCATGGGCATTCAGGCGTTCGAACCGGTGTTAGTGGAAGGTAACGCGATTATGTTGCATCCGCTGGCCTGCAAGGGCTTCAACGCCGACTTCGACGGCGATCAGATGGCGGTTCATCTGCCCTTGAGCGTGGAGGCTCAGGCCGAGACGCATATCCTGATGATGACCACGAGCAACGTCTTCTCACCCGCCAACGGTTCGCCGATGGTCGGGCCGTCTCAGGATATGGTCATGGGCAACTATTACCTGACCTATGCCGAAGAGCGCAAGCGGGGTGAAGAGCAGGAAAAACCATTGCCCGCCTTCCGGGATACGTTCGAAGCCATCATGGCCTATGAATCTGGCGCGATTCGCCTGCACGATCACATCAAGGTGCGCGTGCCGAGACGGCGGCCGGAGGTCGAAGCGCTGCAATCCAAGGAAGAAAAAGAGCCAAGTGGAACCGAGAGCGGCTTCGAGATATTGGAAACGACGGTCGGACGCTGCATATTCAACGAAATACTTCCCAAGGGCATGCCTTTCTACAACGACACGATGTCGCAGCGCAAGCTGAGCATGGTTATCAGCGACTGCTCGAAGTTCTCCGGCACGGCCGAAACCGTTTTGTTGCTGGACAAGATCAAGGACATCGGCTTTAGGCATGCGACGTTGGCGGGTTTGAGCTTCGGTATCACGGATTTGAGAATACCGGAGAAGAAGTACGAGATCATCGAACAGACGGAAAAGCGCGTTGATAAGATTTACAAGAACTACGACAACGGCGTTTTGACCGAAGGTGAGCGTTATAATCAGGTTATCGATGCCTGGTCGAATGCGCGTGTGGCGGTGACCAGCGAGATGATGCGCGGCCTCAAGGACGATACGAGAGAAGAGGGCAAGTTATACCTCAATCCGATATACCTGATGAGTGACTCGGGTGCACGAGGCAGCGTAGATCAAATTCAGCAGCTCGCAGGTATGCGGGCATTGATGGCCAAGCCCAGCGGCGAAATCATCGAGACGCCGATCAAATCCAACTTCCGTGAAGGACTGACGGTGCTCGAGTACTTCAGTTCTACGCACGGCGCTCGCAAGGGCCTTGCAGATACCGCTCTGAAGACGGCCAACTCCGGGTACCTGACCCGCAAACTGATTGACGTTTCACAGAACGTGATCGTCATCGAGCGTGATTGCGGGACGTTGCAGGGGATTACCAAGAGCAGTTTCGGGGGTCAGACGGAGATACCGCTGTCGCATCTGGTCATAGGCAGGACGGCGCGCGATAATATTCGCAATCCGATTACGGATGAGATGATTGTTCGCGAGAACGAGGTGATAACATCGGATGCTGCGAGAAAAATCGAAGAACTCGGCCTTGATGCCATTCGCGTTCGCAGTCCGCTGACGTGCGACAGTGCGTTCGGCATTTGTGCCAAGTGTTACGGTTGGGATATGAGCACAAGCCGGCTCGTTGAGGAAGGAGCCGCCGTCGGCATTATCGCCGCTCAGTCGATCGGTGAGCCTGGAACGCAGTTGACGCTGCGAACGTTCCACACCGGTGGTGTAGCATCCCGCGCGATTCTGGAGCGCGAGCAGGCTGCTACGTTTGCCGGAAAAGTGCAGTATCGAGACATCAATGCAGTGTCGCTCAAGGCGGAGGACGGTTCGTCGTACGTCGTGGCACTCAAACGCAACGGTGAGATCGCGGTGCTGGATGCCAAAGATCGGGAGTTGGACAGCTACAAGGTGCCTTACGGGGCCGTTATCGGCGTGGAAGACGGCAAGCAGGTTAAAGCGGGCACCGGCCTGTTCTCGTGGGACCCGCACCGGACTCCGATTCTTGCCGAAGTTCCCGGGAATATCCGGTTTGTCGATATTATCGAAGGCGAGACGATCGGTATTGAAGAGGAGCGCAAAGGTCAGATAGGCAAGCCGGTCGTTATCGAACATAAGGGCGACAAGCACCCGCAGATTATCATCGAGGATGACAGCGGCAAGATCCTGGACGTTCATTATCTGCCGGCGAGCGCTCGAATCGAAGTAACCGAAGGGCAGAGCGTACAGGCGGGCCAGTTGCTCGCCCACCAGCCCCGAGCGACGGGCGGTACGCAGGACATCACGGGCGGCCTGCCGCGAGTCACCGAAGTGTTCGAGGCTCGCAAGCCCAAGGATCCTGCTGCCATGGCCGAAATCAGCGGCAAGGTCGAGCTTCGCAGCGATAAGCGCAAAGGCAAGATGACGATTATCGTTCGCAGCGAAAGCGGCATGGAGAAGGAGCACCACGTTCCTCGCGACCGGCATCTCAACGTTCACACGGGCGATTTCGCCGAAGCCGGCGATGCTCTGACCGATGGTCCGCTGGTACCGCACGATATTCTGCGTATTAAGGGAGAAGAAGCACTGCAGAGGTATCTCATTGCGGAGATTCAGAATGTGTATCGGTCTCAGAACGTGAACATCAACGACAAGCATATCGAGATCATCTGCTCGCAAATGATGCGCAAGGTGGAAATCGAGTCGGTCGGGGACAGTTTGTTCCTGCCGGGTGAAGTGGTCGACAAGTTTGTTTTCCGACAGGAAAACGAGCGTTTGACCAACAGCGTTCGAGTGGTCAGCGCCGGCGACGCCAGCGATGTGAGCGAAGGTCAGATACTGGACAAGAAGGAACTGGCCGCGATTAACGAGAAAGTGGAAATGATTGGCGGAACGCCGGCCAAAGGCAAGCGAGCGAAACCCGCGACAGCACAGACGCTGCTGTTGGGAATCACGAAGGCATCGCTGTGGTCTGAGAGCTTCATCGCGGCTGCGAGTTTCCAGGAGACAACTAAGGTCTTGACTCAAGCCTCGCTGGCGGCTAAAGTAGACGAATTGCACGGACTTAAAGAGAACGTGATACTGGGGCACCTGATACCGGCCGGCACCGCTTTCAAGCCGTATCTGGATATCAAGGTTAAGCATTTGGCAGAAGCCCCGCTGCCGAAGGAATTCGAGGAAATGAAGGAAATTCACGAGGCCAAGGAGGCCGAAGACAAGGCCGATGCAGCCATCAAGGAGGCTCTTGGAATTAAGTGATAGAGCAAGGAAATCTGACAGGGATTTGAGACTATGCCTACGAGAAATCAGTTAGTGAACAAACCGAGAGCGAAGTCCAAGCGACGCAAGCGCGTGTCGGACATCAGCGGGTCTCCACAGAAGCGGGGTGTGTGTTTGATTGTGAGGACGCAGACGCCGAAAAAGCCAAACTCCGCACTTCGAAAGATCGCTCGTGTGCGGCTGACCAACGGCAAGGAGGTAACCGCCTACATTCCCGGTATCGATCATAACCTCCAGGAGCACAGTACGGTTATGATTCGAGGCGGGCGTGTTCGCGACCTGCCCGGCGTCCGCTACCACATCGTTCGCGGAGTCCTGGACTGTGCGGGCGTCTCGGGTCGGAAACAGGGCAGAAGTAAATACGGTGCCAAGAAGGCATGATGCAGCCCGTCGGGGCTATAGAACAAGAGGAACACGATATGTCGAAGAAGTTCACAGCTTCCAGCACACAATTGGAGCCGGACCCGAAGTATCATAGCAAACTGGCTGCAAAGTTCATAAACTGCCTGATGTGGGACGGCAAGAAAAGCACCGCCCAGCGTGTATTTTACGATGCGCTGGATATGATAGGCAAGAAGGCTGAGGACGTCGAGCCGCTGGAGGTTTTCGAGAAGGCCATCAGCAATGTCAAGCCCATGATCGAGGTGCGCAGCAAGCGTGTTGGCGGAGCGAGCTATCAGGTTCCGATGCAGGTAAGTTCGAAGAGACAGCAATCACTCGCTTTCCGATGGATATTGGCTTCGGCCCGTTCCAAGAGTGGAAAACCGATAGCTGAGTGTCTGGCCAACGAGTTGTTTGATGCATACAACGAGCAGGGGGGCGCGATGACCACCCGCGAAAACGTCCACCGAATGGCCGAGGCCAACAAGGCGTTTGCCCATTTTGCCTGGTAAGGGATTTCGACGACTTCTGCCACGGTTTGCTTGAGACAAGAGCCGTGGCAGTTTTTTTATGAATAGACATAGCGCAGAAGTGCAACGAAACAGACCAAAGAACCGCGCAATGGTGAAGAATTGACTGCCGATCTGCAAAAACTGCGAAATATTGGCATTATGGCTCATATTGACGCGGGTAAGACCACCGTCACTGAGCGAATCCTGTACTATACGGGCAAGACGTACAAGATGGGCGAAGTGCATGATGGTACTGCGGTCATGGACTACATGGAGGAGGAGCAGAAGCGCGGAATCACGATTACCTCAGCGGCGACGAAGTGCCCGTGGAAGGATTTTCACGTCAATCTGATCGATACGCCCGGCCACATCGATTTTACTGCGGAAGTGGAGCGGTCGCTCAGTGTGCTGGACGGGGCCGTGGCTGTGTTCGACGGCAGTGAAGGCGTTCAGGCCCAGAGTGAGACCGTCTGGAGGCAGGGCAAGAAGTATCATCTCCCATCCATGTGCTTTATCAACAAGATGGACAAGACCGGTGCTGATTTCGAGATGGCGGTGGATAGTATTCGGGACAAGCTCGTCGCCAACCCGATCGTGCTGCAGCTACCCATCGGGGCGGAGGATTCGTTCGTGGGCATCGTCGATCTGCTTTCCATGCAGGCGGTATTCTATAAGAGCGAGGAATTGGGTGCGAGTTTCGAAGAGACGGAAATACCCGATGAACTGCAGGACGCTGCGCAAAAGCAACGGGCGCAGATGATCGAACTGGCTGCCGAATACGATGATGAGCTGATGAAAGCGTACATCAATGACGACCAGATAGGTTCGGAGATGATTGTGCGGGCGATTCGCAAGGGTACGCTGGCGTGCAAGCTGCACCCCGTATTCGTCGGTTCGGCGTTGAAGTACATTGGAGTTCAGAGGCTTTTGGATGCCGTGGTGAATTATCTGCCGTCGCCTCTGGACAGGGCTGATCTGGTTGCACAGAAGGCGTCCGATAAAAACAAAGGACAGGAAGTTCCCGTCAAGTGCGATCCGAGCGGCAGCCTTGTAGCACTCGCATTCAAGATAACAAGCGATGTGCACGGCGATTTGAGCTTTTTGCGGATATACCAGGGCCGGCTGAAGTCGGGAACGCGCGTATTGAATGCCAATCGTAACAAGAAGGAGAACATCACCCGCCTGTTCGAGATGCACGCCAAAGAGCGAATTCTGCGCGACGTTGCGGTTGCGGGTGATATTGTGGCGGTTGTCGGCCTCAAGGAGACATTGACGGGCGATACGATCTGCGATCCGAAGAAGCCTTTGTTATTGCCCACGATCTCGTTTCCGCAGACGGTAATCAACATGTCGATTGAGCCGCGGAGCAGTGCGGACAAGGCGAAGCTTGCCGATGCACTGGCATCGCTTCGGCGCGAAGATCCGACGTTCGGCTGCAAACAGAATCCCGAGACCGGCCAGACGATTATCAGCGGAATGGGCGAGTTGCATCTGGAGGTGCTCGAGCACAAGCTCGTGCGGGAGAGAGGGGTGAACATTCGCGTCGGCAAGCCACGAGTGGCTTACAAGGAAGCGATCATGAACCGCGGAGAAGGTGAGGCGAAATTCGTTCATAAGAGCGGGGGGCGGGGGCAGTACGGGCACGTCATACTGCGGGTCGAGCCGTTGAGGACTGAGGACGGCCACTGGAGCAACGATCTGGTTTTCGAGAACGAAGTTGGTGCTGATGTGGTCCCGAGAGAGTTCGTCGGCGATGTGGAAAGAGGCAGCAAGGATGCCCTTAGTTGTGGGGTTCTGGCGGGATACCCCATGATCGGCATGACGATTACGCTGATCGGCGGATCATTTCACTCGGTGGATTCTTCGTCGCTTGCATTCGAGCAGGCGGCTGCAGTCGGGGTTGAGAAGGCTGTCAAGGATGCCCAGCCGGTGTTGCTCGAGCCGGTCATGCGCCTCGAGGTTGTCGTGCCCGAGGCGAATTTCGGTGCCGTCCAGGGAGGGCTGCTGGCCAAGAGAGGGCTGATTACGGATTGTCGGGCACACGGCAATATGCAGGTGATTCACGCCAATGTGCCACTTGTAGAGCTTTTCGGATATTCCAGCGAGATTCGAGGCATGACTGCGGGGCGGGGCACTTTCACGATGGAGCCTCTGAGCTATGAGAAGGTGCCGGAGCAGGTGGCGGAGAAGATAATTATTTGAGGGGAGAGAAAATTTTCTGTTTTTTTTAGATTTTGGGCAACATTTAGTTGACAGTGACAACTGGATTTGATACCAATAGCACTTTTCAGCCGTAGCGAGCATTGTCAAGGATGACTTTGCGTTAACCAGTTGGGCTGTGGCATATCTTCACGGTGTAGTCAGGGATGGTTTTTATTTGGCTCTATGAGCTGGCGGGCGCATGTGGAAGTTCGTTGGTTTGACTTCCGCAGGGTTGCTGGAGACCTATGCCCGAACACTAAGGAAGGCGAAGTGATTTAGGCCTTTCCTGCCGAAACCAAACATGAACAACATATGGAGCCGGTATAGTTGTCGGCTCTCTGAGCAGGTGTAGTATATAGTTTGCGGCCTGGCTGCGAAATTGGAGAAATGTGGCAGGTTTGGCAGTGTGAAGTTAGGGTAATGCTTTTGTGGTATTCCCTGCCTCGGCAGGGGCAAGACTGTGTTGCCGTCAAATTTGACGGGCTGTAGAAAGACAAATGACCACTACGACCGAAAAAATAAGAATCAGGATGGAAGCCTACGACCATCGTTCGCTGGATGCTTCGGCGCGGGAGATTGTGGATCATGCCCGCAAGACCAACGCGAAGGTCAGCGGTCCCATACCGTTGCCGACCCGCATCGAGCGGTACACGGTTTTGCGGAGCCCGCACATCGACAAGAAGTCGCGCGAGCAGTTCGAGCTTCGAACGCACAAGCGTTTGATTGACATCCACGAGGCGAATGCCCGGACCGTGGAGGTTCTCAATCGTTTGGTCGTCCCGGCGGGAGTTTTTGTACGGATTAAGGCCTGATTTGGTACGGGTGTGCCCGAAGTAACTGTTCCAGTGTTTATGTAGAGACGGGAACGGGGCAATCGGCGACGCCATTGGAATACAGAGCTATGGCAATGTTACTGGGAAAAAAGATTGGGATGACGCAGGTTTACGGCCAGAGCGGCGATTTGCTGCCT
Organism: uncultured Pirellulales bacterium; assembly: GCA_964526785.1. GTDB lineage: Bacteria > Planctomycetota > Phycisphaerae > Sedimentisphaerales > Anaerobacaceae > CAZGMJ01. Next base: position 57,004 of record CAZGMJ010000022.1, read on the forward strand.
GTGACGGTGATCCAGGCCGGGCCGTGCGTTGTCATGCAGGTCAAGACCGAGGCCAAAGATGGGTACAACGCCCTGCAACTTGGCTACGATGACGTCAAGGAATCGCGTAGAAAGAAGCCGCAGGTGGAGTCGGCAGCCAAGGCGAATACTGCTCCGAAGCGGTTCGTCAAGGAAATGCGACTGCCGGCCGGTGTGGAAGTGGAGCAGGAGCCGGGCGAGTCTTTGACGGTGTCCGTTTTTGCCGAAACGAAGTCTGTTGACGTTATCGGAACGAGCAAGGGGAAAGGATACGCCGGAGTGATGAAACGTCACGGATTCGGCGGTTTTCCGGCTTCGCACGGCACCGAACGCAAGCACAGGGCCGCGGGTTCGATATCGAGTTACGCCAGTGATGCCGGACACGGCGGCAACCTCAAAAAGGGCAAGCGAATGGCTGGGCACATGGGTCATGTGCGTGTGACGAGCAAGGACCACGAGGTTGTGGAAATTGACGAAGAGAACGATCTATTGGTGGTAAAGGGTTCTATACCCGGCCCGGCCGGCGGTTATTGCGTGTTGCGGACCGCCAAGAAGGGTTAGGCTTTTAGAGTGTGAAAGACTCCGAGATGATTAGTCTTGTTGTTTACGACACAAACGGTAAGGAAGTCGATTCGCTGAAGGTGGATGAAGCTGCTTTCGGCGGCATCGTACGCTATCCGCTGCTCAAGCAGGCGATTGTGATGTACCATGCGAACAAGCGTGCGGGCACTGCTTCGACAAAAGGCAGGAGCGAGGTAGCAGGGTCCGGCAGGAAGTTGTTCAGGCAAAAAGGGACGGGCAACGCCCGCGTTGGCAATGTCCGCACCGGCAAGCGCGTGGGCGGCGGAATGACGTTCGCCAAGAGTTGCAGAGACTTCGGCAAGCGCATGCCCAAGAAGCAGCGGCGCCTGGCGAGGGATTCGGCGATTCTGGCCAAGTTGCTCAGCGACAATGTCGTCGTGGTCGACAATCTGAGCTTCGAGGCGCCCAAGACAAAGGACTTTGTGGCGGTACTGGATAACTTGAAGGTCGATCGCAGTTGTCTTGTGGCTGTGGGCGGTTTTGAAGAGGCGCTTTTCAAGTCGGCTCGAAATGTTTCGCGCGTAGCGATAATGCCGGTGGCGCAACTCAATGCCGGAGACATATGCCGGCACCAGAAGATGATGTTTACGAAAGAGGCCTTTTTGTCGGTTCTCAACAGGGAGCCGGCGGCTGATAACTAGGGTATTGCACGGTGGATGATTACAGCATAATAATCCGGCCTTTGGTTACCGAGCAGGGGATGCATTTCGCCAACACGAAAGGGGCGTATTCATTCGAGGTCAACCGCAAGGCGAACAAGACGCAGATACGCAACGCTGTCGAGCGGATATACAAGGTTCGTGTCCGCAAGGTCAACACGGCCAATCGCCTGGGCAAGCGCCGGCGTAGAGGCCGGGGCATCGGGATGACGTCGAATTGGAAGAAGGCTGTAGTGTACCTGGACCCGGAAGACCACATTGATCTGTTCTAGAATAATGGAAGCTATTGGATAGCAGGCGGTAGCAGCGAACATGGGTGTACGAAAACACAAGCCAACGAGTGCAGGCCGACGCAACAGTTCGGTCAATGATTACGCTGAGCTGACGAGGGCCAAGCCGGAAAAGTCGCTCTGTAAGCGGCTCAAGAAGAGCGGCGGGCGCAATCATCACGGCATCACCACCACGCGTTTTCGAGGTGGCGGGGCCCGGCGGATATATCGCGTCGTCGATTTCAAGCGGAACAAGGACGGCGTGCCGGGCAAAGTCGCGAGCATTGAGTACGATCCGAACAGGAACTGCTTTATTTCGCTGGTGAACTACGCGGATGGTGAAAAGCGATATGTCTTGGCGCCGCTCGGGATTCGCCAGGGCGATACGATCGAGAGCGGTGCGTGGTGCGAGCCGCGGACGGGCAACGCAATGCCGCTGGGTGTAATTCCGGCGGGTATGGAGATTCACAATATCGAGATGACCGCGGGCCAGGGGGGCAAGCTCGTGCGGGGCGCCGGCAGCGCAGCGCGAATCGTGGCGAAGGAAGGCGACTGGGTAACCGTGTTGCTTCCAAGCGGCGAGATGCGGATGTTGCGAAAGGAATGCCGGGCGACAATCGGGCGGCTAAGCAATCCTGATTTTCAGAACGTGCGTATCGGCAAGGCGGGCCGCAAGCGCCACATGGGCCGCAGACCTCACGTTCGAGGCAAGGCCATGAACCCGGTCGCGCACCCGATGGGTGGTGGAGAGGGGCGGGCCAATGGCGGCCGGCATCCGTGTTCGCCGACCGGAGTGCCCGCCAAGGGCGGCAAGACACGGAATCCAAGGAATCCGAGCAACAAGCGGATTATCCGCAGGCGAAAGAGTAAGAGATAAGAACGGGGCATCGAAAAGCGGGCATCGCTGGTGCGGCCCCGCTTGACTGAGAAAAAGAAATGGGACGATCTCTAAAAAAAGGACCGTTTGTCGACGAGAAGGTGCTGGCTAAGGTGAACCGGCAGATTGAAACCGGTGATCGAACCCCGATCAAGACGTGGGCCCGTAGGTGCACGATCGTTCCGGAATTCGTCGGTCTGACGTTTTTGGTTCACAACGGCAAAATGTTCCACAAGGTGCTGGTGAGCGAAGACATGGTGGGGCACAAGCTGGGCGAGTTCTCGCCGACACGAACCTTCAAAGGACATGCAAGCAAGAAGATCAGATAGCCTGCCGGTGCCGTGAGTCCGCGGAGCGATGCGGGTGTTGACGGCCGGCAAATGAATTTGCAAGAGACAGAGACATGCTGAGTGCAGAAAAACTAGACAGGCTATGCAGGGAACGCGAGGTTGATGTGGAGGAATTGGCTGCGCAGCTTGTACGCAGCGGGCTGGACCAGAAGAAGGCTGTTGCCGCGGTCAGGAACTGGCGCAAGGGGCTGTACAAGCCGTCCCCGCGTTCGGAGGATGTGCGGCGACTCGCGGCGGCGTTGTCGGTGGAGGCCAATGACCTGGCTGACTGGCGATCATCGTATCGTTACGCACCGATTTCTCCTCGCAAGGCCAGGCTGGTTGCCGGTCTGATCGACGGGCGGCCCGTGCAGGATGCGATGGACGTTCTGAAGTTCACGCATAAGCGTGCCGCGTCCATGATTGACAAAGTCCTCAAGGCTGCGGTTGCCGATGCGGACGAGCAGCAGGCGGCGGTGGAGAACCTGTATGTCAGTCAGGCCCGCGTCGACGATGCAGGGCTGCGGATCGGCACGAAGCGATGGATTCCCAAGGACCGGGGCAGGGCGCACCCGATTCGCAAGAAGGCGTGCCATATACATGTGACGGTAACGGAGTTGTAGCATAGTATCAGCGCAAACGTAATACGAGATACGGGACTATGGGTCAGAAAATATCGCCAATTGGTTTTAGAACCGGCATTACACTCGGGTGGCGTAGTACGTGGTACGCTCCGAAGGCCACTTACGGCGATCTTCTGGTCGAAGACCAGAAGGTTCGTGAACATGTTGACAGAAAGTACAACCGGAGCATGCCTAAGGGGGCGGTAGCGAAGATCGAAGTGATTCGGACCCGCAACGAGGTAAAGGTCACGCTGCACAGCGGTCGGCCGGGCGTTGTGATCGGACCGCGAGGCGGCGAAGTGGATAAGCTGCGGGAGGAGCTTGAGGCATTGACCGGCCGTAAAGTGGGCGTAAACGTCATAGAAGTTAAGGAGCCGGACCTCACTGCGACTCTGGTGGGGCAGGCCATCGCCGAACAGTTGTCCAAGCGGGCGTCTTTCCGGCGAACCATGAAGCAGTTCTGCGAAGCCGCCATGAATGCAGGAGCCAAAGGGGTGAAGATTATCTGCTCGGGTCGCCTGGGCGGTGCGGAGATGTCGCGGCGGGAAACGCAGAAGAGGGGCAGCATTCCGCTGCACACGCTGGATGCGGACGTGGATTACGCTATCGCCGAGTCGCGGACCACTTATGGAATCATCGGCGTCAAGGTGTGGATTTATCGTGGCAAGTTCGGCGAGGAAACGCAGACGCAGACGCGGCGCCGGCGCAGGCCGCCGAGACCGCCGCGTTCACCTCGACCGCCGCGTCCGGTGGCCGGACCGCCGAAGACGGCGCAGGCGCCGCAGCCCAGCGCTGAAGGCGGCGAGCCGAAAACGCCTGAGGCTTCGGAGCCTAAGGAGAAACCGGCGGAATCTGCACCGGAGAAGAAACAATAGTCTGGAAGTCGGCTTGTTAACCTGCCTGTGGCAGGTGTTTATGAGGATCTGAAACATGGCGATGATGCCAAAAAGAGTCAAGCACCGCAAGAGCCAGCGCGGGAAGATGAAGGGCAACGCCCAGCGTTCCAATTACGTTGCGTTCGGCGATTACGGATTGCAGTCGCTGGAGACCAGTTGGATCTCTGCGAGGAACATCGAGGCGGGTCGTGTGGCTGCTACGCACTTCCTGCATCGAGAGGGAAAGGTCTACATTCGCATCTTCCCTCACAAGCCCGTCAGCTCCAAACCGCTGGAGACGCGGATGGGAAAAGGTAAGGGCGAGCCGGATTTTTGGGTGGCCAGGGTTCGACCGGGGCAAGTATGCTTCGAAATCGGAGGCGTGGAAGAAGACGTCGCCAAGCAGGCGCTGGTCAGGGTGGCGCACAAGATGCCGGTTCGATGCAGATTTGTTAAGCGAAGACATTCGTTGTAGGTGAAGGACGAGTCAATGAAGGCGCAGCATTTTCGTGAAATGAGCCTGGACGAACTGGAGATGAAGCTGGATGAGCTTCAAAGTCAGTTGTTCGCATTGCGTACACAGGCGGTTACAGAGAATCTTGAGAATTCGAAGTCTGTGACGAATACCAAGCGTGATATCGCACGGGTCAAGACGATACTGCGCGAGAAGAAATAACGCTTTGCCCGAGGGGGCGGATAGTTGGATACCGGAAATATGCAAGACCGAGACATCAGGACTTTGACCGGCGTGGTGGTGAGCAACAGCGGCGACAAGAGCCGCCGAGTGGTCATCGACTTCAAGGTGAAGCACCCAAAATACGGCAAGTACGTCAAGCGACGGAGCAAGTTGGGCGTTCACGATGAACTCAACGCCAGTGGTGTGGGCGATCTGGTGCAGATTGCTCAATGTCGGCCGCAGAGCAAGACCAAGAGCTGGCGGCTTGTCAAGGTGATCCAGAAAGCGGTTAAGGTGTAGTTGAAGACGAGAGACTGAGCATGGTGCAGCAGGAAACAATGTTGGATATCGCTGATAACTCGGGCGTTCGAGCGGCGCTGTGTGTTAAGGTGCTTGGACGGCAGGGGTCGCGCGGCAAGGCGTCGCGTCCGGTGGCGGGCGTGGGCGATGTGATTAGCGTGGCCATCAAGAAGGCTCTGCCGAACTGCCAACTGGACGATAAGAAGGTTCACAGGTGCGTTATCATTCGCACCAAGAGTCCGGTTCGGCGTTCCGACGGCAGTTACGTTCGGTTCGACAGCAACGCTGCGGTAATGATCGACGCGGACGGTAATCCGATCGGCACGCGAATTTTCGGGGCGGTTGCACGGGAACTGCGTGAGAAGAACTATATGAAGATAATTTCGCTGGCAAGCGAAGTGGTGTAACGGTTGTGGGATCAGGTTCTATGGCTCGACACATAAAGAAGGGCGACACAGTGGAAGTTATCGCCGGCAACGACAAGGGTTCGACCGGCAGGGTGCTTCGCGTCAATCCGAAGAAGGGCGAGGTCGTCGTGCAGGGGCTGAACATTGCGCGGAAGCACGTTCGGCCTTCACGGAAGAACCCGCAGGGCGGGCGCATAACTGTAGAGAAGCCCATTGCGATAAGCAACGTTCTGCCGGTCGATCCGAAGAGTTCGAAGGGGGCCAGGGTGCGATACCGGGCGTCCGAAGACGGCAGCAAGAAACGGGTAACGCTCGGCGGTTCGGAAATCGGAGTTGTGCGAAGAGCCAAATGACGCCGCGGGCGGGACTCGTGAGCGATGAATGTGTGTGATGGATGTCAGTAGAGACAGGAAACAAGAAACACAATGGCGCGTTTAAGAGACATATATAAGTCCAGGGTTATCGCAGAACTGACCAAGGAGTTCAATTATACGAATCCCATGGCGGTTCCGAAGATTGAGAAGGTTGTTGTCTCGATGGGCATCGGCCGGGCTACGCAGGACAAGAAGTTTCTGGAAGCGGCCAAGAAGGATCTGGCGATGATTGCCGGCCAGATGCCGACGGTTTGCAAGGCGCGGAAGAGCGTGTCGAACTTTAAAGTGCGCGAGGGAGTGGAGACCGGGTTGAAGGTGACCCTGCGGGGAACGCGCATGTATGAGTTTATGGACCGGCTGATCAACCTGGCGATTCCGCGTGTCCGGGACTTTCGCGGTCTGAACCCGAACGGTTTTGACGGCCGGGGCAACTATTCGATGGGGTTGGGCGAACAGAGTGTGTTCCCGGAGATCAATCCGGCCAATGTGGAATTTCAACAGGGGATGAACATAACATTTGTGACGACGGCAAGGACCGACGGTGAAAGCCGTAAGATGCTTCAGCTTTTCGGTATGCCGTTCCGGGATCTGGCATCGGTTGAGACGCCCAAGTAGGACGGCGCCGAGGCGCTGATACATGGAGCTTTTTGATGACAACGAAAGCATTAGTCAATAAGTGCAACAGCAAGCAAAAGTACCGGGTGCGACAGTACACGCGCTGTAAGCTCTGCGGAAGATCGAGGGCTGTGTACCGCAAGTTCAAGATTTGCCGGATTTGCTTTAGGACGCTGGCAAATGAAGGGAAGATACCCGGCGTGAAAAAGGCCAGTTGGTAATTCGCTTTTCCATAAACGGATCGCGATAAAGAGGCAAAAGATTATGAGTTTGAGTGACCCGATTGCTGACATGCTGACGAGAATCCGCAACGCGGTTCGGATCAACAGAACGCACGTAAACATCAAGGCGTCCAAGATTTGCTCGGGCATTGCGGACGTTTTGCAGAAGGAAGGATACATCGAAGGTTTTGACCGCATCGATGACGGCAACCAGGGGTTGCTGAGAATAAAACTCAAATATGATGAAGAAGGCCGGCCCATTATTACGGAGGTCCAGCGGACCAGCAAGCCGGGGTGCCGAGTGTACTCAACCGTCAGCGATTTGCCGGTAGTGCTCGGCGGCATGGGAGTGGCCATTGTCTCCACGAGCAAGGGTGTAATGAGTGATGGGGATTGTCGCCAGGCGAACGTCGGTGGCGAAATACTTTGTACGGTAAGCTAACATGAGTCGCATTGGAAAAAAACCTATCGCAGTACCGCAGGGTGTCAAGATCGAGCAGAAGGGCCTGCATCTTAAGGCGAGCGGTCCGCTCGGTTCTCTGGAGATGGACTGCCATCCGAACGTGAAGGTCACGGTCGACGGTGATCAGATTGTCGTCAGCAACGATCGGCCGAACAACAGGGAGTACAATCAGTTGCACGGGACCATGCGGTCGCTGATCAACAATATGGTTGTCGGCGTGACCAAGGGTTTCGAGAAGCGGATGGAGATCTACGGAACGGGTTACAACATCAAGGACCAGGGGGGCAAGGTCGTTTTGCAGGTAGGCTATTGCCATCCGGTGGAGTTGCCTATTCCGAAGGGTGTGAAGGTGAATATCGAGGTTGGCGCCACGCGAGGCAATGACGTTCCCGCCAAGTTCGTATTGTCGGGCATTGACAAGTGCGTGCTGGGGCAGTTTGCATCGGATATCAGAAAGGTCAGACCCCCCGAGCCGTACAAAGGCAAGGGGATTCGTTACGCGGACGAGCAGGTGCGCCGCAAAGTCGGCAAGGCCTTCGCCTCCGGTGGCGCGTAAGTAGGATAAGTGCATATGAGCAGCGACAAGAGAGCAAAAGCCGCGCTTCGGCGCAAGTATCATGTTCGTAAGAAGGTCGTCGGTACGCCCGACCGGCCGCGGTTGTCTGTATTCAGATCGAACAGGCACATTTACGCACAGGTCATTGACGATACCGCAGGTGTGACACTTGCTTCGGCCAGCACGCGCGTCAAGTCGCTTCAGGGCGAGTTGCCATCGTCCAGCGGCATCAAGGCCGCGGAAGTGGTTGGCGAAAGCGTTGCCAAGCAGGCCGTTGGGGTAGGCATTCAGTGTGTGAGTTTCGATCGGAACAGGTACCGATACCATGGCAGAGTCAGGGCTCTTGCCGAAGCGGCGAGAAAAGCCGGCTTGGCCTTTTAGCAGGAACCATAGAATCTGGAGAAGAAATTGGCTGTAGAACCAGTTAAATTGGCTGACCAGGAAGAAAAGCCGTTGGAAGATACGGTGGTAAAGATATTTCGCTGTGCCAAGGTGGTCAAGGGCGGACGGCGATTCAGCTTTGCCGCACTGGTCGTTGTCGGCGACCGGGCCGGCACCGTAGGTGTCGGATATGGCAAGGCGAACGAGGTACCCCTGGCCGTGGAAAAGGGTGTCAAGGACGCCAAGAAATCGCTGCACAAGATCGCTCTGGCGGATCGAACGATCCCGCATCAGGTGGCCGGCAGGTTCAGTGCGACCAAGGTGGCGCTCGTTCCGGCCAGTCCCGGTACGGGCGTGATCGCAGGTTCCAGTGCCCGGGCGGTCCTGGAGTACGCCGGTGTGCAGGATGTCCTGACCAAGGTGTATGGCAGTACCTCGGCGAAGAACGTAGTCAAAGCGACACTGAACGGGCTGCTTCAACTGCGTAACAGGGAGCAGATTGAATCGCTTCGAGGTGTGGAAGTAAAGGCATGACAATTGTCCCGTTGACAGTTGGGTGATCTAAATGTTGAATCATGAAATAACTTCTGTTGCAGGTAAGAACAAGACGCGCAGGCGTGTCGGCAGGGGGCGCGGAAGCGGCCAGGGCAAGACATGCGGTCGGGGCCACAAGGGCGCCGGCAGCCGGGCCGGCGCGAAGTCGCTGACGCTGTCCGAAGGCGGAACGATGCCGCTCTTTCGGCGCCTGCCGAAGCGGGGCTTCAATAATGTACAGTTCGCAACGCGGTGCCAGGTCGTTAACGTTTCGCAGTTGGAGCGGTTCGATGACGGCGCGGTTGTGGGTCTTCAGGAGTTGTCTGACGCGGGATTGGTTGACAATCTCAAAAGTCGGGTGAAGATCCTCGGCAGCGGCGAACTGACCAAGAAACTGGAGGTTACTGCGCATCGATTCAGCAAGAGCGCAGAGCAGAAGATTGCAGCCTCCGGAGGAAGTACAAAGGTGATCTAGCTTTTCGTGGCACGAATGCAGTGCGCCGAACAGGGACGGCAAGGCAAATTCGAGACTCATAACAATGCTTGGAACAGTCTTCAACATATTCAGAATTCAGGACCTGCGGAACAAGATTCTGTTTACCGTAGCCTTGTTGATTATCTACAGGGTCGGTTTTCACATTCCGGTTCCGGGCTTTCGGTATGAGAAGATGCAGGAGGTTGCCGACAATCGCGAGTCGAGCAGTCCTCTGGGCAGGGCGGCCGAGTACATGCAGATGTTTACCGGCGGAACGCTCGAGAAGAGCAGCTTGTTCGGTTTGGGCATTATGCCGTACATCACGGCTTCGATTATTCTTATGCTGCTGGGCGAGGTGATTCCGTCGCTCAAGAAGCTTCGCCAGGAAGGGCAGACGGGCCACAAGAAGATACAGGAGTATACGCGCTATCTTGCGGTATTGATATGCGTCATACAGGCGCTGATGTTTATGAAGATGCTCGGCCTGCAGGGATTGACCTATACCGGCATGCGCAATCAGGCCATCTTTATGGGCGTGGTCGGCATGACCGCCGGCACGATTTTCCTGATGTGGCTGGGCGAGCAGATCGATGAATACGGTATCGGCAACGGCATCAGCCTGATCATTATGGCCGGTATTATATCGCGTATGCCCTGGGCGATTATGCAGCTTGCGGGCAACGTGGACCTGCGGGTCGGGGCGTCCGCGGCCGGGGCCATCGGGCTCGACAAGGTACTGTTTCTCATCGCGGCGTTCGTTTTCGTGGTGGCCGGTGCGATTCTGATAACGCAGGGCCAGCGCAGGATACCGATTCAGCAGGCCAAGCAGATGCGGGGTCGCCGGATGTACGGCGGTCAGCGGCATTATCTTCCGTTGAGGGTTAATCACGGCGGCGTGATGCCGATCATCTTTGCCTCGGCGTTTATGATGTTTCCGCCCGTGATTATCGCACAACTGGCGCGAATTCCGAGTTTGAGCGATTCGGCGGTTCTGGATTTTCTGCAGGGGGCCTTTGGGTATCGCGCGTTCGCGTACAATTTCCTGTACATGTTGTTGATCTTCCTGTTCTCGTACTTCTGGGTAACCGTTCAGTTTCAGCCCAAGGATCTTGCCAAGAACCTTCGGGACTCCGGAAGTTTTATCCCGGGATTGCGGCCGGGCAGGAGAACTGCCGAATATCTTGAGACTGTAATGACCAGGATAACGTATTACGGTGCATCCTTTCTGGCGCTGATTGCCGTGGTGCCGTCGCTGGTGACGGTTCTGCTGGGGATTGACTGGCGAATCGCCAACTTCCTCGGTGGTACCGGCTTGCTTATCGTAGTCAGCGTATCGTTAGACCTGGTTCAGAAAATCGAAGCCAATCTCCTGATGCGAAGCTACGACGGCTTCAGTTCGTCAGGCAGGATAAAGGGAGCGTATTCATGAGGTTAGTGTTGTTGGGAGCACCCGGTGCCGGCAAAGGCACGCAGTGCAAGAATCTGGTTGACGCATACGGTCTGCTGCACTTGTCCAGCGGCGACATTCTTCGTCGTCATCGGTCCGAAGGGACGGAATTGGGCAGAAAGGCACAGAGCTATATGGATTCCGGTGCGCTCGTTCCCGACGATCTGATCATAGAAATGATGATGGGTGAAATAGCGGATGCTCCCGAGGCCGGTTTCATACTCGACGGATTTCCTCGAACGGTCAAGCAGGCCGAGGCACTGGATAAAGCTCTGGCGGAGAGCGGCCAGAAGATCGACGCGGTGCTGAACCTCGAAATCGATGACGATCTGGTGGCCCGGCGAATGACCGGCAGACGAAGTTGTCCGGAGTGTGGGGCGGTGTATCACGTTGAGAATATGCCGCCCAAAGAGGACGGAATCTGCGATCGTGACGGTGCGAAACTCGTGCAACGTCCGGATGATAAGCCGGAGGTTGTTGCCAGGAGGCTCGATACGTACCACCAGCAGACCGAACCGCTTGTGAATTACTACAGAAAGCAGGACATCGTGCACGACATCGATGCATCGAAAAGTCCTGAAGAAGTTAATTCAGTAGTTATTGGAAAACTCGATGCATTAACGGGAGTGTGAAGCGTCGAATTGATGCTCGAAAGAGAGCTTGGATACGAATGGCTATAACGCTTCGCAGCAGAAGAGAAATCGAGTTGATTCGCAGTGCCGGCAGGATAGTCGGCAATGTTCTTTCAAAACTTCAGGAAGTTGCAGAGCCGGGAATGACGACCGGCCAGTTGGATGCCATGGCCCTGCAAATGACCGCAGAGGCCGAGGCCGAAGCGCTTTTCAAGGGTGTTCGAAGTCCGTATGCCCGAAGGCCTTTTCCGGGTGCGATTTGTGCGTCCGTGAACGAAGAAGTGGTTCACGGCATACCGTCGAACGAGACGATCCTGGAAGACGGGGATATTCTGAGTATCGACTTCGGCGTGCGCTTGAACGGCTATTGCGGCGACGCCGCAATCACCGTGGAAATCGGTGCCGTAGCCCAGGAGAAGCGACGGTTGATGGACGTCACGAAAAGTGTGCTGGATATCGCGATTCGCGAGTCCATGCCCGGACGCAAGTGGAGCCAGGTTGCGACCGGGATGCAGAAGTGCGCCGAGTCGGCGGGTTTTTCGGTTGTGACCGACTTTGTCGGCCATGGCATCGGCAAGGAAATGCACGAGGAACCGAGGGTTCCGAACTTCGTCAACGATGATGTGTTGGCGAGTGACTTTGTGCTTCAGCCCGGTATGGTGCTGGCCGTCGAGCCGATGATCAATGCCGGTACGCATGCAGTAAGAACGTTGAAGAACGGCTGGACTGTTGTGACACGGGACGGCAGGTGTTCGGCGCATTACGAACATACGATAGCTGTGACAGACAGTGGTTGTGAGGTTTTGACCGCGAATGCATGAACCGCGGCAAAGCCCTTGCACGGCTACTCCTTTTTAATATGGCCAAGAAAGACACAATACGATTACGTGCGACAGTGACTGAGGCGCTGCCGAATGCGATGTTCAAGGTGGAACTTGAGAACGGACATTCGGTGTTGGCACACGTCTCCGGAAAAATGCGTATGCACTTTATTCGCATACTGCCCGGAGATACCGTCATTGTCGAGATGTCGCCGTATGACCTGAACCGAGGGCGTATAGTGCTCCGCGAGTAGAAGCGTCTCTGTATGAGTCGGTTCTGAAGAATGCGGGTAGACTGGAAGGCAGGAACGTAAGATGAAAGTCAGAAGTTCTGTGAAACGAATTTGTGAGAATTGCAAGATTGTTCGGCGCAGAGGCGTTGTGCGGGTGATCTGCATCAATCCGCGGCACAAGCAGCGCCAGGGCTGATTCACGCTCGTGCAATGGAACAATAGGATATAGGAGTTGTTATGCCGCGTATAGTTGGTGTTGATATTCCCGACAATAAGTCAATCTGGATTGCCCTGACCTACGTTCATGGAATCGGCAAGCATACTTCCGAGCAGATTCTGAAGGAAGCGAAGATTGACGGCAAGACCAAAGCCAATAAGTTGACAGAAGACGAATTGAGCCGGATCACGCAGATCATCGATCGCAGTTTTATTGTGGGCGGTCAGCTTCGCAGGCAAGTAGCGCAGAACATCGCCCGGTTACGGGATATTCAGTGCTATCGAGGGGTTCGGCACCGGCGCGGATTGCCGGTGCGCGGCCAGCGTACGCAGACGAACGCCCGAACGCGAAAAGGGCCGAGAAAAACCGTTGCCGGTAAGAAGGGTGTGAAGGAGAAACGTTAGTGCGTCGATTGGTGGTCCGCTTTTGAATTGCAGCGGACATAGCGCAAAGCCGATGGCATAAGACCGAACGCCCACAGTAACAGGGACAATAATGGCAAAGAGCACGAAACGCAAGGTACGAAAGAACGTCGCCCGTGGCATCGCGCACATTCGGGCCACGTTCAACAACACATTGATTACAATCACGGATATGGAAGGTGATGCACTCTCGTCGAGTTCTTCCGGATGTGTGGGCTTTAAGGGCTCCCGCAAGAGTACACCATTCGCCGCACAGCAGGCCGCTCGACGCGCCGCCAAGGCCGCGATGCGGCACGGCGTTCGGGAGATCGAAATCAAAGTCAAAGGTCCCGGTTCGGGACGCGAATCGGCTATCTCGGCGCTGCAGGCGGCGGGGTTGCGTATCGCTTCGATAGAGGATGTCACGCCGTTGCCGCACAACGGTTGCAGGCCCCCGAAGCGACGCAGGGTATAACACAAGGTAATATATAAGTTTGGAGATATCTATAACCGATGGGACGTTATCTGGGTTCATCCTGTAAGCTATGTCGTCGCGAAGGCGTGAAGCTGATGCTGAAGGGCATACGATGCGAGACGGCGAAGTGTCCGGTGGAGAAGAAGCAGCGAAATCTGGCTCCCGGAATGCACGGTTGGCGTCGCGGGCGGTACAGTGAATATGCGGTTCGCCTTCGAGAAAAGCAGAAAGTCAAACGCTACTATGGACTGTTTGAACGGCAGTTCATGCGGTATTTTCACAAGGCCGAACGGCTCAAGGGCAACACGGGCGAGACATTGCTCCAATTGCTGGAGCGCCGTTTGGACAACGTGGTGTACAAGCTCAATTTTGCACCTTCGCGGAAGGCGGCGAGGCAATTGATCGCGCACGGACACATCCATGTAAACGGCCGGAAAGTGGACATTCCGGACTATACTACCGGTGTCGGTGACAAGATAACAGTCAAGGGATCGAACAAGAGCCTGAAGAAGATCAAGGAACAATTGGACACGAATCCGAATTTCGCCGCCCAGAACTGGCTGCAGCTCTCGCGAGAGAAACCCGAGGCGACGATCGTCGCGCTTCCCGACAGGGCAGACATACAGATACCTGTGGAAGAGCAGCTCGTCGTGGAGTTCTGCTCGCGGTAAGCCAAGCAAGGCTGGTGTGTACGACAATGAAGGAGCGGGTTGGGCTCCGAAGCAATTCTCTGGTTAGGTGTGCTGCTTCGGGAGTGCCAAAATGTACCTGGGTGGTGACAATGGCCCGTTTCCGTATTCGAATTCTTATTTTGGAATTTAGACCGGAGGCCCATATATGCGAGTTACATGGCGTGGTTTAGAATTGCCGACTCGTGTTGAACGAGACACGTTGGTATCCAGTGAGAAGTACGGCAGGTTCTATGTGGAGCCTTTCGAACGCGGTTTCGGTACAACAGTCGGCAACAGCCTCCGACGCGTGCTGCTTTCATCGCTCGAAGGTGCTGCGGTTACGTCTATCAAGATCGCCGGCGTTGCACACGAGTTCAGCTCTATCAAAGGGGTAATGGAAGATGTAACGGATATCGTGTTGAATGTGAAGAGTCTGGTGGTTCGTCTCAATGCGGAAGGGCCAAGAACGATGACAGTCTCGGCGAAGAAGGCCGGGGCCATTACCGCTAAGGATATATCCGCCGATCCGGCCATTGAGGTAATCAGCAAGGATGCCGTGCTTGCTACGCTGACCGAGGACGTCTCTTTTGAGATGGAGATGGTTGTCGAAAGCGGTCGAGGTTATGTGCCCGCGACCGATCGCATTGACGACGCAGAACGTTTCGACCAGGAGATCGGACGGGTACTTCTTGATGCGGTGTACTCTCCGGTTACACGAGTGCGCTACACCACGGAAGACACGCGTGTGGGCCAGAAGACGAACTACGACAAACTGATTATCGAGGTGTGGACCGACGGGACGATAAGTCCTGAGATGGCCCTTGTGGAAGCGGCAAAAATCCTTCGCAAGCATATCAATCCTTTCGTGCAGTATGCCGAGGTCGGCGATCAAATAGTCGAAGGCAAGGTGACCGAAGAAGTCCCCGAAGAACCGGAGATCGATGAGGAACTTGCGAAGAAACTGGCAATGCCGATTCAGGACCTGGAACTGTCGGTTCGAGCAAGCAATTGTCTGGAATCCGCCAAGACGGAAACGGTGGGCCAGTTGGTGGAAATGGAGGAAGCGGATTTGTTGAAGATTCGCAGCTTTGGCAAGACATCGCTTCGTGAGATCAAGAGGAAACTCGCCGATATAGGACTGTCACTCGGCATGGATATCGGCAACCAGTCCTGATGTAGAGTTTTGACTGCAAAGCAGTAATAGATAAGAGGAAATTGGACACATGCGTCACAAAGTAGCAGGGCGTCATCTGAATCGAACTAGTGAACACCGTCTGGCCATGCGACGGAATCTGGCGGCGTCACTTTTTGAGCACGAGACTATCTCGACAACGATGGAAAAGGCCAAAGACGTCAAGCCTTTTGCCGAGAAGTTGATTACGCTGTCCAAGAAAGGGACGCTGGCGGCTCGCCGTCGGGCCATTTCAATGCTTGGGAACCGGGACATCATCGCTGAGGAAGATGGCAGGCCGGTGAGCCGGGGCACGGTGGTCGGCAAGCTGTTCAGCGAACTGGGGCCGAGGTATCTGGACCGGCCGGGCGGTTACACGCGGATTATCCGGCTTTCCATGAAGAGGCTGGGCGATAATGGGCAACTGGTATTGCTCCAATTGATCGGAGCCGATGAGCCGGTGAAGAAAGAGCCCAGGCCCGAGCGCAAGGGCAAAGCGGGTAAGAGCACCAAAGCGTCGAAGCCGGAACAGGAGGCAGAAGAAGCAACTGAGCCGGTTGCTCAAGAGGCTGTCTCGCAGGAAAAAGGGGCGAGCGGCGAGGAAACTGGCGAGGCTGGAGACCAGGCCGCGGGCGGCGAGACGAGCGGAACAGAGACGGAAGAGAAGAAAGAACAGTAGGCTGTATAGCCGGAAGGATGGAGGCAAGTGTTGAAGGCTGACTCCTGCGTATTCTGTAAGATGGTGGCAGGGGAAATCCCCGTGACCAGGGTATATGAGGATTCGGAGGTTCTGGCCTTCCTGGATATCAACCCTATCAGTGATGGGCACAGCTTGGTGATCCCGAAGCAACATGTCGAGAAGTTGGATGAATCCTCATCTGAGCTTCTTGGATGCTTGGGGCAAAGACTGCCGAGAATTGCCCGCGCGGTTATCCGGGCGATACAGGCCGATGGCTATAACGTGTTGTGCAACAATGGTGCCGCCGCCGGTCAAGCCGTAGAACACCTGCATTTTCATATTATTCCGCGACGGCAAGGCGACGGCGTATTTGATCGTTGGCCCGCTTACAAGTATGAGGCCGGCAAAATGGAAGAACTTGCTGACAAGATACGACAGAATTTTGAAATTCCGTGAGAGATATTCTTGATTTGGATACGGCTCTCTGGTACAGTACAGCACAGTAGTACAATAGTCTGACAATTGATCGCGGGGTAGAGCAGTTTGGTAGCTCGTCGGGCCCATAACCCGGAGGTCGGAGGTTCGAATCCTCCCCCCGCTATTATGGTAACATCTTTAGGGACAGGTATTTATGCCTGTCCTATTTTTTGTGGGCGGATGCGCTTGCAACTAATTTGCAACTAATTCCGGCCACAAGGCTCCCGGGATGGGGCAGGCTATTTGAGCGTGGGAGCCATTGAAGAGGTGTTACCATGGCATCAATCTTTCGCAGGGGTAAGCAGGGAATCTGGTGTATCAAATACTATGTCAATGGACGCCAGATCTACTATTCTCTCAACACAAAGGACGCTCGTGTTGCCAAGCGTATGAAGCGTCAGATCGAAGGGGAGGAGGCCAAAGGCGAATTGCTGGCTCCGTCAAAGACGCCGCTGCCGGCCTTCTTAGAGGATTTCTGTCGGTTCTTGGCCACCGCGAGAACGCCAAAGTCATACTCGGCGGACATATCCGTCCTGCGGGTGTTCTTTGGCCCCATTTGCCCAGCGCTCGAGCTGGGAAGCAACGTCAACAAGCGATGGCGATCAGCTCCCCGCAAGCAGATCCAGGATACGATGAAGCACGTGCATGTTAATGCAGGATTCCTCGAACAGATTACCGCTTCAAAGATCGAAGGGTTCATCACCCAGCGAATTCACGATGACGGCATTGCCCCGAAGACAGCCAATCGGTATCGGGAAGTCCTACACCGCATGTTCAACTTTGCCATCAGCAACTGGAATTTCGTCTCGCCCGACCGCCGAGCCAGCAATCCGGCGGCCATGGTTGAACACCGGCGGGAACCTGCCAGCCAGATTCGCTTTCTCACCCTCGAGGAGATTGCGGAACAACTCGACGCCTTGAATGACCATCCGACACTTCATGCCATTGTTGCTGTACTGATCTACGCTGGCCTACGGCGCTCCGAGGTTCTTTGGCTGACCGTCGATGACGTGAATCTGGACAAACGTCTCATCTATGTCCGGTCCAAGACAGTAGACGCCCAATACTGGCAGCCCAAGACCAATCGGACGGTACCTATCAGTTCGGCCCTGCACGAGATCCTGGCCCGGTACAATCCCAAGCGCATCGGTCGGTGGTTCTTCCCGTCACCGAGAGGCCTTCGCTGGGATCCGGACAACTTCTCTCAGGAGCTTCGGCAGATCAACCACGCAGCGAGCCTTGACTGGTCCAGTCTGGACTTTCGGCACACCTTCGGCAGCCATCTGGCCCAGAAGGGAGAATCGTTGTACAAGATCGCACAATTGATGGGCAACTCCCCTGAGATTTGCCGGCGGCACTATGCGGCACTGGTGCCTGAGAAGATGCACCAAACGGTGGAATTCGAAATGCATGGTGCCGAGGCTTTCACTAAAGAGCCGACAGGCCGGATAGTTGATCCGCATAGTCACGACAGCGCTGCGCAAAGAAAGCCGAGGCTGCGTATCGTCCAGATCGGAGAAAGCAGAAAGAGTGGCTAATCGGAAACCCTCTTGAGAACCGCATGAACGCCGGTGTGCATATAGAAGAGGCCCCTGTTACCAGGGGCCCCAGTTAACCTGTCGTCTGTCAGTTTCGACCGCGGGGTAAGCAGTTTCTCTGCAGGGACAGGTATCACTCAACCTGCTCACGTGACTCTATCCAGTTTTGAATATCGCACCAGCGACACCGGATAGCACCTCTGGTGCCTCGACCGAGAGAAATCGGTCGCACGCCCGCCTGACGCAACCACCTACGCGCCGACGACCGTGTGGTATCGAGCAGCCCGGCAAGGGATTTCAAGCTGATGGTCTGCAATTGCTCGCGACCAACGTTGTGCTTTGCGGTCTGCCTGATCGGCTTTGAATGATTCATGGGCCCTCTGGCTTTTCCCGAGCAGTTGCTGCGAGACGTGCTGTTGTTGTCACGTTTCATTGCGTGTGAATTTCGACCCATACTCACAGTTTCCCTATCCTTCCTCGTCCGTCGAGCGCACCCGCAAATGCCGGTAGGCTTGATCGGCCAGCAAACCGACCTTCGGCAAGTCTTCGACCTCGAACGTGCTGGTGTGTTTCCACTCGTCACCGACTTTGTACGCTCTGCTAATCGTCGCGTTATGGATCGTTGCCGGTTTGCCGTCGACGCTCTTCTCGTTCGCCCAGATGCTCAGGGTGATAGCACCACATTTGATTCTCTTTTCCGGTTTACTCATCGTCGTGCCTCCATAGATTGATGTTAATATCTTCACTCAGTTACGCTGTAGAACCGTGCGCCGCTTTCCGGTGCCATATGTGTCTGCGTGCGACCTCCGCACGCTCCGGCAGAACATCCGCAGCACCCCGCATATCCCAAACAGCTATTTACAACAACAATTCCATCACCTCCTTTGCGCGATTGCCGCGCTCGCCGACAGGCGAATCGCATAGATGGGCAATCGCCGCATCTCAATGCACATTCGCCATTGCCATCGTGTTGGCCGAAGGGTCTCTTCTTGGCACTGCCATGATCCTCTTGTCCCTGAGCGCACCGGCACCGCTGATCGAGTGTGCCAGCGGCAGGGAGCCTCGATGTCGTCTCAGGCATATATGGCGTGCCGGCAATGCCTTTCTTCCTCGGGCACCTCATTGTCCGGTTCCTCATAGTCTTTGCACGATTGACACTCTTGATCCGTTACGCACTGATCGTACAGGAGGTATAACCGAAAGTTGTGGATGGACGGATGAAGAAAGCGGCGTATCCTTA
>CAZGMJ010000023.1:0-74383 GCA_964526785.1 uncultured Pirellulales bacterium
TCAACTGACGAGCGTTCCGGCAGAGCTGGGGCAGTTGACGAATCTCCAGAGGCTCGATCTGGGCAGCAATCAACTGACGAGCGTGCCGGGGGAGCTGGGGCAGTTGACAAATCTGCAAGCGCTCAAGCTATACGACAATCCACTAACCAGTCTTCCGGCGGAGCTAGGGCAGTTGAAGAGGCTTCGGCAGTTCTCTCTGCACGACAATCCTGATCTTAAGTCACCGCCGCCGGAGGTTGTGGGGCAGGGGATGCAGGCGATGCTGGCGTATTTGCGGGAATTGGCCAAGGGGGAGAAGAAGCGATACGAGGCCAAGCTGTTAGTGCTGGGGGATGGGAGTGAAGGGAAGACTTGTGTGCAGCGTGCCCTGAGGGGCGAGGATTTCGAAGAACAGATCAGGACGCCCGGCGTCGAAGTGCATGAGTGGGACATTGAGCATCCGGGGTTTCCAGGCGACGGAGAAAAGAAGATCAGACTGAATATCTGGGACTTCGAGGGGCAGGAGATCAATCATCAGTCGCATCAGTTTTTCCTGACACAAGGGTCGTTGTATTTATTGGTGATCAATGGGCGGCGAACGTTCAGCATGGACAAGGCGGAGTACTGGCTTGATACGATACGGGCGAGGGCGCCCGAGAGCCGGGTCATGCTGGTGGCGAGCGAGTGCGAAGAGACGACGCCTTCGTGGCCGCTTGATAAGCTGAAGCAGGAGTATGGCGATCTGCTGCAGGGTGAGAAATGGTATTTTCCTGTTGGGTGCGCGAGTGGGGTGGGAATAGACGAACTGAAGAAGGAAATACAAACTGCTGCGGCAGATCTGGAGCAGATGGGCAGGGAGTGGCCTGAGAGTTACCAGAGGGCTGAGGAGGCCATAAGGAAGAGGGGCGATGCGGATGCGCGTGTAGGCAGGAGTGAACTGCGGGAGATATTCAAGGCGAGCGGGATTGACGAGGAGAACAGGGAGAGTGCTGCGCGGGATATGGCGAGGCTTGGGGCGATCACGGTGTTCGAGGATTGCCCTGCTCTGGAGGATTTCGTAGTGTTGAATCCTCAATGGCTGACGAAGGGGATCAGCCTGGTGATGGAGGACAAGAAGCTCAAGGATGATAAGGGGGAGATAACTCACGAGAGGATGAAGGAGATTTGGGATGAGGGTTATGAAGGGCTCTATGAAACGCTTCATAGTTGTATGAGGGAGTTCGAGCTTCTGTATGACATGGAGGACAAGCGGGGGTGTCTGGTGCCGCTGCGGTTCGGGGATGTCCGGCCTGCGATACCGTGGAGCGGGATAGCGGGGGCGAAAGAGAGGCAGGTGGAGTATAGGCTGAACATTCATCCTCCGAAGGGGATTATGAGCCGGTTTATTGTCAAGACGCATCATATGATTGCGAAGACTGAGGCGATGCCCAAGGGGGTATACTGGGACAAGGGGGTATTTCTGCGGACGGGGGAAGGGGAGTTTCGCAGCGAGGCGCTTTGCGAGTTTATCGAGGACGATCGGATTATCCGGTTCACAGTGCGGGCGGCGTTTCCGCAGAACATGATCGAGCAGTTGCACGGGTTTGCGAAGGCGGTGTTCAGCTTCTTCGAGGGATTGAAGCCGGAGCGGAGCTATGGGTGCAGGAAGTTTGAGGGTGAGGCGGAAGAAGAGTGCAAGGGCGCTCACCCGGAGAAGCGGATTCTGTTTGCTCTGTTGCGGGACAAGACAATCGACTGTGAGACGGGGTGGCACGAGGTTGATCCGAAGCGGTTGGTGTATGGGTTCAGCAGCTTTGGCGAGGGGGCGGCGACGATGAGTGAGATACGGGCGGCGCTGGAGAAGCAGCCGAAATGGGCAGAGGGGTTGGCCGGGGACATAGAATCGTCGCTGGTGTGGATCGACAAGATATACGGCATGGCGGTAGAGATCAGGCGGGGACAGAAGCGATTGCCGGCTGAGCTGGGTCAGGAAGTGGAACTGAAGTTGCGAGATCATATCCGGCTGATGAATGAGATGCTGGATAATCGGGACTTCAACTCGGCGCCGGCGGTAGTGGCGATAGCGCCCTGCGACGGCAGCAAGTTCAATCGGAAGAACTGGTTCGAGAAGGAGTATGAGCTGCGGCCTTATTGCGAGGTGGAGGGGGGAGTGCATCCGATTGATTTCAGGGTGAAGTTTACCAAGCCGAAGGATTGGTGGATCAAGACGGCGCCGAAGCTGTCGCTCGCGGTGAAGGTGCTATCGAGGGGTGTGCGGATTGCATGTGCGGGGCTGCCATTGACGGTGGGGACGGAAGTGTTCGACACGGTGGAGGACCAGGTGAGTTTCATGAAGGAACTTGCAGGACATCTGGAACTAAAGGGAGGCGCTGAGTCGGATCTGTCGGATGAGACATCGGAGTATGTCAGGATGACGGACCGAAGTGGAAACATACACGACCTTAGACAATTCAAGGGCGAGGATACGAAGCGGATGCTGAGGATGCAACTGGCCGAATTACTGAAGGAGATTGCACCTGAGGAGTATGCGGCGAGGGAATGGGGGCCGCTCAGGAGAGTCAGAATGGCAGATAACACGTATCGCTGGCTGTGCGGAGAGCATGCATAGCGGCGATTCCGGGGGGTGCTGGTCCGGAGGTAGATGAGGGGGCTGGATACGGTGCCTTTGCGGGCATGGAGGAGTCGAGTCAGAGTTCGACTCGCTTGCGCTTGCAAAACGCCGCGGCGGGCTTACAATCTCCAGCAGAGTATGCAGTTTTCACGCAGCACAGCATAGAAGGGACCGTATTGGTGTTGCTGATTGACGTCGATTCGGGCCGCCGGGCAGGTGCCGGGCGCCGCCGAGGTCGGTCGTATCAGCGCCGCCGGCATTGAAAGGGGATGTATGGGATTCGCCGCGTTGGACTGGATCGTCATAGGAGTGTACTTCTTCGGGCTGATACTGGTCGTCTGGTGGTCGTCGCGCCGGCAGGATACGTCGGAGGACTACTTCCTGGCCGGGCGGAACGTCGGCTGGTTCGCGGTCGGCGCGTCGCTGTTCGCGTCCAACATCGGCTCCGAGCACATCGTCGGCCTGGCCGGGCAGGGGGCGCGGAGCGGCATGGGCATGGCGCACTGGGAGCTGCACGCGTGGGTCATGATCATGCTGGCGTGGGTGTTTGTGCCGTTCTATTATCGCTCGGGCGTCTTTACGATGCCGGAATTTCTCGAGCGGCGGTTCAACTCCACGGCCCGATGGATCCTCTCGCTCGTATCGCTGCTGGCGTACGTCTTTACGAAGGTCTCGGTGACCGTGTACGCCGGGGCGATGGTCTTTCAGACGCTGCTGCCCGAGATTCAGCTCGATCTGGGCGTATTCGTGCTCGATGCCTTCTGGATCGGGGCGCTGTCCACGGTCATTCTCACCGGACTGTACACGATCTTCGGCGGCCTCCGGGCGGTGGTCTATACCGACTCGGCCCAGGCGGTCGTGCTGCTGATCGGCTCGTTCTTCATTACGTTCTTCGGCCTCCAGCAACTCGGCGGATGGGGCGAACTGCAGGAGATATGCCGGCAGAATGCGGACAAGTTCGCACTCTGGCGGCCGAACTCCGACCCCGATTTTCCGTGGCTCGGAATCCTGCTGGCCTCGCCCATTATCGGCATCTGGTACTGGTGTACGGATCAGTATATCGTGCAGCGGACGCTGGCGGCCAAAAACCTGACGCACTCGCGGCGGGGGGCCATCTGGGGCGGCTTTTTGAAAGTCTGGCCGGTCCTGATCTTCCTCGTGCCCGGGCTGATCGGCTGGGCCCTGCATCAGAAGAACGGCATCAACATCCCGACGGAAATGGTGGCCGGGCAGAAGGAACTGGTCAGCGATCAGGTATTCCCGATCATGGTCACCGAACTGCTGCCGCCGGGCCTGCGGGGCCTGGTGGTCGGCGGGTTGCTGGCGGCGCTGATGAGCTCGCTCTCGTCGCTGTTCAATTCGTCCGCGTCGCTGTTTACGGTCGATATCTACAAAAAGCTGCACCCGAATGTCTCGGAGAAGTACCTGGTGCATATCGGGCGCCTGGCGACCGGCGGGGTGGTTGTGATGGGGTTGCTGTGGATACCGATCATGCCCCTGATTTCCAAGGGCGGTCTATATAAGTATTTGCAGAGCGTGCAGAGCTATCTGGCGCCGCCGATTACGGCCGTCTTCCTGCTCGGCCTGTTCTGGAAGCGCATCAACGGGGCCGGTGCGGTAATGGGGCTGATCGTCGGATTCATCGCCGGCATGGGCAAGCTCGTTATCCAGGCGCTGACCGGTTCGGCGCAGGCGGCAATCGACAAAGCCGCTGCCATGGGAACCGAAGCGCCCGGCTGGGCGCTCTCGCTGATGGATACGGGCTGGTTCGTCGCTATCGGCGAGTACAACTTCCTGTTCGCATCGGCCTGGCTGCTGGGCATCAGTGTGGTGGTGATCGTCGGGGTGTCGCTGGTGACTGCCAGACCGCCGGAAGAGCAGATCGACGGCCTGACGTATGCGACCGTTTCCCAAGAGAATCGCGACGAGAACCGGGCCAGTTGGAATAAATGGGACGTGATCGGCTCGGTCGTGGTGCTGGGGCTGGTGGTCGGCTTCTACCTGTACTTCAGCTTCTGGCTCCGCTGATCGGAGCCAGGCCGGCCGAATGCAGGACGCTACATCATGGCCGGGGCCTGGGCGGGTTTGCCCGCCGTCGGGCTGTCCGCGTGCTCGTCCAGCAGCGCCTTGAATATGTCGAATACGGTCGTGCAGCCGACGGTCTTGCCTTCGGCGTTGACAACCGGAAGGCACCGACCGGCGTACTGGCACATGTTCTGCATGACGGTCGCCAGCGGCGTCTCGGGCGTGACCGTGCGTACCGGTCTGCTCATGACCCACTTGATGCGGATCTGCAGGGTGGCGTCATCGAGCGGACGGCGCCACTGAGCGAAGGAAGGACGCAGGTATACGCTCGTTGCGGCGGCAAGATCGGATTTCGAGACGATCCCTTCGATGTTGCCGTCGGTGCCGACGAGCATATAGCCGGTGTCGTGCTGCTGCATCCGGGCAAGCGCCTGCTCGACCGTGTCGTCGGGAGTGCCCCAGAGCACGTCCCTGCACATGACCTCGGCGACCTGTGCGTTGAGTGACATCATGGGGTGTTCGCCCGGCAGCGACGGCGGCGAACCGGCCATCTTCTGTATCGTCTCGGAGATGGGCCTCTGCTCGGCGGCGGGCTGCGACGGCTGCTCGTCGGGAGCCTGTTGCTCGGTTTCACCGGCAGCCTCGGCCGGTTGCTGCCGGTCCGGCGATGCCGATGCGTTGGTGTCTTTCGCCTCGGCCGGGACCTTGGATGCGGCTGATTCGGTCGCGGATTCGGCGGCCGACTGCGACTCGGCCGGTTCGGCTTCTTCGGTCGCCGCGGCCTCGGCTTTGCCGGCCTGCTGCACGGCTTGCGCCTCTGCGGACTCAGGCTCGGCGGTCTCGGCCTGGTTGTCGGCCGGCTGTTGCTCGGCGGCCGGAGCATCCGCGCTCGCTTCAGCGGCTTCCGGGGCCTCCCGCGCATCGGGCTCTTGAGCGTCCTGTGCCGGAGGTTCTCCTTCGGAGGCTTCCGCCTGGCCGAACAAGGCCTTCGGCAGCAGAGCGGCACAGTTGAAAGCAGAATACGAGCCGACGGTGATCTCGAAGGGCGTGTACAGGAAGGCGTCGTCTTCCGGCAGGCCGTAGGCTTTCGCGATATTCTGACTCGGATCGCCGATGAACGTGCCGGACTGGACGAAGTGCTTGTGTCCTTCGAGGCCTTCGCGGAAGATTCTGTCCCAGGAGCCGACGAGCATATTGCCGACTTCGCCTATTGCGTCGGCGATATCCTCCGCCTCCTTGGCGGTGCCGCGTTTCCGGTTCTCCTCGATTCTCTGTTCCGGCTGCATGACAATGATGCCGGCGAGAGTGAAGAGCCCTTCCTTGTCGAAGGCCAGGGGGAAATGGCCGCCCAGGACACCGTCGGCCTTCACCTGATAGACGCAGGCGAGCTTTCGGTATTTCCGCTTGATGTCCGCGAAATGTGCCTCGGCCGGATCCTGCGGCGTGCACGCCATATCCACGCCGAACATCGCGGAGATATCTTCGCAGAAGGTGTCCATGGCGTCGGCTGCAAGCTCGGTTGCTCGCGACGGGATGTCGGTTTGGGGTGTCGCCATTGTTGTGCTCGCTACTTGGCGCGGTTTCGCCAGAACATGGACAGTTCAGCGATGTGCTGCTCGGAGAGGCTGACCATAACAGAAGTCCGGCTGGCCTTTTCGCCGAGCGTGCTCTCGAGGCTGCGTCCGCTTACCACGGACGGAATGGAGACCTCGACATTGCCGGCGATGTCGGCCAGGCGCGCTTTGACGCTGCCCATGATCATGTTGGTCACCTCGCCGACGGCGTCGCAGACCTCTTCTTCCGAGAGTTCCTCGGGCTCGTCGAGGCCCAGCATGTTGGCGGCGATCGTTGCGGCCGAGTTCGTGCTGCAACAGATCGAGACGCACCCTTCGAGATCACCGGTGAAAGTGATCGAACCGAGGAGGGAGTCTCCCTCGATGTCGCAGTTCTGATCCTCCACGGGTTCGAGGTCCATAAAGATCATCGTCTCGAAGATTTCCTTCGTTCCATCCAGCAACACATCACTAATTGCAATCTGGTCTATCATGATTCTAACTTCCCCTTGCTTTTTTGGTTCTTCCCGGGGCTATTCGGTCAGCATGCCACGAGCGGGGCGAGCTTTTCCTGGAATTTTTCGGGTGTAAAGGGCTTGGTGATGAAACCGTTGGCACCGTCGGCCATCACGCCCTGGATCAGGTCGTCCGAGCTCTCCGTCGAAACCATAATGATCCGGGTGTCGTCACATTCCGAGATCTCGCGGACCTTCTTCACCAGTTCGGTTCCGCTCATTTCGGGCATGTTGATATCACAGAGGACGACGTCGACCGGGTTGGCCTTGAGTTTCTCCAGGGCTTCGGCGCCGTTGCCGGCTTCTTCGGTGGAGTCGAACTCAATGCCCGACATGCGAATGGTCCGCATAATGATTTTGCGCATTGTTGCTGAATCGTCCACGATCATAAGCGATTTAGCCATGGGTAGTCCCCCGTATCTGTATGTTCTCACTTTGTGCGAGACACCGACATCGGCGTCTTCTGCTCTCTATATTTCGTTCAATTGAGGCAGGCTCTTAAGGCGGGGCTGTTGCGGGCGGGTGTTTTTTCGGCCCATTTGGGGGCGTGCAGATATTGGTTGATCAGAGCATGAGCAAACGGCTGTTGCTGGGCAATCCATAGACGTTATGGATGCGGGCGAAAGGATATGGGGCGGGTGCTTTTGAGAGGTTGTGCGTATTGAGTGCGGCAGGGGAGGGACGTGCGGGTTGACCGGCCTGCGGTAATTGTCGGAGCGGCCATTCAAGTCGCGTTATCGGTATGTCGAGGTATGAGCGTGTTCATCTGGTGAAAGACAGGACGATGTGCAAGCATAAGACCAATACAGCGATGCAGGTTTCGGAGCCAGGCTGCCTGACTGACGGATTGCGACCGGGAGAGTTATCGGGGCATATTCTGATCGTGGCGACGAGCCCGACAGACCGGGCACTGATTCGCCTGTTGTTGCGCCGGTGGGGGGCGGAAACAGCGGCGGTTGCGAATTGCGAGCATGCTGTGCGAGCACTAAGCGACCATGCTTTTGATGCGATTCTGGCGGATGTGCCACTGCTTGAAAGCGGCGCAAGCGCGCTGGTGGAGGCTGGGAAGCAGCGAAGCGTGCGAACGGCTATCGTCGGTTTGAGGGATCCGGATTCGGAGCGAGGTGATGTTGCGGAGTGCGACGCATATCTGAGCAAGCCGATCGATCCGGAAGCCCTGTTGGATGTGGTCGGACGATGTCTGAGCGGGACCGATGAGCAAGAGACGCCCGTGATCGACTGGGATCAGCTTATCGGTCGTTTGGGCGACGAAGATATTATTCGCGAGGTCGTGGATGTGTATGTCGATGACAATCGCGAGCGACTGTCCATGTTGCACGCGGCGGTCGGTGACAAGGATGCGCAGGGAATTCGCACGCACGCGCATGCGCTGAAAGGTGCGGCGGCGAACCTGGGAGCGGAGTGTTTATCGGAAGCGGCGAAGCATCTCGAAGCGGCGGGGCGGGCCGGGGATTTGTCCGGCATCGAGGAACTCGTGCGCGAGGTGGATCGGACGTTCGGAGAGGTTGAGGAATTTCTTTCCCTGGACGACTGGATGGAACGCGCCAAGCGGCGAAGCCGACATCGATGAAGTGGGAGTTGCAGGTAATCTGCACAATGTCAAATTCGTCACTATCTTTGACAATCGGGACAACATTTTCGCCGATATTGCCGATAAAGGACAAGTCAGTTCATTCACAACAAGGAGGCCATTCATGCGCGACAGATTCAAACGATTCGGTTTAGTCGGATGCGCGGTACTTTCTGTGTTCATTCTGTTCTGCACGATACTGTACGCGGGGGACCATCGCTATGAGATAGAGCCTGAAATCCGTCTGCCCGAGCATCGGACGGATGCGGCGCGCGCGATCGATGCGTACGAGCGGATGATGAGTCGGTATATGGCGTTGAGCGAGCGACAGCTCGTCGGGGTGAGCGGGGATATCCGGGATGTGCTGCACAAGCTGGATTCGATGGACGCCAAGCTCAACGATTTATCGGTGCGAATTGGCAGGATCGAGCAGGCATTGGGTATTAAGGTGGTTGTGCCTGTCCGGGAACCGAAAAAGGCGACGAAGCAAGCGAAAGAGAATACCACAGAGAACACCGACAAAGAAGCGATTTCGAAAGAGCGTCCATGATGTACCCTGCGATGATTAGTCCGAGTCGTGACGTAGCGGTGCGTTTCGATGGCAATCCGTTGATCTCGATCGATGATATGCCGCCGGAGTGCAGCGATGTGTGGAATGCCGGGGTGGTGCGGTTCGGGCACGAGCATTTGTTGTTAATTACGGTTGAGACGCTGGAGGGACGCGGAAGTGTCTATCTGGCGCGCGGCGTCGACGGCTATGATTTTTCGGTTGAACCCCAGCCATTTATTGCGGCGTGTGAGCATGGGCCTTTTGCACGTTATGAGACCTTCGGCATTCGCGATCCAAGGATAACTCAGATCGATGGGACGTACTACATTACGTACCTGGCGGAGTCGGAGAACGGCAAGCGTGTCGGCCTGGCTCGCACGGAAGATTTCGAGCGGGTCGATCAATTGCATCTGATCTCGCAGCCCGACACGAAGAGTGCGGCCTTGTTTCCCCGACGAATCGAGGGACGATATGCGATTCTCGAGCGGCCTTCGGACGGGGGCAGCATCTGGATCACGTACAGCGAGGATCTGGTTCACTGGGGCAACTCGACGGTAGCCTTGACGCCGCGCGGCGGTTGCTGGGATTCGAATCGTGTAGGAGCGGGCGGCCCGCCGATCGAGATCGAGGAGGGCTGGCTGATCGTTTACTACGGGGAGAAGGACACGAGCGCGGGGCCTTTGATTCGTCTGGGTGCGGCGATTCTGGATCGGGACGATCCGTCGCACGTGCTCGGCCGGTCGAACATTCCGGTTCTTTCGCCGCGAGAGCGGTACGAGCGCGTGGGCGACGTGGGAAATCTCGTTTTTTCATGCGGCGCGCTTCTGGAGAATGATGACGAACTGAGGATCTACTACGGAGCGTCCGATAGTTGCGTGTGCCTGGCGACGTGCTCGCTGCGGGACGTTGTGGGGCTGTGTCTTTCGAGCTAACGACGGGGTGTATAAGGATATGGTGAAGAAGCAGAATCGAGACCTGATGCAGCGATGGCATCGCAATCCGATCATCACGTATCGGGACATTCCTTTTCAGTGCAATACGGTATTCAATGGTACGCCGATCAAGTTCGGCGACGAGTATCTTCTGCTGTTGCGGGTGGAGGGTCAGCAGGGGTCGTCGTTCTTCTGTCTGGCGCGGAGTCGGGACGGCCTGCAGTTCTGCGTGGACGATCAGCCGTGCATGGTGCCTGCGACGGAGGGACCTTTCAGGGTGTGGGAGGAGAACGGACTGGAAGACCCGCGGGTAACGGAGATCGACGGGCACTATTACATCTTCTATACGGTGGTTTCGGGTTACGGGCACCGGATTGCGCTGGCGCGGACGGACGACTTCGAGCATTTCGACCGGTTGGCGGTGGTTTCGGGGCCCGGAAACAAGGACGGGGTTCTGTTTCCGGAGAAGATCGACGGGGCATACGCGCGGCTGGACCGGCCGATGGGGAACGGGATCGGCTGCGTATGGATTTCGTATTCGCCCGATCTGATCAACTGGGGACGGAGCGAGTTGGTGTTCTCGCCTCGGCCGCGGTACTGGGATTCGTTTCGGATCGGGGCGTCGGTGCCTCCGATTCGGACCGAGCATGGATGGCTGGAGATTTACCACGGGTTCAAGATGACTTCGGCCGGGCCGATCTATAAGGCGGGGACGGTGATGCTCGATTTGGCGGAACCGTCGAGGGTGATCGGGCGGTGTCTGGGGCCGGTGCTGTCGCCGCGGGAAGAATACGAGCGGGTCGGCGACGTGGGCAACGTGGTGTTCGCAAGCGGTGCGATCGTGGAGGACGATGGCGAGGTCAAGCTCTATTACGGTGCGGCGGATACGTCGATATGCGTCGCGGTGGCGCACATAGACGATCTGATCGAGTCGTGCTTCGAGTGTCCGGCTGAGCCGAAGATCCAGTATGCCGGGACGCTCTGTCTGAATTAGCGGCGGGTTGCGCGGCGCGACAGTTTGGTGTCCGGCCATATACGGGCGATACAGCGAGAAAATCCCTGCATGTTATGCCGCTTCGCGGGCAGTCGAGGGAGGCGAAAATCTCTTGATGCTGCGGCAGATTCATTCACTTTGAACTGACTTCTTTTTCCTCGCCAGCGGCAGATTTCAGCGGTATTCTATATGCACGGGAGTTGGATTTCCCGCAGTCGTCGAACTGGCGATTGGGTTGCGATGCAGGAGAGACTTCGGTTCGAATGTGTGAGAACCGCTACGGATTAGACGAGGGCAACCGGCTTGTGCGTATAGATTCACTGCAGTGAGAGGCTGCGAGAGGGGACTTTGCGATGGGACGATTGCTGAAGAGGAACGGCTTTGCGGAAGCAAGTGCAGAAAGACGGGCGGGTGTATGCAGGCGAATCGACGGTGCGGTGAGAAAATGAGATGGAAAAGGGAACGGTGAGATAATGAGAAGGGTCATCATTATTGGTCTGATCGTTGTATATGCGGGCGGTACAGAATCGGCGACGGGGGCAATGACGCGCGGCCAGGCGGAGAAGCTGGTTGCTGCGGTTTGGAAGGAAGCGCCTGAGAGTATTGATATTACGTACTACGCGACGATGAAGGTTGCGGCGAAAGACCGGGACGCGATACGGCGAAGCTATGAGGAAGCACACGAGCAGATGTATGGGCCGAAGGAGGAACTGAACGCTTATATGCTCAAGCGGCGGGAGCAGTTTGTGCGGATGAACGTCGAGCGGTTTGTTGTTCAGCAGCAGAGCGGGCGGAGGTCAAAAGTCGGAAACGGGCTGTGGCGATTGGCGGTGGAACAGGCTTGAAGATTCTTGAATCCGCAATGGAGAACTCGCATCAGCCAGAGAGTTCGATACATTTGGCGGCGCGGTTGCATCAACGGGTAGCGGCGTCACGGGGTGATTAAGTCGCGGGGGTATGCGGTCGATATGCACCTTGAGAAGGATTGTCCGTTCGAGACGGGCCAAACGGATTGGATTTGACCTTCTTGGTTTGTTGCACTCTACAGGAGGAGTGGTCTGTGACCCGTGGTGTATCCCCGATAAAGGTATCGAATACGTGCGATAGTTCATCCTGCGGCGAGCGAGTGGAAGCGCGACTGCGTATTTGCGGCGAGGAGGTGTGCATATCGGCTCAGATTGATGGCCGTCGCGGGCGGTTATCGGACATTTTACCTGTTGCGCGGGCGGCGGCCGAGGCTGTGGGGGAGGTGGTCGATCGCGAGGTGCAGCGGTCGGGCGAGAACGTAACCTGCCGCAAGGGGTGCTCGGGTTGCTGCAGCTATCTTGTGCCGTTATCGGTACCGGGCGTGTTTCGTTTGCGAGAAGAGGTGTTTGCGATGGAGGCGGGGCAGCGCGAGTCGGCATTGCGATGGAGTGCGACGGCGGGACAAGCGATTCTGGAGCGATTGCCAGACGACGGCGTTAGCGAGTCTCTATCGGAGGCGAACAACGAGACGGTGGGACGTGCAATCAGCCAGTGGTATGCGGAATTCGGGTTGGTGTGTCCGTTTCTGAAGCAGGATGTGTGCACATGTTATGATTTGCGGCCGATTGCGTGCCGGGAGCATCTGGTGACGAGTCCTGCGGCGTGGTGTGCGGGGGGGGCGGAAGCGGATCCGGAAGTGGCTGTGATGCCCGTGAGTGTGCTGGAGGTGCTGGCGGACTGGGCGGCGGAGATGGAGGGGATGGAGATGGAGTCAATCATGCTGCCCTTTGCACTGGCGTGGGCGGAGGACAATATCGAGCGCAGGGAGCGGACGTGGCCGGCGCGGGAGATGGTGGAGCGGTTCTTTGGGATGCTGGTGGCGGCAAGCGAGTTGAAGGTCGAGCCGCAAGCGGCCCGCGTTTAGTCGGCGCAGGGTCGAGGCAGACCGGCAGGGAGCCATTTAGCCGTAGATGCGGCCGTTTTCATCGACGTAGATTGTGCCTTTGGCCTGTTGCAGGACCTGCGTGGCCCTGGCGAGATCTTCCATTTTCGGGACTTTGAGCAGGCGATTGCAGCGCGGGCAGCGCACACGTCTGTCTGCGGCATTCGCATCGAGCGAAACCTGGGCGGCACACTTCGGACATTTCACGATCATCTGCATTGCAACGGCACCTCTGTAAGCATCAGATCACCTGCCTGAGATTGGTCCATATTACATCAGATACAGGCGCGATCGCAGCAAAAAAAATGTGCGGCTTGGTTCCGATAATATCATGCGCCGTGTTTTTCGGATCGCGGATGCGAGCGAGCGGGCGACCGGTCAAGGCCGGTGACATTTGATCGGCCGGCGGTAATTGCGTATCATAGAGTCATGGTGAGGTGCGATCCATCGGTCAAGAGGGTGTCATGCAGAGTCGTGAAATCTGCCCGTTTTGATGCGCGCGTTGTGCGTGCGGACGATGCGGTGTCCGGGGCGGATGCGTGGCAGTTTCGATCTGTGCCGCACGCGGCGGGGGGGCGTTCGAGTGAGCCTGAGCTTATTCTGTACTCGATGTCAGCGAAGGGTCTGCGGGTGGTGTCGTACACGCAGCAAGCGGGCGTGAATATGGACTGCATGGCGTGATTCTGCCGATTTCATTTCTTTAGACCAGGTCTTTGAGGTAATGGCGGAGATAGTATCTGCACTGGGTTACTATTATTGCGCTGACCATGGTGGTGAGGAAGGCGTCGAAGGTGACCTCGTGGATGGCGACTGCGAGAGCGGTTCCGGCGGCGGGTGGATGTTCGAAGTCGAGAGCGACCATCAGGAAGCAGGCCAGTCCGACAACGAACGGATACTCGATAGCGGGGTCGAGCGGGACAAGGAAGAAGAGGGCACCCGAGAGGACGCCGACGAGATGGCCGCCGATGACATTGGGGGTCTGGGCGGCGACGCTTTTGGGCATTGCGAAAACGACGAAACATGTGGATCCGATGGCGCTGATGAGCACCATCTTCTCTTTGCCGAGAACGAGGACGATCAGGGCGACTGCGAAGACGGCCAGCAGGCTCTGGAGCAGATAGTACTTCCAGAGTTGCCTGAATTTACCCGATATGGTCTGCCAGTATCCCATGTTGCTTGATTGGCGTCTATTGTAGGGGCCGGCAGAGGCAATTAAAGCAAAAAAAAACGGCGAGGTGGGGATAGCTGGTGGGGGCCAGACTTCGTCAAATCCTCGCCGAGTATCAATTCCTTTTGTTTTTCAGCAATCGTGACCGTCCGTGGTCTGCTGTTTTGCTCATGTAGGGGTGGTTTGTATGCTCCTAAATGCCCAAATCGATTATGTTCTTTGCTGCGGCGAGGAAGTTCTCCGGCTTTTCGAGTTCTCCTGAGAGCATCAACTCCTTCGCTCTCTCGATCGTAGCGGGATCCGATTCAGGGACCTGGGCGGCTTTGGCCATGAGTGCGGCGAAATCCACGTTAAGAGTGGCGTCGGCCTGAATCTCCGGCGGCAGTTTTGCCGAGTCGGTTTGCCTGGCGGCGGATTGCTCGACCATGTCGCGAATCTGGTTTGTGCCTATCTTGTCTATCATAGTGCTATGCCATGAAAGTTCTGTTGCTTTCATAGTTCTTTTCGCACGAATTGAGGATTACTTTATAGTGATATGAGAAAATCCCGTTTTTTTCTAAAGTTCGTGCGCGCTGTTGCCGAGAGATGGCGGTCTAACCAGCTTCTATTGCTGTGATTGCAGGGTTTCGGCGATTTCATAGGCCACGAATTTCACAAATCGGAGCGAACTGACGGAGACCAGTTGTTCTCGCAGTCCGGCGGTGCTGGAGCGCATTTGCGCGTTGTAATAGCTGGTTATCCGGTGTTCTGTGGCTTTATCGGTCGTATCCCATATCTGGTCGAGTGCCCAGAGCAATTGCCCATCGGCGAGATCGAGCAGGCGGAGTTCGAGGCCGATGCTCATATGGGGGTACGGTTGATATGTGGTAACGGTTCCGACGAGGATGGCGTTGCAGCCAAGTTCCTGGCGCATGCTGGCGAGTTGCTCGAGGGAGTAGGGCGGGCCGGCAGCGAGTTGCAGACGCCTGTACGCCGGGTCGTTTTGGCGGACGATGGAGATGCCGAAGAGTTGCCGTTTTTGAACGGACTGGAAGAGCGCCTCGGTCATTTCGGTCGAGATCTGCGGGTACATCGAGTCGTTGTCGAGTTCGACGACGGCAACCCGGCCGGCGGCCGTGAGGTCTTTGTGGGGATTGAGATAGTAGTATTCGGCCGCGGCTGGTCCGCCCCGGTTTGCAGAGCATCCGGCGAAGTTTAGGATTACGGCTGCCGTGAGGACGAGTACGGCGAGGCGAGCAGATGTGAGCCGGGGCGTATAGACGTTAGCCATTGGTGTTGTCCTCGTCTTGTGTCGGGCCTGCGGGATCAGCGGAGGTGGCCTGGGCCGGGGTGTTCGGGGCGATTGCCTCGGCGCTATCGGGCTGGTCTTCGATTTCGCCTCCGAGAACTCGGAGTATCTTCAACAGGGCTTCGAGTTGAGCCTGGTCGGCCTGTCGTATCTCGTCACGAAAGCCGAGCACATTGGTCTTCCAGTTGTTCAATTCGATTCGCATTTCGATTAGCAGGTCGTTCGCTTCGGTTAATTCCTTCTGGGTTTGAGTTAATTGGGTCTCGCACGGGCCGACGCGTTCCTTAAGGCTTGTATTCTCGGCCATCAGACGCTGGTTTTCCTGGCGAAGCTTGTCGAGATCTTCGAGCAGCGCGCTGTATTTCTTGGACAGTTCGATAGCGGACTCGACGGCGCTGGGGCCTTGTGCGGCGGTCTCCTCAAATCGCGATTTGGAGACGTCCTTTCTGGTCAGGACGGTTGGTTGCGGTTTAGAATCGAACGGGTTTTCGATTTTTGTCTGGGCTTCCTGACAGCCGAGCAGCAGCGACGCGAGAAGGCAGGCCACTGCGGCATATCTGAGACTGACGTTCTTCTTCATTTGTACTGGCTCCCAATAAGTTGTGTTATCCGTTGCCG
The DNA here is from genome assembly GCA_964526785.1 of uncultured Pirellulales bacterium. Taxonomy (GTDB): domain Bacteria; phylum Planctomycetota; class Phycisphaerae; order Sedimentisphaerales; family Anaerobacaceae; genus CAZGMJ01. The sequence continues at coordinate 15,734 of CAZGMJ010000023.1, forward strand.
AGTATGCTCAGGCATATTCGCATTTTATGTATGATTTTCTTCCACACGAGCAGGTGACTTCGAGGACCGCACAGGATTGCTGCTTTTCGGCAATACGAACCTGCGGAGCGGTTACGGGCGGCGCCTGCGCGGACGGGGCGTTTGCGGGCGTCGATCCAACGGGCAGGGCGCACACGCCGTCATTACAGGTTTCATCGCGTCTGATCACTGTTGCTGCTTCGACATCCATAGTCAATTCCTGTCCGGCAAGTATTCACGAAGTCTTATCGTCAGGCGCAGTAGTCGATCGAATGATCGTCATCCGGCGTGGAGGACTGCAGGTCGGGATTCTGCTCCGGCATCTGGTCTTCCTGCGGCACGTCATCTTCGTCCCGGCCTTGTCTGCGACGATCATCGGGCTTTCGTTTGCCATCCTGATTGTGCTGGACGGGTTTGAGGCCTGTTACGTTCTGCAGGTTCTCAACGGGTTTGATGATGTTGTAATCGTCACTTGGCATCGCTCTGGCTCCCCATTCTGGCAGACAAGTGCATTAGCGCACTTGCATGCAATTGGCTGACACGGGGTTCGGTAATATCAAATATTTCGGCTATCTCTTTCATCGTGAGCTGCTGTTGATAATAGAGCAGAATGATCTGCCGTTGGCGCTGGTTCAACTGGCTGATGGCCTCGGCGAGTCTTTCGATCATTTCGCTTTTTTCGAGGTGGTCGTGAGGATTCGTGGCATCGCCGGCAGGCAGCAGGTTTCCCAGGGGGAGGGTATCGTCGCCGGGCTGGTCGATGGAGACGAAGTGTTTTGCGCGGGCGCTTTCATAGACGGTGTAGAGTCGCTCGATCGATATACCGAGTTTCTCGGCGAGTGCTTCATCGGTGGGCGGCGCACCGGTTTGCTCGGCCATCTCCAGGCTTGCCTGTGCGGCCCGGCGAATCTGCTTGTCCACGCCGGCCGGTACGAACGACCATCTGCGCAGTTCATCGAGCACGGCGCCTCGTATTCGGATGTATGCGTAGGTCTTGAATTCCGCCTGGTGCGACGGATCGTAATCACGTGCGGCCTTGACAAGGCCTACGGTGCCGGCGGAGATCAAATCATCGTACGAGAGAGGAGGCCGGCAATAGGTCACAACGCGCTGCACAATCCTCGGCACCATGGGCAGAAGCTCGGTGATCTGCGCATTATCGACGGGCGAATGCCTTTGATCCGCATAGGCCCGCCTGGCTGCGGTCTGCCTGTGCGTATCGCATTGCTCAACGAGATTGCAGGGTGCTGTGTTATTGTTCCGCGTCGTCACGATTCCTTTCCCTCTGGTGGCTCAACTGCCTGTCTACCAGCGCACTGATCAGAATGGCATTGACGGCTCTGACTGCGAGGGAGCCGGCAATGTAGCCGACTGCGGCGGCAATCAACGCTCGCTTGCAGCAAGTGAACGGCGCGAGATTGTCCGCCCAGCCGATGAAGCTGACGCCGAAGAAGAACGCCACGGCAAGACTGGTTCCAATTTGTCGAGGACTTAACGGCATCTTTCACAGGCCCTTTGTATCCGACGGCATCTCATTTCTCGTATCATTGTCGGGTCGCTCCCATCAGCTCAGCGGTTTCGGCCGCGGCGTCGCCCTCCGGATCCTGTTCGAGAGAAATCACGCAGATCGATTCGATGTCCGTTCCCAGTTCGATCTCATCGTAGGCGACGACGTGCAACGGCGGTATGGTGCGAGCCAGCATGGCGGCCAACGAGCCGCGAAGTCTGGAGTCGCAGAGCAGGACAATTTGCTCGATTCCCTTGTCCATTGCATCTTTCCACGCCGTAGCGATCTTCTGACTGAGGCCCATGGCTACGTCGGCGGGCAGCGAGAGGTCGATATTGTCTGCTTCCTGGCGAAGGCTCGATGTCATCTGGTGCTCGAGTGCGGGCTCGATGGTGATAGCCGACACCTTGCCGTCCGGTCCGGTGTATATTTCGGTGATCGTTCTACGCAACGACTTGCGAACGACTTCGCTTAGGATGTCCGGGTTCTTTGTCCTGGAAGCGGTTTCTCCCATGGATTCGAGTATGCTGGTGAGGTCGCGAATCGGTATGCCATCGGCAAGCAGATTTCTGAGGACTCGCTGGAGCACGCCTACGGAAATCTGCTCTCCGACGACGTCTCCGACGAGCGACGGCTGTGTCTTGCGGAGTCTGTCGACAAGTTGCTGAACATCCTCTCGGGTCAGCAGTTCATGGGCGTGTTTCTTGAGTGTTTCGGACAAATGCGTGATGAATACGGATTCCGGATCGATCACCGTGTACCCTGCCATTTCCGCCTTTTCCTTGTCGGCAGAGGAGACCCAGAGGGCCGGCAGGCCGTAGACCGGTTCGGCTGTTTCAATCCCACCGACTTTTTCCTGCACGCTGCCGGCGTCCATCGCGAGGAACATATTCGGCTCCAACTGGCCGCGGGCAATTGGATGGTCGGCCAGGCGGATTTCATACGTGGTGGGCTCAAGATTGATATTGTCGCGCAGACGCACCAGCGGCATCACGAGGCCGAGTTCCTGGGCGAACTTGCGGCGCAGCGCTCCTATTCGGTCGAATATAGACGCATCTTTGCGCGGATCGACCATGCTGATGAGCCGTACGCCCACCTGTATTGATATGCGGTCGGTGTCGAGCAATTCCTCGACGGGCTGCTTTTCCGGCTTGCTGGTTGCGGTAGCCTGGACACTCTGCTCGTATTCCTTTCGAGATTTGTGGACGAGGCGGCTTGTCAGAGCCGTTCCCGCCGCCAGCATGAGAAATGGGACCGAAGGCAGCCCGGGAACGAGGGCCAGTGCGCCGATTACAAATGAAGCGATTGTGAGCGGTTCGCTCGAATGGAGAAACTGCTTGCCGAGGTCCTGGCCGACACTGTGTTTGGACGATATCTTTGTGACGAGGAATCCTGAACTGATCGATATGATCATGGACGGTATCTGGCTTACCAGGCCGTCGCCAATAGACAGGATGGAGTACGTCCTGACAGCTTCTCTAACACTGAGGCCGTCAGAGTATCCCATAGCGATGCCGCCGACGAGGTTTATTGCGGTGATAATAATGCCGGCCTTGGCGTCACCGCGAATGAACTTGCTGGCACCGTCCATGGCACCATAGAACTCGCTTTCCTTGACGATCTTTTTTCGGCGGGAGTTGGCCTGTGCTTCGGTTATTACGCCTGCGTTGAGATCGGCGTCGATGGCCATCTGTTTTCCGGGCATGGCATCGAGAGTAAAGCGGGCGGACACTTCGCTGATTCGTTCGGCACCCTTTGTGATAACGATGAATTGTATGACGACGAGGATGAGGAAGATAACAATACCGACGACAAAGCTTCCGCCGGCGACGAAGTGGCCGAAGGTCTGGATGATCTTTCCGGCGTCGCCCTGGAGCAATATCAGGCGGGTCGAGGCGACGTTGAGCGACAGGCGGAAAAGGGTCACGAACAACAGCAGAGAAGGAAAGGTGGATAGTTCCAGGGCCTCTCGGGAGGCGAGTGTTACGATCAGGACGGCCACCGCGAGCGATATGCTGCAAGCGAGGAGCATATCGAGGATTATGGTGGGCAGGGGGATCAGCAATGTCGCGAGGATCGTGATCAAGCCCACGGCCAGCAGGAGGTTGCTGTGCGCATCGAACGGTGTTCGGGGCGAGGTCAGGAGCGGAGCATCTGTTCTATCTGCAGGTTGCATTGCGATCCTTATTTACGCTTATGCGGATACGTTGTCCTTACTGTGCCGGCTCGGCCGCGGGCGTGCTGCCGACTATTTCCTGGATTCTGACGGCGAATCGATTATCGACGACGACGACGTTTCCTCTGGCGAATCTGGCGCCTTTGAGGTAGAGGTCGGCGGGTTCGTCAATGTGTTTTTCGAGTTTGAGCACCGATCCCGGGCCGAGTTGCAGCAGTTGTCTGATCGGTATTTCTGCCCGGCCGATGGAGGCGGTGACCGGCACATCCATATCGAGCAGAAGATCGATGCTGCCGGCGCCTGTGGTGGGCGAACCTTCGCCCGCCTCGGAGAACTCTGCCTGTTGGACTTTGGTTTTGGCCGCCGCATCGCCGTCGACGGCGTCTTGTTGTTTTGCTTCAACCGCTTCGGCTGTTTCTGCCATATTGCTTATCCTTCACTCGGTTCGACGTGGGGTTAACGTTGTTCATCTGTTATAACCACAGCGTACTGCTTGCCTGATCTTGCGGGCCAGCCCTGCATGATTCTCAGTCCGCCGACGATCACATCAATCGGCCGATCTATTCTCTTGTTGAGCAATAAGACATCATCGGGCTCGAGACTCATTGTCTGCCGCAGTTTCATTGTGGCGGATGCCAATAGTGTCGATACGCAGACAGGCATGTCGAGGACGTGTTCGAGAATCGCATTGGAAGTTTCCTCTGCGGTTACGTTCCGGGGCGGGCCGGACTCGAACCCGAGACCGCTCGCCAATTGACGACATCGCACGATGAGATACGCATTGGACGGCGTATCCGATCCTGTCTTTTTGACTTCGATTTCGATCTTGCAGAGTTCGTCGATGTCCTCGAACGGCAATTCGGCCGGGCCGCGGGTGATTCTAGTGGTAGCCTGGAAGTCGCGATCCTCGAATGATTCATTGAAGGCCTCGACGAATGCGATCGCAGCGTCGGAGAGCAGGGATTCCTCGAGTTCTGAAAGTTGCCTGTCCGAATCAGAGCCCAGGTCGGAATCGCCGAGCAACTGCGCGGCCCAGGCCATTGCGCTTTGCAGCGGTATGCCGACGAAACCACACACATTCTGGTCGGTTCCAGCGAATACGAGGTGGTAATCATCGTGTTGGGCGGCCGTCGGGCCGGTGAAATCCGCGGCAAAATGTTCGGTAATGCCGGAGACCGATACATCGAAGCTGCTTCGGCACAGTTCGGTGAATCGTCGTGCGGCATTGGCGGCAACTCTGGTGACGAACGCCTCGAGTCTGGCCGTTTGGTTTGTGGTGAAGACGTGCGGCCGGGTCCAGTCGTACTCGATCGCTTCGGTTTGATCGACCTGTGGAGTCGGAGCGGACCCGACGGCGTTCAGCAGTTGCCGGACCTTGTCCCTGCTAAGATTGTCTGCGGAGATTGCTGTCATTGTACGGCGAATTCCTGTATCAACACGCGGTCGATGTATTGCTGCGTTTCCGGGAAGAGCTTCTCGTTGAGCAGGTTGGCGAGTTCCATTTGGATGCGCTTGAGGTTCTTATCGCCCCGAATATCGTCTACCTGCTGGCTTGCGAGATAGATGGTGAGCCAGTTTGTGATGTAGGGCTTTTTGACCTCCAGAAAGGCCACACCCTTTTCCTCATCCATTTCCTTGCTGATGGCGAGCGTCAGGGTGACGCGGGCGTAGCGCGTTACTTTGGGCTCGTTCAGGTTGGCGACGATGGGCTGGAGGTTATGATACCAGACATCGTCGCGGTCCGCTTGTTCGTTCTCTCCTGCGAGGTCGAGTGGAGGTTCTTGTTCGTTGCCGTTTTGCGTTTGCGATTCGGGGGTTCTGGAACCGGCGAATAATTTGCCCAGCATGACACCCGATGCGGCGCACGCCATGACGACAACGCCAAGGACGGCCCATTGCAGAATCGCTGTCTTCCCGGAGGGATTCTTCTGCGGTTCAGCATCCTGTTTTTGTTCCTGCTTCTGTTTTTCCTTTGCCATCTTAGCCCTTTACTGTGACAGTGCGTCTGCCGCTCATGCAGGCTGCAGTGCACCCTGTTCCCTGTATCGCCGTATTTTGTCGCGCAAGGTGCGGTCGCTGATGCCCAGCGCCCTGGCGGCCTGCGTTTTGTTTCCCTCTGTTTGGCGCAATGTGTCGAGGATTGCGATTCGCTCGAGTTCGACCAGAGGCACGCCCCCGAGTCCGGATGGTTCCTGACAGATCGAATTGACCGCGGTCTCTTCCTGCGGGCGCGTTTCAAGTTCGTCGAACAACCATGAAACATCGGCCAGCGACAGCGTTTCGCCCTGTCCGAGAATCAGCGAGGTTCTGACTACGTTTCTGAGCTGGCGAATATTGCCGGGCCATGAGTATTTCGCAAACATCTCAAGCATGGCCGAATCGAGTTTTTGGATGCGTCTGGCGGCGTCGGAAGCGTGGATATTGACGAAGTGCCATACGAGGTCCGGCAGGTCTTCCGGGCGTTCGCGAAGCGGCGGGATTTCGAGTCTGACCCCGCAGAGGCGATAGTAGAGATCTCGGCGGAAGTTGCCGTCGGCCACTTCCTGCAGCAGGTCGCGGTTGGTGGTGCTTATGACCCGGACATCCACCCGAACGTTATCGTTGCCGCCGACTCGCTCGAAATCCTGTTGCTCGAGAACGCGAAGGAGTTTCGCCTGGAAGTGGAGCGGCGTTTCGCTGATTTCATCGAGGAGCAGGGTGCCGCCGTGGGCCATTTCGAAGCGTCCTTTGCGCTGCGTGTAGGCGCCGGTAAATGCGCCTTTTTCGTGGCCGAAAAGTTCGCTCTCGAGAAGCGAATCGGTCAGTGCGGCGCAATTGACGCGGACGTAGGGCCCGCGAGCTCGTTTGCTGTTGTGGTGGATGAGGCAGGCGACGAGTTCCTTGCCCGTTCCGCTCTCGCCGGCGATCAGGACGGGGACGGCCGTCGGCGCGACTTTGCGAGCAAGCCTGACGGTTTGCCTGATTCTCTCACTGCCGCCCACGATTCGATAGATGGTGCTGATTCCCTGTTCGGCAGAGTCGCACACGTTCACATCGTGACCCGGCAGAAGCGCGTCCAAAAGGGCGGAGATTTTTTCGGCCTGCAGCGGCTTGAGCAGGAAATCATGGAAGCCGGCTTTTACGGCGGCGACGCTTTGTTCGACGAGATTCTCGGCTTTCCGGCCGCTCATCGAGGCAGCGACCATGACGACGACTGCAGTTTCCGGTGCGATTCGCCGTATTCTGGCGAGCAGCCGGATGCTACCCTGGGGATCGCTGTTTGCAGTCGGGCGCTGCCGCACGGCCTGATCGGTCAGGACAAGATCGCACGGGTGTTTCTGGAGCAGGGTAACGGCTGTCTCTTCGCTGTCTGCCAGTATGCCTCGGATGCCTTTTCGGGCGAGTATTTCGAGTATGAACCGGGTCACACCCGGGTCCTCGTCCACGATGAGCACGTTGGCGATCCTGTTTTCGTGATTGGCTGCGATGTCTGCCTCGTTGTTCATCACTTTGCTGTGTCTTCCTCTATTATGGGTGCCACATTTGCGACCGGAGCGGAGATCTTTTCGGTCGTTGTTTCAATACTCTTGAGCAGCTCGTCGGGCTTATCGCTGGAGTACCAGGCGAGAAGGTCGAGCATTGCCTTTGCGACGGGCGTCCATCGGGAATCGGGGTGGTCGTTAATCAGCCGCCTGTAATACGGAGCTGCATTGTCCGGTGCACTGGCGCGCAGACAGTTGCCCATTTGCATCAGAGTCCACGCGCGTTTCTCGGCGACTTCGACATCGTTTGCGTCCATTTGCGTCAAGGCCCGCTGGTAGGCAATTGCGGCCTGATCGAAACGGCCGCTGACGTAGAGCACCTGGCCCAGTTCGAACGGATCGGCCATTTGCACATCCGGGGCAAGCTCTATACGCATCTTTGACTTTTCGTCAACAGCCTTCAGGGTATCCGTTGCCGGCGGGTGGTTGCTGTCAGCTATCCTGGTTTGATCGTGGGGCTCGGCAGGGGCCGCGTCAGGTTCGTTTGGTTCGACGGCATTGGGCGCCGGTTCGTTGGGTTCCTGCCCGCGATTGCGCGTGAATCGCTGCGGTGCGTCGAGCTTCATGCTGCGGATTTGTGCGATCATCTGCAGGAGGTTGGCACGGGCTTCGCTTTTGCGGACGGGGGTGGTGCCGATCCTCGCCTGCCAGAGCTTACGGCCGGCTTCGCTCGAATAGCCTTTTGCCGCTCTGTGCAGCTTGACCTGGGCGTCGTCGTTTGTATCGGGAGACGCGGGAGAACCGGTGGTTTCGGGGCTGTTCGGGTCGGCCGGACGGGAGGTTCGGTCGGAATCGGGGTGCGAGGCGGCCCAGATGGCGGGACGGAGGGGCATACATAGCCCCAGGACAAGCAGAGCGACTGTCAGGGAGCCGTTGCAGTGAACGAGTTTTCTGTTTTCGTGGTGCCGATTCATGGGTCTACAGATTCGATGCGTTATCGTCGTCTTGTTTCCATTTGCCCAGCAGAGCGAGCGCGGCCCGCTCAAAATCCTGCTGTTGGCGGTAGGCCTGAGCGAGCAGTTTCAGCACGGTGCTGCTGTCCGGGTCGTCGAGGTTTCCATCGAGCAGGCGGCGGCATATCCGGATCGTTTGAGATTCTCGGCGGAGTTTGAGGCATACGCGTGCCAGGGCGATACTCGCCCGATCGGCCAGAGGGCCGGCTTCAACGCTCACCAATATGTCGCTGAGCGTCTGTTCCGCCTGAGGCCAGTTCTGCTGGTCGATATGGCAATTGGCGATTTCCAGTGCGATCTGCGCGGTGAGCGTTGAGTCCAGCGTGTATTCGGCCTTATCGCCGAGCGTTGCGATGGCATTTTCAAACAAGCCCATGGCCCGAAGGACCTTGCTTTTGAGCAGCGTGATTTTGACGGAATCCTTTTGCGAAAAACGGCGGACCTTCATGTCTTCCAGAATGCTCAACGCTTCGATGTATCGCTCCTGCTCCATGTGGCTGTCCACGAGGGCGGAGATCGTTTCGATGTACTGCTCTCTCGACAGCTTGCCCTGGAGTGCATACTGAAACGCTTGGCAGGCCTGACGGGAACGGCCCTGAGCCAGATGGCTCTTGCCGATCATGTAGTAGACAATCCACAGTTCTTCAGAATCCGCATGTTTGGCGCCCTCGATGTATCTCATCAACCATCGTATGGCAGATTCATGATCGCTCATGCGGTAGTAGCATTTTCCCGCACCGAGAGCAGCGTCGATTCGGGAACGATCAGAGAGCGTGAGGCTGTACACCCTGGAAAACGCCTTGGCGGCTTCATCGAGCAGTCCGGCCTGAAGGGTCATGTCGGCCAGGGTCATATATGAGCGGTCCGTGATCTGGCTGTCGGGATATTGCTCCACCAGTTGCTGAAGGTAGCGGCGTGCGCCGATGTAGTCTCGCAAGTTGGCTTTGATCTTGCTGGAGTAGAGCAAAGCGTACGGGGCGAGCGGGGAATTGGAGAAGCGATTGGCGACGAGTTTATATTCTGCGAGGGCTTCGGCTGGCCGGTCCTGGAGGTCTTGCAGCAGGCCGAGGATAAGGTGGACGTTTTCGGAGCGTTCATCTCCGTGGAAGCCGAGGAGGAATCGCTGCCAGAGCGATATTGTGTGTTCGGCGAGCTCGTTAAGGTGATCGGTTAGTGAAGTATATGCCTGCGGATTGCCAATGGCGACGGTGCTTCGGTCTTCAATACGGGCGACCAGGCCTGCATGGCCGGCTGCTATCGTGATCACCTGCTGAGCGGTGGCGGCCGGCAGGTAGAGCGTAAGCGGCCTTTGTTTTACGGACAGATGATTCGGATCGTTTCTCTGCTCATTGCCGCCACTCCATGTAATATCCAGCCCTGCCTCCACAGCGAATCGCGCCAGCAACTCCTCAATCGAGGAGCCGTAACAGATGACGGACCAACGCATGGAGCCGTCTTCGTGCGTAATCTGCTTTACTCTTGGGGCCAGCGAAGCTGTTTCGAGTACGTCAAGGCCTGAACGAGCGAGGTTGTCCAACTGCTGTTCGTTCAGATGGGAGAAGGGATCGGCCAGGCCACAATCCGGCCAGAGCATGGGCGGGAGATCCCTGTCCATATTGCTCAACGCAAGGATGTTCCTGGTCATGGCCTCGGCGGTGAGGAAGTTACCGTCGCGCTGAAATCCCAGCATCAGGTTTCTGTCGAGATCGGCGAGATTGACCAGCGACAGGGCTTTATACATGTTGCGCCTGGCGCGGACAAAGCTGTTGTGCCGCAGTTGGAGGACGCCGAGATTGTAACAGGCCAGCATCCTTACAGTCGGGGAGAGGCTCCTGGACAAGCTGTCCAGTTGCTCGGCGGCAGGGCCGGACCGGCCAGCGTGCTCGTGGCACATCGCCATCTGGAATCTCAGGATGTCCTTCTTGTTTGCCTGCCTGTCGGATAGCTTCGCGGTCAGGCGGGCAAATGCGGCACGCGCTTTGTCATATTCGCCAGTCCGATAAAAACCCTGAGCGATCTTCAGGGAAACAGGCTGAGAATCGGGCAAGACCTGCCTTTGCGTGGTGTTCTGGGCCGACGCGGATTGTGGTGCGGTTTGCTGTGATTCCTCCGGCGAGGGCTTTACTTCGGGCTGCTCCTGTCCGGCCTGTGATGCTCGATCATTTCGAGTTGTGGTGTCGGTGGTTATGGGTGGTGTATCGCTGCCCTTTATCGAGTGCCGAATGAGGACCGCGCCGGTCAGCCCGATGGCAGCCACTGTGACTACCTTCAGCAGCCGCAGCTTGTTCCAGTATGGCACGCGTTGTGTTGTATCGTCGTTTGTCCTTGAGGCGGAGCCACTGCTGAGAGACTCATAGAAGTCCTCGTCTCCGACAAAGACATCTCGCTCAACGAGTGCCTCGTGTACGGGGCCAACGAAGAGATCGTCTGCAGAGGGAGAATTCTGCGACTGATCCTCGTTATGTTTTTCTTCTTCCAATGCCATAAGAGCGTTACGAGTCTGCCATGGCCGGCTGGCAACAGGCCCAGTGTGTCGTCCCCATTTCCGCAGAATGCGAGCCTGCGGGAATGGCACGAAATAATGATTGCAAGAGGTATGCCAGCGGGGGGCGGTCAGGCCGAAGTAGGCGAATATTCGCCTTGTGGGGCCATGCGGGGCCTTGAAGGCGATAGACGCGGCGACTATGGTGTCAGAATTCTATACGGAACGGCGCCGATCCTTACAACCGAAGGGGGGTTAGTCATGGTGTGGAGGTCTAAACGCCGGCGACGAGCGGTTCGGCCTGCTCTGCTTCGGCGGGCTTACGCTCATCTCGCGAGGCGTTCTTCTCGATGTTGTACTGTTTGACTTTTGCGTACAACGTGGCTCGGGTGATACCGAGCAGGGCGGCGGCGCGCGTCTTCTGCCATCCTGTTTCCTGGAGTGCGCGTGCGATCAATTCCTTCTCAGCGCTGGCGAGGGAAAAGTCTTTGATGCGCTGGCTACGGGATTGGCTCGATGTATCTCCGCAGTCGGAGGGATCGATTATGATGCTACCAAGGCCGATCTTATCGGTCGATTCAAGAAGGATTGCGCGGTCCACCACGTTGCGCAATTCCCTGACGTTTCCGGGCCAGCGATGCTCGATTAAGGCTTCCATGGCCAGTTTGGTGACAGATGTGATCTTGCCGCGTTTATGCGGGCAGATGTCGGAGGTCTTGATGAAGAACTCCGTGAGCAGAGGGATGTCCCTTTTGCGACCAGGAGACGCAAGTGCAGGCATTATTATAGGACTGACATTGATGCGGTAGTACAGATCGCGGCGGAAACGGTTTTCCTGCACCTCCTGGAGGAGGTTGCGATTGCTTGATGCAATGATGGTTGCGCGGCAGAAGAGGTCCTTCGTGCCGCCGACTTTTCGGAACGTCCTTTCCTGGAGGACTCTCAACAGTTTAGCCTGGAGGTCGAGGGGCATTTCGCTGACTTCATCGAGAAAGAGCGTTCCATTGCAGGCAAGTTCGAGCAGGCCCGTCTTATTAGAACTGGCGCCGGTGAAGGCGCCCTTCTCATGGCCGAACAATTCGCTCTCGAGGAGATTTGCGGTAAGGGCCGCACAGTTGACTGCTACAAACGGTGCGTGGGGATGACGAAGTTGATGCACGGCCCGGGCGGCAAGTTCCTTGCCCGTTCCTGTTTCACCGGCGACCAGAACCGGATTGCATCGGCTGGCGGCGACGAGTTTTATCATCTCGATGGTTTTGCGCATCGCGGTGCTCTTGCCGACCAGGCAGAGGGATGCAGCGAAATCTTCTGCAAAGAATGTCTCGTCCCTGACATCAGGTGATGAGTCTGGCGGTGTGGGGGTGCTGTCCGGGGGGCTGGTCTTACGAGCGCCGGCGAGTTTGGCGATTACCCGGGCATGTTTCTCATGGTCACCGAGAACGACGAGGGCGGCGTGCGAATTGACGCAGACGTGTTCAATGAACTGCTGGGTCCGCTCCGAACCGGTTCGCCGGTCAAAGAGAACCAGTTCAGGTCGCGTCCGTTTGATGATTTCGTGTGCTTCGGAAATATTGTCGGCGGCATATACTTCTGCGCCGAGAGAGCGAGCAAGCTTGTGAATGTCCGGCGCTTTGCTCACTGCAACAACTCTGCTCAAACTCATCTGGCCCCCTATTCGCAGCCCACATAATCGGATCGACAACATGAAAGCGGTGCCTCGGATCTCACCGCGGCATTATCCCGTCTTTGAAGAACGTCTGTTGCTCTGTTCATCGACCGGGGCGGTCAGATAACTTTAGCCTTTTATGGGACGAGCCCATAATGTCACGGCACAATGTCACCAAATAGATATGTGCGTGTGGAGCGCGCGTGTTATCCGGACTTTGCCAAGTTCTGTTTGTTGAGATGGATGACCGGTACGTTATAGGACGCAGGGTCGTACGATGGTTCGATGTGGTGACATGACGAAAGTGACAGAGTGATGTGGTATTGAAGCAGCCTTATAGGACGTATACCTGCGGGCTGTATGGATGGTACGATGTGGAGTGGTTATAGGACGCTATGAACCTATAGCCATCGGCGGGGCAGTCAGTGACGAATGGAATGCTTGTGACGGATTGATCCGGCGGCTAACGGAATCGGCAGGAATTTCTGGGCTTGAGGAAGAAACTTCGGAGCGACGGGAGGTTTCGTGCTATCAGGTGGAGCGTATGGTTTGGCATGATAATTCACGGTTTGCATAAGTGGCTGGCGCCAAATGGTTTGCGTGTTTTATGTCGCCGTCGCACTGTCGCTCTGGCACGGCACTTGCAATGACAAGTTGCCGCGGCCTGCTGTCGGGCCGTCGTGATTGAGCAAGTTGATACGATCGAATGAGGTTGGACAAATGGCATCAGTTTCAGAAGTACAATCGGCCAGCAATTTGCAGATGGATTACATGCAATTGCTGACGACGCAGCTGCGACATCAGAATCCTCTCGAACCGATGGACAACAACCAGATGGCGATGCAGTTGGCGCAATTCTCACAGTTGCAGCAGTTGGAGAATATGAATACGAGCTTCTCCGACGCACTGGCCAATGCGAACCGGACGTATGCGAATTCACTGATTGGCAAGAAGGTCTCTTTCGCGGATGGGAATTCGGAAGACGGGGGGATTACGAATGCGGTGGTGGACGGAGTAGTGTACGGAAGCGACGGCGAGATCTTCCTTATGGCGGGCAATCGGCAGTTTGAACTGGACGACGTACTTGCCGTGGCGAACTGATCCGCGGATATGCATTAAGGAGACAGACACATGAGTTTTGCTCTTGCTTCTGGAGTTACCGGCCTGCAGGCGCATCAGAAGATGCTGGACATCGCGGGTAACAACCTTGCGAACGTGAACACGACTGCGTATAAATCGAGCCGGATCACGTTTTCCGAGTTGCTCAGTCAGACGATCCAGAAAGCCTCACAGCCGACCAGTTCGCTCGGCGGCACGAATCCCCAGCAGATGGGAAGCGGCGTTGGAGTGGCGGGCATATCGCCGAACATGGCGCAGGGGAATATTGTCAATACCGGCAATCCGCTGGATATCGCCATGGAGGGCGAGGGGTATTTCGTGTTGAGTGACGGTTCCCAGAGCGTGTACACGCGAGCCGGAGCATTCGCGGTGGACGCCGACTCGAAGTTGATCGACCCGGCCACGGGATACAAAGTGCAGCGCATCGGGCAGGTAGGCGAAAGCGACGGTTTTCAGACCAGCGGCGACAGCGATATCAGCGTTCCCTACGACGTTGCAATGGAAGCCAACGCCACTTCAGAGGTTGTGATAGCAGGCAATCTCAGCGCCGACAACGAACTGCCGTCGGTTCAGACGAACGTATTGTCGTCGGATATTGCACTGACCACAGGCAGCGGAACGAGTAATGCGGCGAGCACCACTCTGCTGACTGCCCTCGACCAGTTCACAGGCGACCCAAGCGGCCTCAGCAGCGCGACGATTACGGTCAGCGGCTACGATCACGACGGTACAGCGCTTAGCGACAGCAGTCCGATGAGCGTGACGTCGACGACGACGGTTGCGGATGTTGTCTCGCATATCAACTTGGTTCTGGGCACAGCCGGTACGGCTACATTCACCAACGGCAAGCTCAAGGTGACCGACGCGAGCAGCGGGTACAGCAAGTCGGATATGAAACTGACCTTTGCCAACAGCGGCACGGCCGATTTGACCATGCCGGGGTACTTCGAGGTGACGACCGTCGGCGGAGAGGAAGTGAAGAATGTCAACATCACCGTATATGACTCACTTGGCGGCTCGCATACGCTGTCCGGGGCTTTTGTTCGGACGGATACGGCCAATACGTGGGATATGGTTCTCACTTCGGTAACGGGCAACATCAGCGACATATCCTTCGGCAATCGGCGAATCGAGGGAATTGAATTCGATTCATCGACGGGGGCCTATACAGGTCTGAACACAACGACGGGCGATACGTCCCAATTCGTTATCACGTTTGCGCACGATCCTTCGAGTTCGCAGACCATTGAAATGGATCTCGGCACATCCGGGCAGTTCAACGGTCTGACGCAGTTTGCGGGCAACAGCACTGCCGTGGCCAGAGAACAGGATGGTTATGAGGCGGGAAGGCTTTCGACGGTGTCGGTGGATAACGCCGGCACACTGATCGGTGCATTCTCGAACGGCATCAAGAAAGACATTGCGACGCTTCAGGTGGCGCTGTTCCAGAACACGGCGGGGCTGGAAAGCGTGGGCAACGGGTACATGGTTCCGTCGGCGAATTCCGGCGAGGCCATCGCCACGCAGGCGATGACCGGTGGTGCGGGCACGATTCATGGCGGGGCGCTGGAGAAGTCCAACGCGGATGTTGCGAGCGAGTTCGTCAGCATGATCCAGGCACAAAACGGCTTTCAGGCCAATGCGCGGACGATCCGAGTGGCCAACGACATTCTTCGTGAACTCAGCGGGCTCATTCGATAAACGCTAATTGACATGCTCCGCTCCGGCCAGCGAGGGGCGCGGCACAACAAGCAGACCATTTGGCATGACGGCAATACAGTGGACAACATGGCATGCGGTTATCACTTCGGCGCTGACCCCGAGTGAGCGATGGGATGCAATGCGTCAGTTTCCAGAGGGAGGGGAGTTGGGCGATGTGTTCCAGATTGTCGGACTCATTGTCCTGGGGGTGCTTGTCGTTCTACTGGTATGGATTCAGTATACACAGGCAAAGAATCGAAAGAAGTCTCATGAGTCCGCGTTTGACAACTGCGCCGAGCAGAGGAGGTTGAGCGATCGAGAGCGGCACACCCTGATGGTGCTGGCGAAAAAGGCCGGCCTCAAGCGAGCCGAGTCGATTTTTACGATAGCGACGGCGTACGATCGTGGTGTGGAGCGAATGCTGGCCGAACACGTGCGAGACCAGAATTCGGAAGGGGATCTCGAGCAGTTGAAGATCGAGTTGGCGTTTCTCCGCGAGAAGATGGGATTCAAGGTTCGTGCATCGACTTTCTTCTCCCCGGTTGTAGAAACGAAGCTGAGCACACGGCAGATTCCGATCGGCAAGAAGCTGTATATGGTGCCGTCAGGAGATGCACAGGGACAACTCATCAAGGCGCGTGTCGCAGAGAACACGGACGATCAACTGATCGTGCGTCTGGGAAAGACGGGCGACATCAGCCCGGGCACGCAATGGGCGGTGCAATGCTATTCGGGAGCGAGCATTCTTCAATTCAGCACCTGGGCGGTGACCTGCCACGGCAAAGCCGTAGAGTTGCAGCATACCACGAATGTACAAGTAGCGGGGCGCAGGCGTTTCCCTCGCGTCTCCGTCCTGAAGCCGGCATTTATTGCGCGGTTTTCCTTTGGGATTACGCCGGTTTGCGAGGTGCCTGCGGACGGCGGATCGCAATCTTCGGAGGATATGGATGCGGCCGGTTCTTCTTTGTACGGCACGCATTCGTCCTGGTCGTGGGGGCCACCTCGATTCGTACCGGCGACGGTGACTGAACTAGCGGGGCCGGGATTGTGGATTGAGTCGCAACTGTTCGTTGGAATCGGCGAGCGCGTCCTGGTGATACTTGGTCTCGACGACCAGGACGTTCACGGCCGGCAGGGGCAGGATGCGCGGACCGGCGGTTGCCCTTCACGTATGCTGGAGGATGTCGGGGTTGTGCGGCACGCCTCGAAGTCGGGCGATAGTTGGTCGCTTGCTGTAGAGTTGATAGGGCTGAGCGATTCGAATGTGGATGAACTTATTCACATTACCAATGTTGCGGGAATCAAGCAGCGTGCGAGCCTGGAGGCTGAGGAGGCGAACGATGCATCGATCGATGAGGAAGTGAGGCAGGAGTCCTGAGATGTCAGAGTTGACTGAACAAATTGGATCGACGCTGGGCGATTTGCGGCGCGAATTCGATACTATCGCGCATAATCTGGCGAACGTCAATACGGTGGGGTACAAGCGGAGATACAACACCTTTACCAAGGCGCTGCGGGCGGAGGGTGTGAGCACGGGCGAGCCGGTCGATGAAGATCAGTATGTCAAGCCCGTCTTTGATTTTTCGCAGGGTACAATGACACAAACGCGGCGTCCGCTGGATATTGCACTTGCCAGCAAAGGTTTTTTCGTAATAGAAACGCCCGACGGTCCGCTGTATACGCGAAACGGCATGTTCCACCTTGATAAGGACATGCAGATCGTCGATACGGAGGGGCGTATCGTTGCAGGCGAGTCCGGGCCGATTGTAATTCCGCCGACTGTGAGTGTGCTGGAGATAGGGGTCGCCAAGGACGGCAACGTCGCGGCCAAGGGGTTGCCGATCGGGAAGTTCCGACTTGTCGATTTCCCTGAGGACAGAGAGAAACTGGTGCCCGTGGGGCGCAACTGCTGGAAGGCGCCGGAGGATATCAAGCCGGAGGATGCCGCGGATGTTGTTGTGGAGCAGGGGTTTCAGGAGTCGTCCAACGTTCAGATGGTGGAGGAGTTGGTGGATATGATGATGGTCAGCAAGTTATATCAGGCGAACATGCAGTTCGTCTCGGTCAAGCGAGATGCCGGCAAGAGTCTGATGACCGTTGCGATGGGATAGCAGAATGAATCGACATGCTCGTCCGGCGGACGGGCACTGATAGGATAAGGAGCGGCAAGGATGTTTAGAGCGTTTTCGACGGCAGCAACGGGCATGGCGGCCCAGCAGACCATGGTCGACGTAACGGCCAACAACCTGGCCAATATCAACACGACGGGGTTCAAGCGAAGCCAGGTGAACTTTCAGGACATGCTCTATATAAAGATGCGCGAGTCCGGCAGCGAAGTCTCTTCGGGGATGAAATCGCCCCACGGCCTGGAAGTCGGCAGCGGAGTCCGTGCCACCTCAACGGTCAAGGTGTTCAATACCGGTGAACTGGTCAATACGGGGCGTATTCTGGATGTGGCGATATCGGGCGACGGATTCTTTCAGGTAACCATGCCGGACGGCAGCACGAAGTATACGCGTGACGGCGCGCTCATGAAGGGGCCCAACGGGGAACTGCTGACCTCAAGCGGCTATTACCTTTCGCCCGCTATTACCATTCCGACGGATGCGGCGGCGGTGGATATCGGTCAGGACGGCGGAGTTAACGTAACGACGGCCGACGGATCGCAGTCCGTTGTGGGGACCATTCTGCTGGCCCGCTTCGCAAATCCATCGGGATTATCCAATACGGGCGACAATCTTCTCATGGAAACCGAAGCCAGCGGTACGCCAGTGACGGGGGCACCGAACAGCAACGGGTTCGGGACACTGCAGGGGGGATTCCTGGAGAAGTCGAACGTGCAAATGATAACGGAACTGGTGAATCTGATAACCGCGCAGCGCGCTTACGAGACGAGTTCCCGGGCGATTCGCGCCGGCGACGAGATGCTTCGAAAAGCAATTCAGATAGCGAGGTTCTAATCGGAGCGAGTGATATGAGCCATAGAGTCTATACTGCCATTCTCATCCTGTGCATATCGACGGCGCTTCCGGGCGGGGCGGATGAAGAAGGTACATCCTATTCGATAGCGATACATCTGCCGCGTAGAATCGTGATCGACAGCGCGGTGCCCACAGTAGGAGCCATCGGCATTGCCCGCGGCGATGAAGCGGTACTGGCAAAGGCGGAGGGGGTTTCTCTGGGCAGGCTGTCGGTTCCGGGTCAGTCTCTGACGGTCAGCCGAAATGTGCTGCTCAGTCGCCTGGCTTCCAACGGCATTGCAGCTTCCGAAGTCAAATTGACGGGCGCCAAGGAGGTGGTTATCCGGCAAAGAGGCCGTGTCATAGAGGCCGATCGGTTTGTCGAACTGGCCGTGGCCCACCTGAAACAGCATCCGCCGGCCGATTCGATCTGCGAGTGCAGTCTCGTACGAAAACCGGCGGAATTGGCGCTGCCGGGGGCGGCCGAGACTGTTCGACTCGTACCTCGCCTGATCGCCGGCAATACCCCCGGTTTGGCGCGTTTGCACATCGATGTTGTTGCCGACGGTGTCAAAGTAGGAGAGCGAATCGTTACGTTCCAGCTCAAATACAAGGGACGCAAGTTCGCAGCCAGTGTCGATATTCCGGCCGGTGCAATGCTTACCACCGACAATGTGAAGACCGAAGAAACAGTGTCGCGACACCCTGTTTTCCCGGCGTCAGCGACTCCCTACGGCATGGTTGCCAAGCGGAATATTCCGGCAAATACGACAATCAAGCCCGCGATGATAGGCCCTGTTGAGCCTCCGCTGATTCTCAAACGCAACCAGGCGGTCATGATTCGAATCCAGCGTTTTGGTCTGCTGGTAACGGCGATGGGAAAGGCTCTGGAAGATGGTCGCCTTAATGAATTCATCAAGGTACAGAATGTCGATTCGGGGCGTATCATCATCGGCAAAGTAAAGAACGACGGAACCGTCGAACCCACCTTTTAGAAGGAGCGAAAATGAAAAGCAAGACAGCAGTCGCAACCGTGCTGATCCTGGGCGTGCTCGTACAGGCGAACGGGGCATGCGCCGGTTCGATCTGGGCCAAACGGCCGACGGACATGAGGCAACCATACGCAGATGATGTGGCGCGTCGCATCGGCGATATCCTGACAGTCCAGATCACCGAAGACAGCAAAGTGGACAACAAGGCCAAACGCGATCTGACGAAGGAGACGGATCGATCGACGGACTTCAACGGTCAGTTGAACATCGATCATGTCCTTCCGAGCATTCCCGGTTTCACGATGGAAGCCTCATCCAGCAACGAACTGAAGGCGAAGGCGGACTTCAAGGATGAACGGAGTTTCGTCGATCGGATTACCGTGGTGGTGGTGGACATCCTGCCGAACGGCAATCTGGTTGTGCTTGGCACGCGGGATCGCAACATTGCCGGCGACATACAGACGATCGAAGTAAGCGGGATCGTACGACCGAGCGACGTTTCGTTCGACAATACGGTCAAGAGCGAACAGATTGCGAATTTCCGTATTGTAACCAAGAACGGCGGAGTTTCGGAGCCGTATACCCGGCCGGGCTGGTTGGGCAAAGTGTTCGATTTTATCTGGCCGTTCTGATTGAGGATTCTGTAATGTCTATTCGAGAACATCGACATACGGGAATACGGCCGGGACTGATCCTTCTGATAGCGCTGTCGATTCTGTCTGTGGCGACGGCCGAGCGGATCAAGGACATCGCGGATATTCAGGGGATGCGCGGCAACCCGCTGACCGGCATCGGACTGATCGTGGGGCTGGCCGATACCGGGGACAAGACGCTTCCATCGCAGCAGATGCTGACGAATCTCTATCGCGACTTCGAAGTGGTCGTTAATCCGAGCGACCTCACCGGGGGCAACGTCGCCGTTGTGATGGTCACAGGCGATCTCGGCGCCTTCGCGCAGGAAGGGTCGCGTCTTGACGTGGATGTTTCTTCGATCGGCGACGCCGAGAGTCTCCAGGGCGGCATTCTTCTGCCCACGCCCCTGCGGGGCCTCGACGGACAGGTTTACGCCGTAGCCCGCGGAGCGGTCTTCATCGGTGGATGGTCTGTAGCGGGCAAACAGGCGTCGATAAGCAAGAACCATCCGACGGTCGGACGCATTCCGGGAGGGGCACATGTCGAACAGGAGGAGAAAGCCAATATCATCGAGACGATCGGCAATTTGCGGTATATCAGGTTGAATCTGCGCAACAGTGACTTCACAACCGCCGAGAACATCGGCAGTGCCATTAATGACGTTTATCCGGACTGCGCGACCGTGCTCGACGGCGGGACGATACAGATTCTGGTTCCGGAACAGATCGACGAGGGGCACATTGCCAGTTTCATCCAAAGCATCACGATGCTGGATGTTGAAGTGGACACGCCCGCCGTGGTGGTGATTAACGAACGTACCGGTACGATCGTCGTCGGCAAGACGGTCGGTATATCGGAAGTTGCAATATCGCAGGGGGGGCTGGTAGTCAAGGTGAAGGAAACGCAGAGTGTCTCGCAGCCGAGCACGCCCTTTACCGAAGGCGCAACGACGGAGAAAGTGCCCGAAACATTGATCGGTGTGGAAGAGAAGCAGGGCTATCTGGTGCCCGTTCCGGAGGTCATTACGGTTTCGGATCTGGCCAAGGCGCTGAACGCAATAGGTGCGACACCGCGTGACCTGATCGCAATATTCAACGCATTGAAGATGGCGGGCGCTCTCCAGGCCCGTCTGGAGATTATGTAGGATTCGATATGATTGGCAGCAGTCTTATTCTTAACAACGATGTGGCTCGGCCGAGTGTACTGCCTGATGTGGATGCTGCGAAGGAGGCTTCACCGCTCAAACAGCAACAGGCCGCGAAGGATTTCGAGTCGGTATTTATCGAGCGGCTTTTCAGTGCGATGCAGAGCACCGTCCAGGACTGGGGTCTCGAGAAGGACGGCACATCCAAGCAGATGGACGGTATTTTCTGGTCGTATCTGGCGCGGGGCGTCGCCGATCAGGGCGGCTTTGGATTGTGGAAGGACATAAGTGGATCATTGGATCGGCCGGAAGCAGCGACCAAAGCCGCCGGTCCGAGTGGGTAGGAGGAAATACAATTGGCAGATGCGGCTCTGGAATCGCTTATCAGCGAACTGATGAACGTCCTCGATGCGGACATCGAGTGCCTGCAGGACGGCTTGTCCATATTGGATGAGATGCGGTCGCTGGTTGTCAAACGCGATGAGGCAGCTCTTCGCAGGATGCTGGAGAGGATCAGGTTGGGCCCGGGCGGACAAGACGACAATGCAGCGCGGCGGACGGCCGTTCGCAGTCAGATCGCCGCCCTGCTGGGATGGCGCCAGAGCGATGTCACGCTGACTCGACTGATGGAAACGGCTCCGGCCATGTGGCGCAGCGCGGTCGCAGAGAAACGAGAAAGGCTTATAGCCCTGACCGGGGCAATGCAGCGCGAATACTCCAGAACCGCACTGCTTCTGTCGGAATGCTCCCGCTTCAATCGTGTACTGCTCAGGCGTATTCTTGAATTGGGCGGAGTCGCGACGTCCACGTATACAGCGCAAGGCGTGGCGAAGCCGCAGGCGCAGGCCGCCTTTATGAACATGCAGTTCTAATCGCGGTGCAATTATCACCAAGGCAAAGTAATGTCCAACTATCATATTGGCATAGGTGCACTTGACGCAGTCCAGAAGGCGCTGGACGTGGTTGGCAACAACATCGCCAACGCAGCCACCGAGGGCTACCACAAGCAGCGCATCGATTTGCGCCCGGCTCCTTCCATGAATGCGGGCACAATCGTTTTTGGCACCGGCGTCAAGGTAGCAGACGTTACCAGGCTGGTTGACCGGCTTATGGAGGAAGAGCTGCTGCGCCAGCGATCATTGCTCGAGCATTCGGACACGGAAGTTTCGATACTCAAGACGATAGAGAGCGTTCTCGGAGAGATGTCTACCGAGGCCGGCGGGCTGAACGCCGCCATGGATGCTTTCTTTAATGCGCTGCAGGATTTGAGCGCACATCCGAGGGACCCGGTCTATCAGCATCAAGTCGTGAACGAGGCGGATTCGATGGCCGGACAGTTTCGTACCGTGGGCGAATACCTGACGGCACTGGAAACCGAGATCCGCATGGAAGCAGACAACGTGGCGGATGCGATCAATAGCCTGTCGTCGCAGATCGCACAACTCAATGATGATATAGAGCGGGTTGAAGTCCTTGGTGGAACGGCCAACAGCATGCGGGACGAGCGAGATCAGTTGATTACCGACCTTGGGAAAAAGGTCCGGGTGGAAACGATTCAACGGGATTTCGGAGTCGTGGACGTCTCCATCAGCGGAATGCCGCTGATTATGGGCAGTTCAACGGTCAGCATGACGGCCGGTTACGACGACAGCGGCGATCTGGGCCTGGCGGCCACGGGAAGTTCGAACTATCTGACGCAGATAGACGGCGGACGAATGGGCGGTTTGCTGTCTTTGAGAAACGACTTGATCGATGACCTGCATGACGATCTGGATTCACTTGCGGCGGCGATCATCGATCAGATCAACCAGTTGCACGTGCAGGGAGTGGGTTCCTCGGGATCGTTTACGTCTTTGAGCGGACGGACGATGACGAGCGAGACGCTGAGCGATTGGGGTTCGTCCGTGGCGGACGGCAGTTTCTTCGTTCGGCTGACGAATACGAACACGGGTACGGTGAGCCGTCATGAAATCCAGATTGACGCCTCCGCCGACACGCTGACGACTGTTGCTGCGGATCTATCGGCGATCAGCGGCCTCAGTGCGTCGGTAACGGCATCGAAGTTGAACATCCTGGCCGATACGAATTACCAGTTCGACTTCCTTCCAAGCGTTCTGTCCTCGCCCACAGCGAGCAATCTCAACGGTTCATCACCACCGACGGTCGGCGTTTCCGGCATATACACGGGCAGTTCGAATCAGACGCTGACATTTACCGTCTCCGGGACCGGTTCGGTCGGAAACGGGACGCTGCAGTTGTCGGTCACAGACGGCGATGGAGATACGCTTGCGACGCTCGGGGTGGGTTCCGGGTATGCGGCGGGGGACGAACTGGCGGTCGGCAACGGTGTGAAGATTACGTTAAGCCGGGGCGATCTGGTTTCCGGCGATACGTTCGAGGTGGATGTGTACGGGGACACCGATACATCCGGTTTTCTGTCGGCCGCCGGCCTCAATGCCCTGTTTAGTGGAAGCCATGCGGAGGACATTGCCGTATGCACCGATATAGTGCAGAGTCCGAGTCGCGTGGCTGCGGCGCTTGGCTCGGACATGACCGACAACACAAACGCGTCGCGCATGGCCGAGTTGCGGAGCCAGACACTTACCGCTTTGGGTTCGCTGACGTGCGGCGACTATTATCGGCAGGTCATCACCGATCTGGGCCAGCAGGTGTCGCTCAAGCAGATGCGACAGGACAATATCGAGGCCGTGGTGCAGAATCTTTCGGATCATCAGAGTGATATGAGCGGAGTGGACATCAATGAGGAAGCCGCTCAACTACTCGTATTCGAGCAGATGTTTCAATCGATTGCGAAGTATCTGTCGACGGTACGTGGGACGATGGCACAGGTCATGGAAATCATATAGCAGTTTGGAGCAAGACGCATGGGTGGAACCCTGAACAACGTGCATAACAATGTCAGTTATGCACTGCACCTGCACTCGGAAGCTATGATGAAGCTTCAGGAGCAGGCGTCAACCGGTTCTCGCATCAACCGGCCGTCGGATGGGCCGTCGACCGCATACCGCGTCATGGGGCTGGATTCTCAGGGCAGGTCGCTCAGCAACTACGTGGAGACCATCGAGCAGTCTTCGGACATGATGGAAATGGGGCTCTCGGTGGTGGAGAGCATGATATCCTCTGTTGCGGATGCGAAAGTCAATCTTACGCAGATTGTCGGCGGTATCTACGGCCAGCAGGGCAGGGACCGTATCGCCGATGGAATCGACGACATCCTGGAGCAGATGGTGTCTCTGGCCAATACACGGCACATGAACGAATACCTATTCGGCGGGGCGAATTCGGGGACATTGCCCTATTCGGTGACGCGTACAAACGGGAAGATTACCGGTGTTACGTATCAGGGCAGCGGTGAGGACCGGCAGGTCGAGATGGCGCCGGGCGTTGAATCATCCGCCCTGCAGGTGGGACGGGACATCTTTCATCTCGACGATCGCGGGACGCCGGCGTTCTTCGGCGATACGGGCGCGGCGGTCGGTACGGGCACCGCGAGTGTTAAGGGCGACACCTGGCTTACAGTGACGCACGACGGCAGCAATTATAAGCTCTCTATCGACGACGGGGCGAGCACCGTCACCGTGCCGAGTTCGGGGGACGTAAGCAATATCGCTGTGACCAACGGCAGTGGGGAGGTCCTTTACGTCGATGCGACCAATATCAGCAGCACGGGTGTGGATTTGGTGAGCATTTCGGGCACGCATGATCTGTTCGGCGTTCTTATTACCGCACGGGATGTACTGCGTAATGACAGAGGATTGCCCGAGAATCAGCTTGATGAAATTCGAACCAACGTGATCAGTTCGCTGGAGGAGGTTCGGTCTCATCTTGTGGACAAGTCCGTGGTCATGGGCTCTCGGATCGGCTTCATGGCGAAACTCAAGGAGAGCGTTGAGAATATGAAGGCCGGTACGGAGGATGAGGCCGCGATGCTGGAGGAGGCTGACATAACGCAGATCGCCATCGATTTGTCCGAGCGGCAGTTGCTGTATCAGATGTCTCTGTCGGCTGCAGGCAGGATCATGTCGATGTCTTTGCTGGATTTCATTTAGGCGGCTGTCGCATTCGAGGCATTTTGGCCGTATGTCAGCCGTCGGCATACTGTGGGATGCAGATGTCAAATATTTGTACAAATCCGAGTCATTGGATTGCTCTGGATGGCCATAAGAAGCGGCAGGAGGCATGGCATGGGATTTGTGGAATGGTAATTCGGCAGCGCTCGGCGAACGGCCGGGTCGCCGCTTTGTTTTCAGGTAACAGGGAGTACGCAATATGACAATGCATACCGATTCGGATCGTTATCGGCAGGGATTGCTGCTTGCCGAGGCGGGCAGACATGCTGAGGCTCTGGAACTCATTCGGGAGTACCTCCAGGCGAATCCCGAGAATGCAGAAGCTTTGAACGACGTCGGAGCCATCCTGCACTGTCTCGGCCGTATGGATGAAGCCATCGATTGTCTGGAGCGGGCTCGAGGGCTTCAGCCGGACTCGGTGCAGATCGTGTGGAATTTGTGCGAGGCCTACCTCGCGGCGGCGAGACCGAAGGAGGCGGTCCGCTTATTCAAAGACATGCAGCGGCTGGGCATTCTCAACGCTGATATTCTGAACCGTACAGCGAATGTCTTTTTGCAGCAGAACGAAAAGGGCAATGCGGTGGAGATGCTCCTGGGTTCGCTCGATATGTCTCCCGAGCAGAGCGTTTTGCACCCGATGCTGAAAGTTATCCGTTCCAAACGGCCCAAGGTGGCCTTCTTCTGCGGGGCGGACGGTACGACGTTTCTGAATGATATCGTTAGATTCATAAGTCAGCGGTATGAGACGCGGGTCTTTGAGGGTAAGACGGAAGCCGAACTGCGCGAGTTGATGCAATGGTGCGATATTGCGTGGTTCGAATGGTGCACGAATCTTGCCGCGGCCGCTTCAGAGATTGGCGCTTGCTGCAAGCGGATCGTTCGTTTGCACCGTTACGAGGCGTACGAGAAATGGCCGCAGCAGATGAACTGGAATAATGTCGACGTACTCGTGACGGTAGGCAACGATGCGACAATACATGCGCTGAGGCAGAAGGTGCCCACCATCGAGCACCAAACATCTATTGAAGTTGTTCCGAACGGTGTGGATCTGACCAAATTCACACGGCGAGAGCGGCCGCGAGGGAAGAACCTCGCTTTCGTTGCGAATCTGAGAATGGTCAAGAATCCCGCGTTTGTGCTTCAATGCATGCAGAAGCTGCACTACATCGATCCGGAGTATCGCTTGCACCTGGCCGGTTCGTTTCAGGACGAGGTACTTGAGGCGTATTTGCGTCAAATGGTCGATGCGCTCGATCTGGCAGGCTGCGTGTCATTCGACGGGTGGCAGTCGGATGTCAATGCGTGGCTGCAGGACAAGGATTTTATCGTTTCGACCTCCATCTGTGAGGGCCATCCGGTCGGAATTCTCGAGGGTATGGCGTGCGGCCTCAAGCCGGTCATTCACAACTTCCTCGGGGCGAGGGATATCTTCCCCGAAGAATTCATCTTCAACATCGCCGAGCAGTTCTGCGAACAGGTGCTTTCACCATGTTATGAACCCGATCGGTATCGCAGATTCGTGGAGGATCGCTATTCCCTGGCCGGTCAACTGCGAAATGTTTACACCATTTTCGAGCGGCTGGAGAGTCAGGTGGGTTCGCCGGTTACACAGCCTGGCATGAGTATTGATTCAATCGGCGGCAAACGTGTCCCGGCCGGGCATGTCGGAGTGATGTGACAAGCGTCCGTTCGCCAGACGTTGGAGGCCCTCTTAATGTATGACCGCACGCAGAACCAGTCAGGGCCATTGGTGAGTGTGATCATTCCGACTTTCAACAGAGCCCGCACGCTCGGTGCTGCGCTGGGCAGCGCCCTGCGCCAGACGTACTCGAATATCGAAGTGCTGGTCGTCAGGGACGGCGGCGAGGAGGTCGAATCGGTTGTTCATTCTTTCGACGATTCGCGGGTCGTCTTTATTGACAGGGACGTAAATCGGGGCAAGGCATTCTCGCTTAATGAAGCGCTGGAGCGGGCCGGAGGACGGTATATCGCGTATCTTGACGACGACGATATATGGTATCCCAATCATGTCGAGGTGCTGGTTAACTGCCTTGAAAGCCGGCCGGATTGTCGGCTGGCGTACAGCGATTTGTACAGGACGTATTGTCGCGTACAGCCGGACGGCCGGAGAGTGGTCTTGAGCAAGGTTCTTGAAGTCAGCAGGGACTTCGACCGGTTCGTCATGCTCTATTTCAATCATACGCTGCATGTGAGTTTGATGCACGATGCTGCATTGCTCGACCGCACGGGGTTCTACAATGAGGATCTTGATGTTCTCATAGACTGGGATTTTACGAGGCGGGCGTGTTTCTACACGGACTTCTGCCATGTGCACGATATCACAGGCGAATACTACAGTCCTGTTGACCGAGCGGATCGACTTTCGGTGATTCATCGGCGCTGTCCGGAAGATTATTTGCGGCACGTGCTTCAAATAAGAACGGCGCGGCCGCCCAAACCATGGCCGAAGATGGGTGATGTATCGATTATCCTCGATGCAGCCGGACTGGATGCGGCTACCAAGCAAACGCTGTTGTCGATCTGGCGACACACCTTCTATCCGTACAAGCTGTACCTGCCACTTTGCGAAGGTGAGGCCGGCGGGCTGAATATAGAAATGCCCAATGTAGCGATTGTACCGGTGCAAGCAAAGGAGCCTGCCGCGACGCGAATCAATCGATCTCTTGCGGTCTGTGAAGGTGATTACGCTGCCGTCGTCCCGGCCGGTTTTCCGGTAGCGGACTTGTGGCTGGAGGATTCACTGTACGCTCTCGTGGAATTACAGGCGGACTGCGGAGCCCTCATACTGGAAGGTTCTACGGAGCAATGCTGGGCATGTGTCGCTGGTACGCAGTTGCTTCGGGGGGTGCGCGAGAACCATCCAAATCTATCGGTTCGGGACAGTCTGGCCGCTGCCGGGACGCCGGCCCGGCGGGTCCAAGCTGAAGAAATACCCTTTCAACTGGATCAGTCGCTGGCCCAGGCGAGACTGGCCAGAGACCGTCAGAACTGGCGGCAGGCTGCGGACATACTGGAATATGCAGCAGGGCGTTACGACAACAGCCTGTGGTTGAGGTCTCTTGCGGCTGAAGACCGGTTCAAAGCCGGTGACTACGGGCGATGCGCGGAGTTATGCGGCCATGTGAACGCGAAAAGGCCGACCGTCGAGACGCTGCTGCTGGAAGCACGGCTGCGGAGAACAAACGAGAATACGGACGGGGCCATCGCATTGCTCCGCCGGGCAACCCAAATACTTGAAGGAACTGAATCGGCATGGACATGATAAACAAGGGCCTTGCTGGGTCGGAAGATACGACTCAGCACTACACAGCGTTGCAGGAACTTGGCGATTGCTATGCATCCGTCGGGGAGTACGAACAAGCCCAGCAGTGTTATGAGAAGGCGGCCGGTTTGGAGCCGGATGAGCCCTGGCCTTATGTCGGACTCGGTGTTGTGGCGCTACAGAGCGGTCAGGTGGAGGATGCGGAAATCGCATTTCGTGTGGCATGCCGTCTGGATAGGAAGTGTTCCCGGGCCTATGCGGGATTGGCGATGGTGGCCCAGGAAGAAGAGGATCACAAGAAGGCCTTCGAGATGTATCTCAAGTGCCTGGAGTTGGATACGGACAACCTCACCGCTCTTCTGGGGCTGTTTCAAGCGTCATGTCAAATGGGTTCCTTCGCTCAGGTGATTCACTATCTCGAAGTGTATCTGGAGATGCATCCGGGCGATGTCTCGGTGATGTTCTCACTGGCTGCGCTGTATACCCGGGAGGGGCGTTTCGAACACAGCATGGAAATGCTGCAGAGCATACTGGCGCTGGATCCGGAGAACTCCGATGCAGCCAATCTCATGGAGGAGGTCCAGCACAGTCTGGCGGGGAGCCGGCAGGTGTGCGCTGAAGACCAGACGTGATCGACCGGATTTCGAATTTCAGAAATGCTGCGATGGATACCACACTCGCTCACGAACAAAAAACGACTGACGCAGAAGCTCGCGCCACTGTGGAAATGCTCAATGAATTGGAGCGGCTGCTGCAAAGACAGTCGGAACAAGCGCGGTCCGGCAACGACCGCGAAATGGAAGCGCTGGCCGAGCAGGCGGATGTTCTGGTTGGCCGTATGAAGAAAGCCGGCGTGTTCGATGGCGCGGACTTTGCGCGGAGGAAGGACAGGATCGGACGAATGTACCGTGATTTGCTTCTTGGAACGGAGATGGAGAAGGCCCGGGCCGGCGAACAGTTACGACGCATTCGGGCGGGTAAGAAGACGGTGGCCGCGTATCGGAGAAATGCACGGACATAACTGAAAGGCAAGACACGACATGGCGTGCGGCCGAGATGGTCGACGCGCCGTGATGATGACTTGGCGAGCCACCGGCTTGTCAGGCGTTCTTATGCGCTGAAAGGTGCGAAAGGGACTTATGGAACTGGTTCTGATCTTCAGCAAAGACCGGGCGATGCAACTTCACGCGACAATCGAGTCGCTTTGCCTGCACTGCACGGATTTCGAGCGTGCCGTGACGTCCGTGCTGTACAAGGTCACCGACGACCGCCATGCCCGGCAATATGATATGTTGCAGGAAGCCTTTTCCGACGTGTCTTTTGTGCAGGAGGTGGATTTCAGGGCTCAGGTACTGGATATAATTGCGAATTTCAGCCACGTACTGTTTCTGGTGGATGACAATCTGTTTGCCAGGGATTTTCACTTCCTGCGTACTATTGGACATCTGGAGCAACTGCCGGAGGCGGTCGGTTTTTCCCTGCGATTGGGCTTTAATACCGAGTACTGCTATGCGCACAATGCCGCCCAGCCACTTCCTTCGTTTATAAGCGTCAGCGACGGCGTGCTGCAATTCGACTGGACCTCGGCGAAATACGATTTTGGTTATCCGCTGGAGTTATCGAGTTCGGTGTACAGGGTAAGCGACATGCTCGAGCTGTTCAGTACGTTCGCCTTCGACAACCCCAATACGCTGGAGGCGGGTATGGCGGCCAGGGCGGAGTCATATGCCGCCTCGAAGCCCAGGTTACTATGCTTCGAACGGTCTGTCACTTTCTGCAATCCAGTAAATGTGGTGCAATCTGCTTTTGCAAATCGCGCAGGGCGGAACGTTGCCTATACCGCTGACTGTCTGGCCGATGCCTTTGATCGAGGTCGCCGCATCAACGTAGAACGCTATGCGGGTTTTACGCCGAATGCATGCCATCAGGAAGTTGAGTTGCACTTCAAGAACAACTTGGTTTTTCACCCGGGGGCAACGGTTCACATGCAGGAAGATAATTCGGCCGATTCAAGACCGTACAATCGGGACCGCCCGCTCTTTTCGGTTGTTATGGCCAATTACAACAACGGCCGGTATATCGGACAGGCCATAGAGTCGGTCCTGAATCAAACATTCGAGGCGTGGGAACTAATCGTAGTGGATGACGGTTCGAGCGACGACTCGCCGGCGGTGGTGGAGCGGTATGCGAATGATCCTCGCATTCGTCTGATACGACACGCATCCAATTGCGGATACACGGCGGGCCTCAAGACGGGAATTGCACACGTCCGTTCAGATATCTTCGGCATCCTCGACAGTGATGATGTGCTGCGGCCTCGCGCTCTGGACATTATGTACAAGGCCCACGTTGAGCGTCCGCAATGCGGGCTGATATACTCGCAGTTTGCCTATTGCGACGCCGATATGCGTGTTGGGAGACCCGGGTTCTGTGGGGAACTAGCCGAAGGCAGCAGCGCGATGGACGCAAATGTCGTCAGCCATTTCAAGACATTCAAGCTGGCGGATTACCGGAAGAGTTCGGGGTACGACGAACATATCAAATACGCAGAAGATGTGGACATCGTGTACAAAATGGAGGAAGTGACAAAGCTGCACTTTGTCAATGAATGTCTGTATCTCTATCGGGAGTTGCCCGAATCGATTTGTCATGATTCGAGCAAGATCAGCATTGCCATTATGTCGCGCGTTAAAGCCCGCATAAATGCCCTGAAGAGACGAGCGGCGACAAGAGCCGCAAGACAGGGCCGCGATTTCGATGAGCTCTTCAGCGCTGCCGTGGCCGAAGCAAAAGCAGAGCATACTGACGTCGCACAATACTTCACTCTGCTTGAGGATATGTACAGCAAAGGCCTGTTTGACGGCTTGCAGCTTCCTGATTGGCCGGACGATCAGTCGGATGAGGACAGGCTGCTATGGATCGCGGCCAATGTCGACGTAGACTTCGAAAGATTCGGTCGTGACAGGAAGGGGCACGACAGCGACCAGGCCGGGCCGCTCATCTCGGTCTATATGGTTACCTACAACTGTCGGCGGTTTATCGGCGAGGCAATCGAGTCGGTGCTCGCACAAACATATCGAAACATCGAACTGCTCGTGGTTGATGACGGCAGCACGGACGACACCGCCGATCTTGTGAAGGCCCATACGGACAGCAGAATTCGCTACATTCCAAAAGAGCACAAAAACTTCGCCTCGGGCATGAACGAAGCTATTCGGCAGGCCAGGGGAGAGTTTCTGCTTGGCGTGGATGCCGACGATTTCATTGCTGCCGATTACATCGAGCGAATGGCAGCGGTTGCGGCCGGGCAACCGGACGTCGATTACTTCTACCCCGCCCATCTGATGCTTGTGGATGAGCACGGCCGAAACGCAGGCGGGCAATGGGAATACGCGGACTTCTCAGATAATCGACTGCTGCCGGCATTCATATTTGCCAACGGCTTCGGCCCCGTACCGAATCCGGGCAGTCTGAAGCGCAGGTCCTTATTCGACAGGGTCGGGTTGTATGAAGAAGTCGAGACCGTCGAAGATTTCCTTTTCCTGTGCAGAAACGCGCTGAAGATACGGTTCAAACGGATTGATTCGTGCTCGGCATACTTTTACAGGAGGCTCGAATCCGGCAACTCACGCAAATTTGAGGCTCGCGACCGGCTTATGGCCGAGGCGCTTAACGACATGGTCTCCATCTACCCCGCAGCGGTGCTGTGTTCCGATCTGGAGGGCGAAGAGGGCAGCGATGTCTTCATGCGAAGATACTATGCATTTGTGTGCGAAACATTCCGGCGGCATGCTCAAAACGGCGTCGTGCGCCACCCCGATCAGTATCTTGCGTATGCACGCCTTTACGAACAGAAGGCACGCGATGCGGCAGATGCATCAAATGGCTCGTACCTGTTACTATCGGACTCCACGAGGATTCGGCCGGTTATGCGCTCCGACTGCCAGGATATTGACAAGCGATTGCCGCCGGCGCAGTTAAGTCATGCCGAAAGCAGGCGATAATATGCGTGGGGTGTATGGGCACTTTTTGCAGTACTGGAAACAATCGGCCATTGAGCTGTTTGTAAGAAAGGTAGAATATGCCAAGCATTCAACTGCCGGGACTTCAAACCGGTATTGATACCAGCGCGATCATCAGCCAGTTGATGGCGGCAGAGCGCCGCACGATCAATACGCTCGAAGAACGAAAGGGACGTTGGGATGAGCGACAAGAGGCGCTGAGCGATATAGAGAGCAAGGTTCGAAGCCTCCGTACCCGGATGCGGTCGTTGTCGAACGCCGATGTGCTCAAGGCGTTCAGTGTTTCCTCGAGCGATAGCGATATCCTCACCGCTGAGGCGACCAACGATGCGTTCGAGGGCAACCATGCTGTAGAAGTGAGCCAGTTGGCGGCCAGCGAGCGGTCGGTGCACGTTACCGGCGTGGAGTATGTCGAAGATTACGTCGGGGCGGGCACCTTCATCTATTCCTACAACCATCAGGAAACAAGCGTTACGACGACGGCCACCACGACCCTCGATGAATTCGTTGAGCTGATTAATAACGACGCGGACAATCCGGGTGTGACGGCGAGCCTGCTCTATTACAACAACAAGTACCATTTGGTATTGAACGGCGAAGATGCCGGCAGCGACTATCAGATACGTATTAACTCGAGTAGTACCGAAATCTGGCAGGCCGACAGCGAGTTAACTCAGAGCAGTGAGAAGGCCACGCTTTCGACGAAACTGCTCGATCTCGACCAGTTCAGCGGAACGCTCGAGGGAACGGAAATCATCGAGATCACGGGAACCGATCGCAATGGAGTGGCTCTGACTCAGGTTGATCTGAGTATTACGGAGAACACGCGCGTCGAGCACCTTATTGGCGAAATCAATGACGCCTTTGATGGAATCGCCAGAGCGAAGCTCGAGAACGGCCAAATAGTTCTCACGGACAATGTCGCCGGCGCAAGCGATCTGTCAATCGCTCTGACGTACAACGGCAACGGATCTGCCGCTACGTTGTCGCTTCCGACGATGGCGGTTGCCACCGAGGGCGGAGCGACGACGGCCGACCTGGCGAATTTCACCGCAGATGATTTCGTGGAAACCCAGTCGGCGCGCGATTCGAAGATCAGGGTGGACGGCTATCCGGACGCGAGCGCTACAGCCGAAGTGCAGACGCTTGCGCCCACGAGTGTCGCCACGGCAGGCACGTTCACACTTACCTACGGCGGACATACCACCGCGGCAATTGCGTATGACGCATCTGTTGCCGACGTTCAGTCCGCCCTGGAGGCTTTATCGAATGTCAGTGCAGGGGATATTACCGTTGGCGGGACGGGGCTCGATTCGGCAGGCGCGATGACGTTCACCTTTCTCGACACGGCGGGCGACGTCGATATGATATCGATCGATCCGACGAATCTGACGCCTTCGAGTCGGTCCAATTACGTGATGGCCGAGCAGACCAAGGGCAACGACGGCTATATCAGCCGTAGTTCAAATACGGTGGACGACGTCATTTCGGGTGTTGCTCTGCATTTGCACGACACGACGGACGGTGCAACCGAGCAACTGACGCTCACACGCGATATCCAGTCCGTAAAGGACAAGCTCGACGCCATGGTAAGTGCATATAACGATACGGTCGAATACATAAAGGAGAAGACCGGCTACAACGAGATTCTTCAAACCGGCGGCATCCTGATGGGTGATTCGGTCGTAACGATGATGAAGTACCACTTGCGCGAACCGCTTATCGAGCAGACGGCGGGTTTTGTCGAAGATCTGGATACATTCCTTTCACCGCTCGGCATCGGTCTTGAACTGGACAAGGACGGGGTGCTGAGCCTGGACACGAATGCGTTCGACGAAGCCATTGCTCAGGACTACAGAGGCGTGTTGGCTGTCATCGGTGCCGACAAGACCGGCAGCAGCGACAGCAATACGGTGCAATTCTACAGCGCGAGTTCGAATTACACGACTGCAGGTGAATATGATGTGAGCGTGACGGTCAGCGGCGGAGCGATCACCAGCGCCCGGATCAAACTATCCAGCGAGTCGACGTATCGGGATGCCGATTACAGCGGGAACATCATCACGGGCGACGGCAGTTTCGACGAAAACGGCGACCCCGTTTATGCAGAAAACGGACTGCAGTTAAGCGTTGACCTTGGTACGGACGGGACATATACGGCCACGGTTCGAGTCAAGCAGGGGTTTGCCGGCCGCCTGGAAGATCGGCTGGACGCCATGCTCAAGACGACGGTTGGTTCGCTCGTACTCGATCAGGATCATGTAGAGGACCAGATCGAGGGCCTGCAGGATAAGATCGAGCAGGAAGAGGAGAGACTGACGAAACGCGAGCAAAGACTGGTTGCGAAGTTCGCCCGGCTGGAGAGGACGCTGGCGCTGTTGCAGAGTCAGACCGCGGCCGCGGGTGTTCTCAGCGGCATGTGATGCACTCAAGATTCTCGTTAATGTGTCGGCGTAGAAATGCCCGTTCGACAGTCGGTGTGTTTTCGGAGATTGTCTGAGGGTACGCGTTAGCGTCTGTTGTGTCGCATGCGATAGATCATCGCCAGGACCTCCGCGACTGCAACATAGAGTGCGTCGGGTATGGGTTGGTCCACCTTCACCGTCGAGTAAATCGTTCTGGCCAATTCGGGTCTGCGAATGATCGGAACGCCGTACGCTCGGGCGATCTCACGTATCTTCTCGGCCAGATGATCCCCTCCTTTGGCAACCAGAACCGGCGCTTCCATTGTCTTGGCGTCGTATCGCAGAGCCACGGCGACATGCGTGGGGTTGACCAGAACGACGTTGGCTTTTGGGACTTCCTGCATCACCCGCTGCATCGCCATCTGGTACTGCATTTTGCGAACCTGCCGCTTGACTTCGGCAGGGCTTTCGGATTGTTTGCGTTCCTCCTTGACCTCCTGCTTGGTCATCATGAGGTCCTTGATATACTTCCATTTCTGGAAGAAGACGTCCGCCAGACTGACAATCAGCAGCGCCAGACAGATGCGCACCATCAGACCGAGCGTCATTTTGCCGATTACGACCAGTATCTGCAGGGACCATGCCCATCGCAGTGCCGCCAACTGTTCGAGTCGATTCATCATGTAGAACCACACAATGATGCCGATGAAGAAGAGTTTGGCGATCGCGGTGGCGAGTTTCACCAGAGACTTAAGGTTGACGAGGTTGCCGAATCCGGCGATGGGATTGATTGTATCGAATTTCAGTTGGATGGCTCCGGGGGCGAAATTCAGTCCGCTGACCATCAGTCCTGCACAGAAGCCGCCGATGCACAGAGCAATCAGGATGGGAAGTATGGCGACGGTAAAATCGACGATTTTGATATTGATGAAGTGGATAAAGGCCGCACTGTTTCGGAGTACCGATGTATCGCAGGACAGGCCCTCTTTGGTCAGCGTAAAGAGCCACTCCATGAGGCTCGATCCGAGAAAGGCCGTCATTGCAACCAGTATGACGATGGAAACGAAAGCCGATAGCTCCTCACTTTGAGGCACCTGGCCACGGCCGCGAGCCTTGTTCAGCGTGCGTGCTGTTGGCTTTTCAGTTTTTTCGGCTGCAGGTTTGTCCGCCATCGTAGTTGCTTATTGTGACTGCTTTATCCACCCGCTGAAAGCGCGTCTGTTGTCAAAGAGGCAGGAGTTTTGCCATCATGTCCGCAAATTCGCCCACAAATCCCTGCAGAAACGGTATGAACAGCAGGGTGACCATCAGTAGTCCGAGTCCGACGCGAAGCGGCAGGCTGATGAAGAGTATATTCATTTCCTGGGCCACTCGCGCGAGAACCGCCAGTGCAACCATCAGCAGCAAAAAGGCCGCCAGGATCGGAGCGGCCAGGCGAAGCCCGGCGATCATTAGGGTTGATCCCGCTTCGACGACGCCGCCGACCAAGACCGGTATCGTTGGGGTTGTGCCGGCGGGAAAGGCATCGTAACTGCGAGCGAGAATCAGCAGGAGCAGATGGTGGCCGTTGGCGCTGAGGAAAAGCAGTATGAAGATCATCTCCATGAACATGCCAAGAGGCTGCGAATTCTCGCCCGTCATAGGGTCGAGGATTTCCGCCATAGTGAGGCCCATCTGCTGTTCGACGATACGCGCGCCGAATTTTACCGATGCGAAGACTACTGCACAGATCAAGCCGAGGGCCAGACCGTAAATGGCTTCGTTGGATAGCATCAGTATTGCCTTGAAAGGGGCGACTTCCGGTTCCCTGATGGGATTCGGCCCCATCATCGCAAAAAAAACGGAGATCAGAACCGTCATCGCCACCTTGATTCTGCGCGGGAGGCTCCTCCAACTGAAGACCGGCGTGATGAGGAAGAAGGCGGATACACGAGTCAGCACCATCGCAAAACCAAGCAATTTGGCAATCATGAAATCCATGTGCTATCGCCCGACGCTTTGGATGTAGCCGAATATCTCGGTGAAGAAGCGAAGCATGATTTGTAGCATCCATCCGCCGAACAAGAGCGTTACGGCGCCTACCGCCAGCAGTTTCGGCACGATGGTCAAGGTCATATCTCGTATCGACGTTACGGCCTGAAACAGCGTTACGACAACGCCGACGACCATACACGTCAGAAGAATTGGTGCGGCCAACAGAAGGCTGGTTTCCAGCGTGTGTCGTGCAAGATAAAGAACGAAACTGGTATCCATAAGCTAAGCTCTCATTCGCATGTGAACAATCTACTTGAAACCAAGACTGAGGCTTTTCGCGAGCATCCCCCATCCGTCGAGGAGAATGAAAAGGATGAGCTTGAACGGCAGGGAGATCATGACCGGCGGCAACATCATCATTCCTGCACTGAGCAGCACACTGGCAATCACCATATCAATCAGCAGAAACGGAATAAACAGGAGGCATCCTATTTCGAACGCCGTGCGAAACTCACTGATGATGAAGGCTGGTACGACCACGTGCAGTCCGAGTTCGGAAGCGTCTTTGGGCCGATCCATTTTGGCCATCTGCACGAACAGCGATACATCGGCCTGGCGGCTCTGTCTGAGCATGAACGTCTTTATCGTCTCTGTGGCCCGCGTTCCCGCGGTGGTAAAACTGATCTCGTCTGCAAGGTACGGCTTCACGCAGACCTCGTTCATTTGTGCGAAAGTCGGCGCCATCGTATACAGCGTCAGGAACAAGGCCAGGCCTATAATGGCGACGGTCGGCGGTATGGTCTGTGTCGTCAATGCACGACGCACGAATGACAAAACGATAACAATTCGCGTGAACGACGTCATCATGACCAACAGGCTGGGGAGTATTGCCAGGCCTGCGAAAATGATAACGAGCTTGACCGGCGTGGACCAGTCTTTGCCGTCGTCCTTTTCCGTGGTCGTGGCTTTGTCCACCACCGTCATCAAATCCGCGATGCTTGGCACGCTGTTGGGCTGGTTCGCCTGCTGCTGCGTACCGGTTTGCAACGCAGGTATCTCGATCCCGCCGGTCAAATCCTGCGATTGCGCGGACGCATCCGCGTTGAGCAGCATCACGAAAAGGATGGTGCCCAGGGTCAGACGCTCAAACACTTTCTTATTTACCCAACGTATCTGCATAGGTCTCTGCAAAATCCGTCCTGATTTGCGTTATGTCCGCGATTTTCGTTATTCTTTCGTTTGTGCTTCCGAGCAGAAAGCGGTGGTTGTCCACCTCGAGCAGGTGCACAGATCGGCGCGGGCCGAGATGAGTTGTCTCGATGATTCTGACTCTTTTGCCCGGTGCGTTCGCCAGTCGCGGCAGCACCTTTCTCGACACATAGAGTGCTGCCCCACCGAGCACTATGACCACAACGACCGACAGCATCATCTTGCGAAAAAGCTCCCACGGACTGTATTCTTCGTTTTGCAGTGCCGGGCCGTTGGGGTCGGTTACGCCGGATGCGTTTGATTCCGACTTGATCTCATTGGCGTCGGTTTTGGAGGTTGCGGCGCATGGATACACGAAGGTCGTGACGACCAGAATGGTCGTTATGACCGATAGAACGCCTTCTTTGTGGAATCCTGTCATGACGCACGAAAAATGCACAGTATTGCCGTTTCTGCCTGGGGTATGTGTGCAAAATCCGTGCCCGGCCAATATCCTGCATTCGGACGCATTGTGTGGGTGCGGACGGCGCGTCATGTCCGAAAACTGTACACGTCGCGCGCCACACGGCGCCGCAGTGCCGGGCCGTCAGGCGTGCTCTATTGCAGGTTCTGCATCACAGCAATCATGATGTGCTGGTTTTCGGAAACGATGCTGTCTCGACTGCTCCACTTTCCGCCGGGACCGGCCCCCCAGCAATAGACGGACCATCCGAGATCGGCCGGCAACGTTTCATCGATATAGTCGGCAACTGTCTGCGCCCGTCTGGCTGAGAGTGTCCATTGTTGCCTGGCAGACGTGCTGTCCGGGGCTAGGCCTAACACATAGAGGGTCCGCTGGCCGGCACTGACATGCCCCTGGAGATTCTGGCAAAACTCGGATAAATAGGCCTCGGCCGACTCGCTCAGCGCATGGCTGCCGGGTTCAAAACGCACTTTCGTAACCGTGAAGTCGATCTCTTCCGCTACCAACTGCGACGGTTTTGTTATCATCATTTCTTCCACCTGGTCGAAAAGCCGCTGCAATTGCTCTTCTGTCGCGTCGAGTGCGGGGTCGTCAACGGCCTCCTCGGGATCCTCGACAGCATGTCTGACTTTGATGCCTCCCTCGCGATAACGCTCCTCTTTGCCGAAGAGCATACCGAGCCCGAAGCCGTTGATGGCTTGTATGAAGGCATCACGCCCGCTGCTGACGAGTTCCGGGTCCTGTTGTTCGGCCAGACTCAGCAACATGACGAAAAAGGTGAGCAAGAGCGTGACCATATCGGAGTAAGTCACAATGTAGCCCGGCACCTTGGGGCCTCCCTGGTCGGATGTCTTCTTCTTCCTGCTCAATTGGCAATGCTCCGGTCCAGGATTACGATTTCCAGCCACCGCTGATCCCTGTTGAGCTCATGGCTCTCGGGAATCGTAGTGCTTGCGGTAATGCTCAGGCGTTCGGCGTCGAAGCGTTCCGCTCGGCGCATCCTGTCCAGTACGGACCAGCAGCGCTTCAGGCCAAGCTCCTTCTTCTGCGAATCGATATCAGGTGCGGATTCGCAGATCACGATCCGTCCTGGCACTTTTTCCAGAAACTCAGCCAACCTTCTCAGCATTTCACGCCCTTTCGGCGATAATGCGGTACCCCGGCCCAGAAAGACCTCGCGCGACGGGATAAGAAAGACTTTGCGGCTGCGAAAAGCCTCGGCCCTGGACTTGTCCTGCAGATTACCACTCGGGCCGGCTTTGAGCGTTTCCTTCTCACTTCCCTTTTCCAACTCCCGGGTCGGTATTATCTGTTCGGCCTGCTTGACCGCGTCTCTTTCTCTCTTAACCTGCCTGTATACCGAGGGCAGGTCCATGAACATGGTCTCCTTCAACTGCCGGTGGACCTTGTCGTCGAAAGATGAAAAGCTCAGCAGCAGGACGAAGAACGTCAACAGAAGGGTCATGCAATCGCTGAAGGTCACCATCCATTCGGGCGCCCCCTGTGGTTCATCGTCTTGCGGTGTTTTGGGGTTGTCCGCCATCACACTGTCGCCTTGACTTCTTCTCTTCGACTGTGCGAGACGAAGGCCTGCATTTTCTCACGGACACTCGTCGGATTCTCGCCCCGTGCGATCGCGCAGACCCCTTCGGCGATCATTTCCATGGCCATTGTTTCCGCCTTGGAATAGATGCCTAACTTGCCCGCCAGCGGTATGAACACGAGGTTCGCGGTAAGGGCGCCGTAAAAGGTCGTCAGCAGCGCAACCGCCATGCCCTGACCGATGGAGTCGGGCGATGAGAGATTTCGGAGCATCTGCACCAGGCCGATCAGGGTGCCGATCATACCAAACGCCGGAGCCGCCGCTCCCATGAACTCAAGTATTTTCTTTCCGGTCGAGTGGCGCTCCTGGAGGTATTGTATCTCCAGATCCATCATGTCTCGGATTTGCTGCGATTCCTGGCCGTCCACGAGCATCTGGAGGCCCTTGACCATGAAGGCGTCGTCTACGTTATGGATCTCCTGCTCGAGGGCCAGGGCTCCGTCCCTTCTGTTAATGGCTGCGTAGTTGACCATCTGTTGAATGAGTTCCGAAGGCGATGGGACCTTGGCGATGAACGTCTTCTTGACGATCGCGAAGATGCCGAGAAACTGCGACAGAGAGAAGTGAATGAGAGTCGAGCACAGCATCCCGCCTATCGTCACGAGAATAGACGGTATGTGCAGAAAGGCCTGCCAGCCGCCACCGGAGACGATGGCGAACATCACCACAAGAAATCCCAGCACTATTCCTACAACGGTTGCGATATCCATCGGATCTACTGACTATCCACTATCTGTTTCAGTTTCTGACAAAAGTACGCAGCCAATGTCGGCTCGACGTTGGCCAATTCCGCCAGCAGGTTGCCTTTTGTTCTGTCGGTCATGTAGTAAAGTATCTTGACGGCGTCATCGTGGCTGTTGTTCTTCGCCTGACTCATGCTCGTCAGTATCTTGGCCGCACTGGCGGAGTCCATCTTGTCGTATGCAGCGGCCAAAGCCGCGAGATTCGCTTCTTCGTCTTTGGCTATGGCAATTCGCCGTTTCTCCAGCGTATCTCGCTGCTGTTTCAACTGGGCGACGCTGGAGGCCAGTTCGACCCGCAGCCCTTCGAGCTTGTCGACGTCGCTGCTGAGCGTTTGTTGTGCAATCTGGATTTGCTGCTCGCGCTCTTCGAGGTTCCGTAATTTACGGTTGTATTGCTCAATCTTGTCGCGCACTTCATTTATCAAGACTTTGAGTTGCTGCCGGCTCATAGCCGTCCTCAATGCCTGATCCGCGCCAAGCCCGGACGCGTTTCCTGCGGCCTGCGGCGGCGGGATTGTCACGGTCGAATCCTGTTGACGGGCATCTGCGTTTGGGGCGTCTGATGGTTGCTCGACCGGCATCCTGGGCGTCGTGAACCAGGCAAACGCAAACGCTCCCGCGAAGCTTATTAACCCTGCCCCCAGCAATATGATTATCTTCTTCAGCATTATCCTGCTCCTGTCTGATAGCCGGATTTCGGCCGCCATACACCTTTCCTATCCCGGCGTGCCGCTTCGGAGACACTCATGACGACTCCTCGCTTTGGTCTGTCCCGGCCGTTGCCGTCTCCCGCGTAAAGCGAATAGTCGCCATCTCGTCCAGGTTCTTCTGTTCGATGCGGTCCTGCTGCTCGAAAAACCGTTTTTCAGCCTTCGCTCTCAGTTTCTCCAAACCCTCTCGGAATCTCCTGACTTGCCTCAGTGTTTGCGCCTGCCGGCTGCGTT
This sequence comes from uncultured Pirellulales bacterium, assembly GCA_964526785.1. Lineage (GTDB taxonomy): Bacteria > Planctomycetota > Phycisphaerae > Sedimentisphaerales > Anaerobacaceae > CAZGMJ01. Next base: position 57,343 of record CAZGMJ010000023.1, read on the forward strand.
GCTGCTCGAGTTCGTGTATGCTCGTTCTGATCCGCCTGACTTGTTCGTCGGTGCCCGCCGAGTGCTTGAGGAAGAACTCCTGTCGAACTAGGCGGCTGGCGGTCGGCGCCTGGCTCAACTCGTCCATGATGCCGTCCAGCACGCGCAACTGCGCGAGCAACTGTGTGCGCGCGTTAGTGAGCTTCTGCGTCGTAGCTATCAGTTCGGCTTTACGCATCTGCTCTTCCTTCTTCTTCACATCCAGCACGCGCTGCAATCTCCAGACAAAGTGCTTCATTCACATTTCTCAACTGTGGGCATGCTCCAGATTCACACTCAGCAGCTCATCCCAGTCTCTGGTTATGGACATCAGGTGTTCGACTGTCTGGGCGAATTCCATTCGTTGATTTGCGCCCTGGGTCAGGAAATCGCTGATTCGGTCGATCAGCGTAATTGCACCGTCGATACGTCGATTGCTTCCCGGGGCGAAGGCGCCTATGTTGATCAGGTCCTCTGCATCGACATAGGTGGCGTATATTTCTTTGAATTTCTGAGCGGCCATGCGGTGTTCCGGACTGACAACGGACGGCATGAGTCGGCTGACGCTCGCGAGGATATCCACAGCGGGATAATGTCCCCGGTCCGCAAGTTTGCGCGCCAGAACAATGTGTCCGTCAAGAAGGCTGCGAGCGCTGTCGCTTACAGGGTCGTTGAGATCGTCGTTTTCAACCAGTACAGTAAGGATACCTGTGATGCTGCCCGTTCTCGCGCAGCCGAGCCGCTCGATAAGCCTCGGCATCAGCGCGAAGACGCTGGGGCAATATCCCTTGGATGCCGGCGGCTCTCCAGCCGCCAGACCTATCTCCCGTTGAGCCTGGGCAAACCGGGTCAGAGAATCCATCATGAACAGTACGTCCCTGCCCTTATCCCGGAAATACTCCGCGACGGTAACTGCGACAAAGGCCGCCTTGACGCGCTGAATCGGCGGGGCGTCGGACGCTGCGACAATGACGACGCTTCGCGCCAGTCCCTCGGGGCCGAGGTTCTCTTCGAGAAATTCCCGCACTTCGCGACCCCGCTCGCCTATCAGCGCCACGACGTTAACCGAAGCGTCGCTGGATCGCGCGATATCGCCCAGCAGGACGCTCTTGCCAACTCCGCTGCCGGCAAATATCCCCACACGCTGTCCTTTGCCGCACGTGAGCAGTCCGTCGACCGAGCGAATTCCAAGTGCCAGCGGTTCGACGATTCGCTCGCGACTGAGCGGTGACGGGCTCGTTGCGTCCAGTGGTCTCTTTTCCGTACCGGGCAGCGGGCCTTTCTGGTCCATAGGTTCGCCGAGACCGTTGAGGACCCTGCCGAGAATGCCCTCGCCAAGCGTGATGTGGCGCGGAGTCGTCCGTGCCGTTACTCCGTCGCCCGGAGATATGCCTTCGATATGCTCCAAAGGCAACAAGATGAGGTTCTTGTCATGAAATCCCACCACCTCGGCCAGCACGCGACGCTTGTCGCGCATATGTATGCCGCATATTTCGCCCAATCCTACCGCCGGGCCGCTGGACTCGACCCGCAGGCCCGAGACGCGCACTACCGAACCCCGACAGTTTCGCAGACTTACCTGGTTCAGGGCGCTTCGAAGGCTGCCGAAGTCAATCCACGGCTTGCCCACGGCATCGCCGTACGGTTGGGAATCTGGCGAGTTGATCGATTCTTGTGTCATGATTGCTGATGGGCCTTCTTCAGGGCCTTTGCTATTCGTTCCAGTTGCTCGTTGATGCGCGATTCAATTGCACCCTTTGGGCTCTCGACGACGCATTCGGCTTTGCCGACCTGGGCATCGGCGACCAGGCGAGCGTTATGCAGGCTCGTATCCTGTTCGCTGTTTTGTCTGGCCGACTGCAGCAGTGCCAGATCTTCCGGATTCAGCCGCACGGTCAAATCCTCGGCTGTCGGAGCATCCTTGAGTGTTTCCTTGATTATGGCTTCGATTTCGTAGTCTCCGTCGGCTATCTGCCGCGACAGTACTCTACGCGCGATTTCCACGCTCAATTCCGCGATTTCGTCTTTGTGTTGGACATACAACTGCCTGGCGGAACGCTCCAGTTCCGCCAGTACGGATTCCAGGGTTCTGTTTGCCTGTATGAATTGTTGCTTATGTTCTTCGAGTTCGGGCAACAATCCCTGTGAAATCAGTTGCACATCGGCTTCCAGTTCACGCGGTGAATCGTCGACGGTCGCGTTCTCTGTCTCTGACACCGAGGCCTGTCCGTGCACGTGCTGGACCGAAGCAATTGGTCTTTCCAGAGTAACAGTCAAGTGTACGGGCATCTAATCAGTCCTCTACAAAGGACAATTCACCTTCTTCATTCATTTGGCGCAGCGCCTGGACGATTTCCGCACGGGCCTCCTCGATCTCTTCCCTCTTTGGGGACGAAATCAGTGATGCTTCTTCGTCCAGCGTTGCTGCAGCCCGTTCGGAAATGTTGGCTCGTATTTTGTCGGCGATCAACTGGTCCGCTTTGACCAAAGCCAGAGCCAGTTTGCCCGAATCCACGCCCCGCAAGCCTTCCTGCAGCGACCTGTCGGCTACCTGGGGGATATCTTCCCAGATTATCATCAGACTGGTAACCGTTTCGCCGGCCTGGGCGTCCTTCTGCTGGATCGCTTCGAGCAGACCGTCGCGAAGTTCGCCGCTCAGATTCCTAAGGATCACCGCGACCTTGCGAAGAGACTGCTCCGAGGAATTCGCTCCGGTTTCACCTGCATCGGCGCCCGCGGCCCCCTCGATCCGTTTGGAAATCATATCGGCTATGCGCGTCTTCGCCTCAGGACTCACGGTTTCGCTGCTTGCCATGCGTGCAATTGCACTGAATCTCACGCCTTCGCCCAGACAACCCAGGACCTCCGAGCTTTTGCGGGGCGGCAGTTCCGAAAGGACCACGGCAGCGGCCTGGGGGTGCTCATCCTCCAGGACTGTCGCAATTACGTTGGAATCCGCCTCACGGATCGCAATGAACGGATCTCGTTTCTTCAGAAGATCCTTTATCTGTGTCTGCACTTCCTCGGCCTTGCGCGGACCTACGGTGTTCTTGAGCATTTCCTGGAGAAAGCTGTTGAGGTGGAAGCCGCTGCCCGACCGGAGCGAATTGCAGAATTGCTGTGCCACTTCCATACTTTGACGACCTTTGTTCACGCCCGTGGCTTCCACATAGGCCATTTCGACGGCGATTTCCTGAACCGTTTCAGGCGACAGTCCGCTGAGCAATTCGGATGCGATCGAAGCGTCGAGACACGTCAGCAGAATGGCTGCTTTCTGTTTGCCCGCCAGCGCCATGTGTTACCCTCCCTTTTCCTCAATCCAACTGGCAAACAACTGCTTAACCTGCTCCGGATTGCTTTGCAGCGCCGCGGCTATTTGGCGGCGCACGGCTGTGGGTTCGCCGACGCCTCCCGGGGGCAGCAGGCCGGTCTCTGCAGTGGCTTCCGGCAACTCGGTCTGAAACTCCCCCCTGGCAGTCGTCTTCTTGCTTGCCCCCTGGAAGATCTTCAGGGCGAGCAGGGCGCAGACGGCCATTATCCCGAGTGATGCGTGTCTGGCTATGGCCAAATAGCGGGGCCAGCTCGAAGGTTCCTCTTCGAGAATGGTCTCGACCTGTCGATTGAACTTCACGTCCACCACTTTGATCGATGAGGCGTCTTCAAGGCCGAGCGCGTTCTTGATCAATTCCTCGACGTCGGCTATCTGCATGATCCTGGCTTCGGTTCCACCCGCTGCAGCGTTGGGATCAGCCGATTCGGGCGACAGGTCCACAAGAGCAGCCACTTTCAAAGACATTACCTTGCCGGGTAGTATGGTTTCCTGCTTGACTGTTTTGCCCAGTTCGTATTCGGTTGTAATCTCCTCTTCTTTTTTAGGCGTGGGAACCGCCGAGCCGTCGGCTGCCTGGCCTCCTGCCACCGGTTCGGTGCTCGTTCGGATATCTTCCTTAGCCACGACGCCTTTGGGCTCATATTTCTCCGTTACGGTGCTTACGCTGTTCATGTCCACCACAGCACTGACACGCACTGAAGCCCGGTCCGGCCCCAGCACTGCCGTAAGCATATCCTCGACCTTCTTGCTCAGGTTGCTCTCGATACGTTCGCGAAAATCCTGAGCGGTGCCGGCGCCGTGCGCCGCTGCCTGGTCGGATTCTCCCGAAAGCAGATGCCCCTGGCTGTCGACAACGGTTACATTCTCGGATTTGAGTCCCTCCACGCTGCCGGCCACCAGATGTGTGATCGACGCGATGTTGAAGCTGCTCAGTCGGTAGCCCGCCCTGAGCTTAAGTACGACCGAAGCTGTCGTTCTGGCCGCTTCCGAGGCAAACAGCTTCTGTTCGGTATTGACGATGTGCACCCTGGCGTGGTCGACGCCGTCGATCATTTGTATGCTCTTTGCCAGTTCATCCTGCAGAGCTCGTTGGAGATTGACGTTCTGAACGAACGGGCTGATACCTATCTTCTCCTTGTCGAAAAGGGCGTAGCCGCCTTGCTGACCGGCCGGCAGTCCTTCTCGGGCCATGTCGAGCCGCAACTGATACACGGCCTCCTTCGGAACGTAGATTGTGGAGCCCCCGTTTCTCAACTCGTAAGCGATGTCCTTCTCGGCTATCTTCTCTGTGATCTTGGACGCCTCTTCAGGCGAAAGCTCTCGATAGAGGACGCGCATATCGGGCTTTCGCGCCCAGTGAACCACCAGAGCACCGGTTAACCCGAGCGTCAGAACAATCGCGATCAGCAACGCCCGCTGGACGATGCTGACGTTCTGCCATATTGCCAATGCTCTTTCTACGACGTCCATTTACCTCTTCTTCGTCCCAAGTCGGGCGATCATATCCGTTTAGGCCCCGGCAACTCTCATATGGGCATATTCATGGTCTGCTTGTACGCCTCGACCAGCTTGTTCCTGACCCCGACGAGCATTTTGAAGCTCATGTCCGCCTTCGCGACGGCCGAGACGACCGAATGAATGTCGTTGTTATTGCCGGACAACAGGTCCATTACCGATGCGTCGGAGGCCTGTTGGAGGTCATTGACTTTGGAGACCGAATTGGCAATACCATTGGCGGCCTTACTGAAATCGGCCTTCGGCGATTCGGGACCGCCTGTCTTCGATGGTCCGGCCGGCTCTGCAGGCCCTTTGGGCAGCGGCGCTCCCGGGTGTATGCCATTTGCAGCATTGATCATTCATGCACCTCTTATGTCTAACGAAGTAGTTCCAGCGAAGTTTGCACCATGCGTTGGTAACGTTTCAGGACTGCGGTATTGGCTTGATACGCTCGCGCCGCCATGGCCAGATCCATCATCTCGATGGGAAGATCGACATTCGGCATCGTCACGTACCCCTGGTTGTCCGCATCGGGATGGCCGGGCTTGAGCACGCGAGGCAGCACGCTCATGTCCTCTGCGATCTCATCGAGCACGACGCCGCCTATGCCGTCGCCTGTTGCTTTGAGCGTGGCTTCAAGCCTTCGGTAGGGGCGACCCTGTCCGTTGTCCGTGGACTGCGCATTGGCCACATTGGAAGTTATCACCCTGATCTTCTGGTCCTGGGCCCGCAGGCCCGATGTGGCAATGTCAACTGGATTGAGTTGGTTTTCTGTATTCATGGTCGTTTCTTCAGCTTTGAAAGACAAATATGCGAGCAAGCCGATTCTGCGTGCGAAACCGTTTACCTGAGGTTCATCGCCGCCTGCATTTGCTGGTATCGCTTCCTCAACACCCGAACCAGTGTTGTGTGCCGAAGCGTATTCTTGATCATTTCGCCCACTTCCATCTCCAGGTTCACGTCATTGCCGTTCTTCTGTACCGGGGTCTTGCCTGGCTGATACAGCAGCGGTTCGATGTCTCGCAGGTCGAACTCGCCATTCGACTTGCGCACCGCCGCCAGCAAATCCTCGAATTTCACATCGAGTCTTCGGTAGCCCGGCGTTGCAATGTTCGCAACGTTGTTTCCTATGGCGGCCTGGCGGAGACTTTCCGCCCGTATGCCGGTCTCAAGGACGTCAAATATGTTTGTTTCTGACACCGTCCGGTACCTCAGTACGTATTTCATTGGCAAAAACGTTCTTCAGCGAACGGATTTGTGCAATAGTCGTGCCAGATTGCCGCGGTCCCCGGCGCTCTTGCAGATATCGCCCGCCAAACGGCCGTACGGCAATTCGTCAATCTTCATTTGCACAGGGACCCAAGGCAGGCTGTCGCAATTCTATACATGAGCGCGTGCTTTTTTGGCGGCCGGTGTCTTGCAGGCAGGATGTTGGAGCAGGGCCTTTCGTGGCCGGCGCTTGGTCATGGCAGGTCGGAGCAGGCGTTGTCGGTGTGGTCGCAATGTGAGGGCGATATCACAAAGCGGCTATAAGCCGGAAGAATCTTCCTTACAGAGGCACTTCTCGCCGCCGTAATGGATTCGACAGCACTGTATGTGGAAAATACTTGTTAGGGGTGTCGCGGTAAGTCTTGTTGTGTCAAAAGGTTACGTTGCAGTTGTTCCGGTGCGGGTTATGCTGGCACAGCACTTGCTCAAGGTAGTGCGTATGGATGTTTGTATGCTGACAGAAGTGTTATCGCCGAATGCGGTCGCGACCGCCGATCCAATTCGTTTCGGTGACGCTCGCGAATACCTGGGCAATTCTTCCGGGGTTAGTGGCTGCGCTGTTGCGTCCGATAAGCAGGATGCAGGCGCTCGTCGGACTTCTTCTGATGACGGCCAGAACAGTTTCCGCACGACGTACGAAAGGCGATTACGAGAAGTTCCCTCGGAGGAGGCTCAGTCAAAGAGCGAGAAAACCGATTCGGGGGCGCAGCGGACCGAGGAAAAGCCCGCGGAGCACGAAAAGGGCGAAGATACGCAGGGAGTTGCCCAGCCCGAATCGCAGGCCGAGAAGAACAAGGCCGGGGATAGAACCGGCAACACCGCTGACGCGAAGGGCAAGTCGGTGAACACGCCTGCGAAAGGGGAGAAAACCGGCTCGCCAAAGGGATATCTGGCGAAGTCGGAAATAGACGAAGCACCCCAGATCGAAGCCGGAAAGGCCGATCAGGCAGGCTCTGCTGAAAATGCGCCAAGCGGGGTGGAGAACAAAGGCTCGAATGTGCAACACGAGGCCGTGCAGCACAAGCCTCTCCAAACGAAGCAATCGAGCGTAACGGATGAATCCCTGACAAATTCACAGCCGGAAAGTTCTCACGAAGCTCGGAAAATGCCCGGCTCAAGGCAGTCGAATGCTGCTGTCGACTATAAGAAAGCGAAAGAGGCGGAGGCCTCCAGCGAGGGCGGCAAGGTGCCAGTGCAAGGCCGTGAGACGTCTGAGTCTGTTGTCTCCACTGCGGACAAGCAGCTCCAGGCAAAGCCTGTAGCCGGGAACGACGACATTGGAAGAGACACCGCTCAGGTTTCGGCCGGCGACAAGGTGCAGGCCGGCAATGGCAAAAACGGATCGGACCAGGGTGAGAATGGGGGAACCGACTCAACTGAATCAGAGGGGTTAGTGTCCGATAAGAAGATGCAAAGAGGCCTTGAGGAACTTGCGACGCAGAAGAACGTACCGCGTGAAACACACGCATCGGTTCAGGTCAGCCCAAAGCCGCAGGCGGATTCGAAGACAACTGCAGACTCTGGTATCGAGCAGGGACCCACTGTTAATGCGGATCCCAGTCCGCCGGTCCAGCGTCCGATGTCTTCCCCCGCTGCCGGAAAAACGGTGGATCCCGGCGCGGTGCAGGCGGAATCGTCCAAAGTCTTAGAACAAGTACAGGAATCGTTCAGTGCTTCGGTTCGCCAGGGGGGGCAGGAAATCACCATCCGTTTGAATCCTCCTGAACTTGGCAGCGTGCGTATCAGCATCAAGGAGCAGGGCGAGCAGATCAGCGGCATGCTGGAAGTTAGCGAGATGCAAACGCGGGCGGAAATCCAGCAGAATCTGCCAACGATACTGCGTAATTTGCAGGACATGGGGATTCAGGTCAAGCGGCTCGACGTTAGTCTCAATACGGACCAGGGGCAGCAATCCTCCTTAGGGCAATCATCTGATGCTAATCAGGGAGAGGGTTCGCCGTCAGAAGAATCGAACACGGACGGTTCGGCTGATCCGCATTTCAATCCCAGGGGCACCGGCGATGCCATGTCCGGTTTCGCAGCGTACTCTGGAGAGCGGGGGGGCTATCAACCGCTTGTGACTGATACGGCCATCAATATGCTTGTTTAGGGCGGGTATATTGTGCCGTGCTCGCTAATGATGGGCGCTTCCCACCACATCGTAAACTACGACAACGTGATTGAGATACCCGTGTCAATGACTGAAAAGGCGACACCTCAGGGCCAGGCAAGGGAGCGCGAACTCGAACGGACGAAGCGCATCTACACCCTGCTGAGACACCGCCACCCGGAAGACGGACAGATATTCCACGCTATCGCGGCGCTTGCATATCGCGAGGGCAGGTATGAAGACGCCCTCAAGTGTGCCGAACGGGCCGTTGAGTTGGAGCCGGGGTGTTCCGCATTCTGGAACACGCTCGGTGTTGTTCGTGAGGCCACAGAGAGCCCGAACCGAGCTGTGGAAGCATATCGTCGAGCGCTTTCTTTGGAGCCCGATTGTGCTCAGACATGCAACAACCTGGCCATTGCACTGCAATCAATGGGTGATTTCGATGGGGCCGTTGCATACGCCAGGCAGGCCACCGAATTGGATCAGAATTTTGCGCGCGCACACAACACGCTGGGCTATGCATTGCGTCGTCTGGGCCGCTGGGAAGAGGCCGCCGAGGCCCTGAGAACTGCCATTGCGTGCGAGGGCGATTTTGCTGAAGCCCACAATCAACTTGGAGTGGCGCTGCACGCCATGTCTCGGTACGAAGAGGCGGTTCAGTCTTACAGCAGGGCGATTGACATTGCCCCTCATTATGCGGAAGCGAGGTGGAATCGGTCACTTGTGCAATTGCTTCTGGGCAATCTCTCCGAAGGCTTGCGGGACTATCACTGGCGGACTCATGAGGATCTGGATCTGGCGTTGTATCCGCACCATCTCAGTGGACATGCGTGGCAGGGCGAGAACTTCGCAGGCAAGAAACTGCTCGTTCATTACGAACAGGGCCTCGGCGATACGCTTCACTTCTGCAGATATCTTCCCTTCGTGAAGGAGCGGGGCGGTTGCGTCATCTTCGAAGTGCAGGAACCCCTGCATGCTATCACGAAGGGATTGACCGGTGTGGATCTACTGCTCCAGGCGTCCGCTGAACGCCCGCCTTCAATCGACTATGATCTGCATGTCTCCCTGATGGATCTTCCCCGCATCTTTGAGACTTCGCTCGATTCGGTCCCCGCCGAGGTTCCGTATCTATGGGCAGACGACGCGAGAACCAGTCTCTGGCGGCAACGGCTGGTTGATGCGAAGATGCATATAGGTATTGTCTGGTCGGGCTGCAAATCGTACGAAAGAAATGATGTTCGCTCGTGCAGGCTGGCGGATTTTGCTCCTTTGGCTTCGCTCGAAGGCGTTGCCTTATATTCTCTGCAGAAGGGCGAGCCTGCGGGCGAGATTGAGGACGTGTGCGGCTCTTTTGTCCTGGTAAATCTGGGCGCGGATTTCAAGGATTTCGGAGATACGGCCGCTGCCATAGCCAATATGGATCTGGTCATCTCGGTGGATACGAGCGTTCTGCATCTGGCCGGGGCGATGGGCAAACCGACCTGGGCACTGATCTGTGCGTCGCCCGAGTGGCGCTGGATGCTTGAGAGGCATGACAGCCCGTGGTATCCGACCATGCGGCTGTTTCGCCAGAAGCAGGCGGGGCAGTGGACGCCGGTGTTCGACTGCCTCAGGCGGCAACTTGAAGTTCTAATGGGGCAACAGGGCAGGCGAGCGTTGTGTCCGGAAGGCACATCTTCGGATACGCACTTGGATCCTCTTGAGCCGGTTCACGCCATGGCTTCAGCCGTCGATTTCCACCGCTCGGGACTCAAGGCATACACTGCTGAGCAATATGTGGAGGCGACTGAGCTAATGCGACAGGCAGTTGGCCTCGAACCTCAGTCTGCAGTATATCACAATAGTCTCGGCGTTGCCCTGGAGGCCGTCGAACAATTCGACGAAGCGATGGAAGAATATGAGCGAGCCGCGGCTTTGCAGGATGATTACGCCGAACCCTACTGCAACATGGCCATCCTTCTGAGCCATCGCGGGCAGTACGAAGATGCGATTGACAAGTGCCGACGAGCGATTGCGCACAGGACCGATCACGCACGTGCGTATCACACAATGGCCTACGCCCAGCGTATGCTGGGCCGGAACGAGCGTGCCGTCGAAAACTATCGACGAGCCGTCGAAATCAAGCCGGATTTTCCAGAAGCCTGGAACCACCTTGGCATGACCCTCGCAGATTGCGGGCGCTACAGTGAGGCAATTGCGATGTACGGCAGGGCCATCGACCTGGATCCTGACTATGCGGAGGCTCACAACAACTTCGGCGTGGTCTTGAGGCACAATGGGGATAACGCCGAAGCCGTCCGCCACTACAGCGAGGCCGTGCGTTTGGACCCCAATTTTGCCGAAGCCCTGTTCAATTTGGCCAACGCTCTGAAAGACATGGGACGTTGTGACGAGGCGATCAGCAATTATCAGCGGGTAATCCAGATCACAGAATCGGTCGGTGAAGATCCGTCCCGTACGCGCCACGGTGGTGAAAGTGCTGCTCAGGCCACATGCGACCGTGGCCGGACCGACGGTCCCGCTTCACTATATGCCCGGGCGCAGTGGAATCTGGCTTTGGCTTTGCTGTTGGACGGTCGGTTTGAGCAGGGGTGGAAACGATACCGATGGCGCCGGCGCATTAGCGCATGCGAAACTGCGTACCCGCATTGCTACGACGCTCCTCAATGGGACGGCTCACCTCTTGACGGCAGACGGCTGTTGCTGCATTACGAGCAGGGATTCGGGGATTCGATACAGTTCATCAGATATGCGCCCCTGGTCAAAGCTTCGGGCGGGCATGTGGTTTTGGAAGTGAGGCGTCCGCTGGCCTGTCTGTTCCACCGCTCGCTTGCGGTTGACGAGATAGTCGTTGCTTCATCCGACCCCGTTCCCGCCGACGCCTTCGACGTACATGCGTCACTATTGGATCTACCGGGGTTATTCAGGACGACGCCGGAAACGATACCTTATAATGTTCCATATCTGCACCCCGATCCGGCGAAGGTGGAATACTGGGAAAAAAGGCTGTGCGGCGACGGCTTGGCCGTCGGTGTTGTCTGGAGCGGATCGTCCACGCATGGCGACGACCGACGCCGATCCTGCAGGTTGGCCGAATTCGAGCCGCTCGGGGAGATCGACGGCCTCCGACTCTTCGGTCTGCAGAAGGGATCACAAGCCGCCGAGGCCGATATCCTGGGCCGTGAGCTGAATCTCGTGAACATAGGCGATGAATTCAGTGATTTCGACGATACCGCCGCGGCTATAGCTAACCTCGACCTTGTGATATCCGTAGATACATCGGTTGCGCATTTGGCGGGCGCTATGGGCAAGCCTGTATGGACCCTGCTGCCTTTTTCGCCGGACTGGCGGTGGATGCTCGAACGAACCGATACTCCCTGGTACCCGACGATGCGTCTGTTTCGTCAAACGAGAGAGGGCCGCTGGGCTGATGTGTTCGGGCAGGTTGCCGAACAACTGGCAGTGCTCGCGGCCCGGCGGAATACCGACTGCTCGACCACGACACCTTCTCAGGAGCTACGAACATGATTCCCGTGGTTATTCCCGCGTATAAGCAATCGGACCAGCTTCGCAAGTGTCTGGAGCATCTCAGCAGACAGTCAGTACCGGTGGATGTTTTCGTTCGCGACAATACCCGTGACAATATCTACTTTACAGCAGCCGTTAATGAGGGCATCCGAAGGTATCTCAGTCGCGATTGGCAGTATGTCGCGATACTTAACCAGGACATGTACTTGAAACCGGATGCAGCAGAACGAATGGTTGCATTTATGGACTCCCACCCGACTTGTGGAATCGCTGCCCCGGTCCAACTGCATACCGAGGACCCCGAATGTGTAATCTGGGCGGGCGGCGAACAGGCGTTTCCCGCCGGCAAACACAAGTGGGGGCGCCTGGCTGAGTTCAATTTCGATCAAGAGGTGCTCTGGTGTAACGGCGCATGTATGATGCTGCGCAGGCGGATGGTCCAGGAGATCGGACTTCTTGATGAGAATTTCGTGTTCCTCGGTAGCGACAGCGATTACTGTTTCACGGCGCGCGCTCGTGGATGGCAGGTGTGGCGTGTCGGTGGCGCCCATGGGTTTCACGACTGCGGCGAGTCGGCGCGCATTGTCGATCCTGTTCTGGAAGCCATAAAGGCAGAAGATATGCTGTATTTCGGCAGGAAATGGCTGACGGGCGGATTGTACAGGGAACTGGCAGGGCCGGAATCACTGTATGCGCCCGAACAGACCGCCGAGATGATGTCTGCTCTTGAACGGATCCGGGAGCAAGGCGATCAACCGGCCAGCCTAACGCGGAGCATTCGCTGATAATCGCCAAAGGCTGCAGCAAGCTACTGGCGGCTTCGTCGTTGCGACGCCAACTGACCAAGTGCTTGATCGACCTTCTCAAAGACATCCCTCCAGCATCCGGCCTTGCTTTGCCGAAACATCCTCATGGTTGGATACCACGGATTTGTTGTGCCACCGGACATCCATCTCCAATCCGGCGAGAATAGCGTAAGCGCCCAGACGGGTTTGCCGAGCGCGCCGGCCAGATGAAGCACGCTCGTATCCACCGAGATCACCAAATCCATATTGGCGATTGCACCGGCGGTATCCGCAAAGTCGCTGAATTCGTCACCTAAATTGATAATCGGTGAGGTCGGCGGAAGCTGTCTGACTTGTTCGGCCGCCGGTCCCTTTTGCAGGCCCCATAACCGAACATTGGGGTTCTCAGCAAGCCGGACAAAGTCACTGAGCCTGCACGATCGTGCCTGTGCACGCTTGTCCAGTGGGCTGGCGCCCCAGACAATGCCCACGTTCAGTTGATCCGGCGAAATACGATCGGTCCACCGGGCGGCACGACTCGGATCCGCATGAAGGTAGGGGACGTTTGCCGGAATCGTATCTGCTTTGGTTTGGACGATGCGGGGCAATTCCATCAATGGGCAAAACACATCGAACAGTATGGAGTCATTCTCCGAAACGACAACATCGCAGCCCTTTGCGGTTTTCATGAGTTCCACAAGAGGGTTGTACGTGGCCAGAATGATCTTTGCGCCACGTTCTTTGGCCATCGGCAGGTAGCGAACAAACTGGATGTTGTCCCCAAATCCCTGTTCGCTTCGCACGAGCAGCCGTCTGCCTTCCAACTGGGAACCGTCCCACATAGGTACGTCACGATACGATTCGATCCATGCAACCTTCCGCAAGCGCCAACTGTATTCCTTCCATCCCTGCTCGTAGCACCCCGTTTGGAGCATAGCCATCCCGAGATTGCTGTGTGTATCGGCATCGTTGGGCTTGAAGGTCAGGGCCTGCCTATAGTGGAATATAGTCCTTTCATATCCGGCTAGAGCGTGGCAGGAGGCCGCGATGGCTTTGTGGGCTTCAGCCGGGTCGTGGCCGAGACGCAGCACATTCTTGAAAGCATCAATTGCTTCTTCGTGCCGGCCCAGCCTCTGGAGTGCTACCCCCATATTGAACCAGGCGAATGCCTCGGAAGGTGCGAGGTCCAGGGACCGGCGGTACCTCTCAACGGCTTCCGTGTATTTGCCGAGCCTCCCCAGAGAATTGCCCAGATTGTAGTGGGCTTGCGCGAGATCGGGCTGCAGGCGAATTGCAGTCTGGTACGCCTCCACCGCCTGCTCGTATCGTCCCAGTGCGTTGAGGGTGGCTCCGAGCGTGTAGTGTAGAAGGCCAACTTCAGGCTTGGTTTCCACCGCTCTATGTGCAAAATCGACTGCCTGCTCATATTTGGTGGGATTTGTATCGTAAGAGAGCCATCGCGTGCAGCGCTTCGGGATTCGCCGGCTCGTGCTGAAGGACTTCGCAATACAGTCGCTCAGCTTCTGCAAAACGGCCGGCCTTGCGGCTGGCTGCTGCTCGTTCTATTGTCTCAGTGACCGTAGTTGGCGCGGCCATGCCCCCTCTCCGTTTCTGTTGTAGAATGGCTCACTACGATGATTTCTATTTGATTCGAGCCCCAGGGAGTCTTTCTTTTTGTTCCGCCCATTTAGGCGACGCGAAAGCCGTTCGTTGACAAATCTTGCGGCGCGCTGTTTCGATCGATTGCCTGATACCTCTGCTGAACCGTTCGGGCCCGAATCTTTCACAGACTGTCTTTCTTGCTTCCTTTCCCATTTTGGCCGCAAGATTTCGATCTTCCAGAAGCATCTGAGCAAAACGCCTCAACTCAACCGGATTATCGCACAAGAAGCCGCTTACGCCATGGTCGATCGGTGAACTTGGGTGCGTATTGCCGATAATCGGTATGCCCGCCGCCATGGCCTCGAGGGTTGCCATGTTGTATCCGTCTTCCAACTCAGGGTGTGCTGTATGAATGTAAAACCGGTGCGACTGGAGCATAGTTTTGAGCTCGTCCCAGCTTTGGGCGGCCCGTACGGCCGGGATGTCCGGATTATGCCCCACGAGCCTGACGGGCAACCCCTGAAATGCCTTGCTGTGAAAGTCCCATAATAGTATTTGCTTCCGGCTGTTGATGAAATTGCATATACGAAGGCCGCTGGCCACGTCGCCTTTATACGGTGGATATGCCGTCGGATCAGCCGAGAAGGGCACAATGTCGTCTGTAACACCCCATGATTGCCCCTTGAGCTTAGATACCGCCACGGCATGACCGCCCACCAGACGGAGGTATTTGTTCAGCATGCTGCGCATTGCCGCCGGTGCGACGTCGGTTCCCTCTTCAAGCTGTCTGCCCTCTATAGTGGAATGGATGACGAGTAGCTTGGGATCCTGCCGATCCCGGACGTCGAGCAGGTCTGCGATGTTATGTGTAATGATACAGTAGTAGGAACAGGGCGAATGCTGTGCCTCCTCTAAACTGATCAGCCGCGAACTCGAGGGCATAGGTCGCATCCGGGCATCCCACGTCTGAATCATGCGTCCTTTGAGCCCGACAATAATGTCGAGACCATATCCGAGCAGTTCCAGTTGATGCACCCAGGCCTCGTGGCAATTGAAAACAAGCAGCCGTTTTTCCTGTATTTGTTCTGTTGTATCTGGCACGAACTAACGATCTCCTTGGATTAAACAGGGGCGCAACGTACTGCTCCCAACTAGTAAGTCGGACAAATCGCTTTTTTTTTGGAATTTTTCGACGCTTTCGAGTCGGCTGACGGCTTTATTAACGCGCCAAAGCCCAATATTACAGGGCCATCCGACCAACTATGCGGAATTGGGGAGAAGGCCCCTTAAGTTCTTGCCTATTTTATCGAGAATGCCAATTGGAGACGCACTTTGGGTTGTGTTGTCCCATTTCATGACAAGTTAATTGGGGCTTGACAGGGCCACAAGGAACATGAACGTTCGTTTTTTGTAAGGAGTCCGAAGTATGTTAGCAATCAAGAACAATCTAATGGCGGCCAATGCTGCCAGGCACTTGGGTTCGAGTTACAATGCTCTGTCCAAGTCAGTGGAGAGGCTGTCGTCCGGTCTGCGGATCAATAGCGCCAAGGACGACGCGGCGGGTCTCGCTGTTCGCGAATTGATGCGAGCTGATGTAGCGGTGATTCGGCAGGGATCGCGTAACGCCCAGGACGGCATAAGCATGCTGCAGACGATGGAGGGAGCAATGTCGACTATCGACGACATCCTCGTTCGTATGCAGGCGCTGGCGGAGCAGGCGTCAACGGGCTCCTATTCATCGGCTCAGCGATATATCATGCACCAGGAGTTCGACGAACTGCGACAGGAAATCGACCGTATCGCCCAGGGTACCAAGTTCAACGGTATCAAGATGCTGGACAACAGCTCCACACGTTCGATTCAGTTCGGCGAGCTGACCACAGATAAGCTGGACATCACCGGCGATATCATGACCAGTGCCTCGACAGGCCTGGGGCTGACTGGTCTGGCGCTGGACGACACGACCAGTGCAAAAGCCGCACTGACCCAGTTGGATACGGCTATCGGCAGCAAGGACACCGCCCGGGCCAAATTCGGTTACAAGATGAACCGCCTTGAAGGAACCGTTGACGTTCTGGGTATTCAGGCGGAGAACCTGCTTGCAGCCGAGTCTCGAGTTTCGGATGTCGATGTAGCAACCGAAATGGCCGAACTGACCAGAAATCAGGTTCTGGCACAGGCCGGTATCTCGATGTTGGCTCAAGCCAATACCATGCCGCAGATGGCGCTGTCGCTGTTGCGGTAACCGGCTCGACCGGACACACGAGTAACTGAACCATGGTATGGGGGGGTGACGTGACCCGATGTGTACGTCATCTCCCCATGTTTCTAAATAGCCGTGGGCACGATTAGGCACCGTCCAGTGGGACGGTCTTCGGAACTCTTCTCAGGCTTTCCGGGCCTGTACTGATAAATCGGAGAGACGATATGAAAGGAATCACTGCATATCAGGAAACGTCGGTCGCTACGGAAAACAAGGGCCGGCTCATCGTCATGCTCTACGACGGAGCGATCAAGTTCCTCAGGCTGGCCATCAAGGAGATGGAGGCGGGCAACTACGAGGCAAAAGGCCGGTACATAGGTAAGGCCCAGGATATCATCAGCGAGTTGAACACGGTTCTCGATATGGAGGCCGGGGGAGAGATTGCTTCGAACTTGCGCAAGCTGTATTTCTTCATGACGCGCCATCTTTCGAAAGCGAACTCCAAGTCCGACCCGCAGATGGTCCGCGAGGTCATCTCCCTTTTGGAAGAACTGAACAAAGGCTGGCGCGCCATCACCACCTGACAGACCCGGCCGCGAAAATAGGCGAACGGCCGAATACGCAATTGCACACACAGCCGGACGGAACTGCATAGCCCTCCGGCTTTTCCTTTGCCACTTCCAAACTCATCTCCCATC
>CAZGMJ010000024.1:0-70694 GCA_964526785.1 uncultured Pirellulales bacterium
CTCGAAACCGTTTCCTACGCACTTTCGGCGGCTGCATAAATGGCTAAACCACACATTTCTCAGAGTATCGTTTTGGTCCTGCCGAGACAAGTCAATCAGCGAAGAATTCGACATCAACAAGCGTCCATGTCAAACCGCATTCATGGACGCAGGTATTCTCTTCATCATCGCGAGCAATATGGTACAATCCCGGCGGCACGATAGCTGACTGACTGGAATCGTAAAGGAGGCAAAATCTATGTGCAGGCGAATGGGCATTTACGCGACTATGACACTGATGCTGCTCGGTCGCGTAGCGGCGTTGGGTGCGGAAGCGAGCACAGCGCCTCAGGAAGAGGCTCGCAGCGTTCTCACGTCTGCGGATATCACAGGAGGGCTTGTCGTCCATCTCGGCTGCGGCGACGGAAGATTGACGGCCGCACTGAAGGCGAATGACAACATCCTGGTCCACGGGCTCGACCAAAGAGACCACCGTGTTGCGGCTGCCCGCAGACATATCAAGTCTCTTGGCATATATGGGCCGGTGTGTATCGATAGATTGCGGGGTGCGACTCTGCCGTATGTTGACAATCTCGTGAATCTCATCATAGTCGAGCCACACTGCGATGTTGCCAGGTCCGAGATTATGAGAGTCCTGGTTCCCCGGGGCGTGGCTCTGATCCGCAATGGCAAATCATGGAAGCGCGAAGTCAAACCTCCCTGCAAGAACACAGACGAATGGACACACTACGCTTATGACGCCAGCGGCAACGCGGTCGCCCATGATACGGTTGTCGGCCCGCCCGGCCGGATGCAATGGGTAGCCGGGCCTCGCCACACCCGCAGTCACGAGCATATCCCCAGCATCAATTCCGTTGTTTCGTCCGCGGGGAGAATATTCTATGTACAGGATCAAGCCTCCATTGAGTTCTTGAGAGAGCCTCCGAAATGGCATCTTGTCGCAAGGGACGCCTATAACGGCACGCTGCTGTGGGAACGGGCTATGGGGGCATGGTTCCCGCATATTGTCAACTGGGGGTATACGCCGGGGCAACTTCAGCGACGGCTTGTTGCGATAAAGGACAGGCTGTACGCAACACTGGGTATCCACGCCCCGCTCAGTGCCATTGACGCACGAACAGGGAATATCATACACGTTTACGAGAACACGAAAGGCACAGACGAGGTGATTTGTCACCAGGGCATCCTGCTGCTCGTTGTCCGAGAAGTTACCGACAACAGGCAGAAAGAGCTCGTCCATATGGCCCGGCTTTCCGCCGGCAAACACTCGTCGCTGTTTGATCGTGAATCCGCTGAATCTCTGGTCCGGCATTTCCGCTCCACTGAGAACAGGACTCCGTGCGCAGTGCGTGCGGTGAACGCTGCAACCGGTGAACTCCTATGGGAGAAACACCGCGACGAAGTCTCCGGATTGCGGAGCCTCAGTTTGTGCGCAGCCGGCAATCGGGTTTTCTATCAAAGGGCCGGTGATGTCATCTGCCTGGATCTGGACACGGGCAACGAACGATGGCGGACCTCTGCAGCCACCCTTCGGCTGGTGTGCGATGACTCCGTCTTCTGCGGCGCCGGAGGTTCCGTTATGGCTCTGTCGGCCGAGTCGGGGCAAGTCCTGTGGAAGCAGGAACCGTTGTTGACCAGTATACGCGATATGTTTGTCGCCAACGATTCGCTCTGGCTGGGCGGCTTCAAACCGTTTCCACAGAAACGCAGCCCCGCCTGGGGTCCGTACTTCGCCACGAGCCGCGATTTGCGGACAGGCGAGGTCCTGACGCACGTCGAATGCGAGAATCCGGGGCACCACCATCGCTGCTATTCGAACAAGGCAACGGATCGGTACATCCTCGCGGGCAGACGCGGCACAGAATTTATCGACCTCACTACCGGCGAGGTGCGGGAGCATAGTTGGGCCCGAGGGGTCTGCAAGTACGGCATCATGCCATGCAACGGATTGATGTACGCTCCTCCGCACGCCTGCGCATGCTATGTCGGCGCCAGGGTGAGCGGATTCACTGCGCTGGCTCCGTTGCGATTGCCAAAAGAGAGCGCACCGCGGCCTGATGAGCGAGCACACGTTGAACGCGGCGCCGCCTATGGGCGGGACGCCTCCAGAGATGAGGCTGCAGACACTTCGGCTTGCTGGCCCACGTATCGCGGCGACTGCTCGCGGAGCGGTTCAACCGGGGCACATGTACCGACAAACCTCGCATGCAAGTGGAAGCGTCGCATCGGCGAGACGCCCTCCAGTCCGGTTGTCGCCGGCGGTCTTCTTCTGGTGGCAGATGTCGATACACATGCCGTACATGCGCTCGATTCGGTCTCCGGCGAGCCAATATGGACATACACCGCAGGCGGTCGCATCGATTCACCACCAACAGTCGCCTGCAATCGCGCGGTCTTCGGCTGCGCCGATGGATCCGTTTACTGTCTTACCGCCTCGGACGGCGAACTCGTGTGGCGTTTCATACCGGATCAGACCGGCCGGCGCATCGTCGCCCAGGGGCAGCTCGAGTCCGTACGCCCAACCCACGGCAGCGTTTTAATCCAGGATAACATTGTGTCTTTTGCAGCAGGCAGATCCTCATATCTTGACGGCGGCATCAGCCTTTACCGTCTCAATCTCGCGACGGGAGAAGTCCTGACGAAGACTCCTGTATACAGCCCGGATCCGGAAACGGGCAAGCAGCCGCCTCAGTCCGCCCCCTACTCCATCCCGGGCGTTCGCTCCGATATTCTTGTCGGCGACGGCGACCGCATCTATCTGCGAGAGATGACGTTCGACAATGCCGGAAAGAAATGTCTCCAGGGCAAGTCTCATCTGTTCACACTGACTGATTTCCTCGACGATTCATGGCCTCATCGTTCCTATTGGATATTTGGTCGGGAGATTTCGATAGCCTGCGGGTGCAGCGGTCGTCGGAGGGGGCTGATATACGGCCGACTGCTTGTCTTCAACAATTCGACCGTCTTCGGCTACGGCCGAAGCAACGTCCACTGGTCCAATCAACTTCAGGACGGCCCTTACAGGCAGGGTCTTTGCCATCGGCCGAGAAGGCAAAGACGAAGACTGGGAGCGGCACGTCGGAATTCACGCACGAGCAATGGTGCTGACGGATAACGCGCTTTTTGCTGCCGGGCCGGTCGTCCAACAAGAACCTGGGCCGGGAGCGCCCGACAGGACCGAAAAGGCGGAACTGATTGCATTGGCAACCGACGACGGTACCCTTATGGGTCGTGTTTCGATCGACATTCCTCCCATCTTTGACGGAATGGCCGCGACGCCCGGCCACCTGTATCTGACTCTCGAAGATGGGAACGTAGCCTGTCTTTCTGCGAATACTCGATAGGATGCGGCCTAACAGGGATTCTCTGCGAAATATCTGCCACACAGCGGTCGAAACGGGCGTTGCAAGACCGCACGGTTTGCATCTCCGCCCGGCACATGGTACGCCAAAGGGGCGATTCCTAACAAAAAACACATTAATACGAGGGAAAAGTACCGTCTCGCTTATGCCGATATAGCTGATGGATGGAGTTGATCGTCGCGGTTTTGTGCTCTTTACGAGAACCCGCCTGATCGCAATCAGCGCAAAGACTCAGAATTCGCGTTGACACAAGACCCAGCATCCGATATTATTGGACTGTTGATCTGCAGAGGTCGTGGCCCAAAGGCGAATTAACGTGATCGCCCGGCCGAATTCTGCGTGATCTCCCTGTGGGATGGCGTTGGAAGTTTCGTTCCGGTGACGTTCTTTGGTCTGCCAGGAGACCTCTGCGAGCAATTTTGACGGTGTGATTCTATATCCGTCTTCATTGGAGGAGTGGCCGCCAATGATAAACAGCGGCAATGATGTATGGTTACAATGTATTGCGTGCCTCGTGAGACCCCGCACGCAATGTCCATTTCTTGTCGGCAATTCGCCGTGATTCATTTCTTGTTTTGAAGGAGGACTGTTAATGTGTAAGAGAACCGTATTGCTAACCATCTGCCTCATGTTCGCCTGGGGCACACTCGCCGGCGGTCAGGCGCTCGACGAGAAGGGCTCCGTCATTATGGAGTGGTGGCTCAACATCGGCGGCAATGACACTGCGAACATCGTTGCCGATCCTCGCTATCCCGATAATCCGGACGGCGAATACTATCTCAATGGGCTGCATTTTCCGCGTTCGGGCAGACCCGCGGAACTGACCGTGTTGAATGCGGACAACTATGGCGTCCGCGCTCGCGGATATCTTTATCCGCCCGCAACCGGGGACTACACGTTCTGGATCTCGGGCGACAACCAATCGGATCTGCTACTGAGCAGTGATGAGAATCCCGCCAACGCCACGCTCATCTGCCAGGTGCCTCCCGGCCAATACACAGGTGAGACTGAATTCGAGAAGTTCCCCGACCAAAAATCGGCGGCCATTACGCTTCAGGGCGGTCAGAGGTACTATGTCGAAGTCATGTTCAAAGAAGGAGGCGGCGGAGACGGTTTTCTCGTCGCATGGGAAGGGCCTGTTGTCGGCGCCGGCCAGAATACTGTCACCGGCGAGTATGTTTCGCCCTTTATTCGCGCGTCGGACTATCAGGCATCCGGTCCTTCACCCGAAGACGGCGTTACGATAGACAAAGCTTCTGCTACGCTGACCTGGGACGCCGGCTATCTCGCCGAATCGCACGACGTCTACTTCGGCGACGACTATGATGAGGTCCTTGCCGGCAGCGGCGAGACATTCCGCGGCAATCAGACGAGCAAGTTCCTTCTCACCGGCATTACCGGCGGCATTCTGCCCGGCGGACTGGAACTCGGACAGACGTACTACTGGCGCATCGACGAGGTCGAAGCCGACGGCACAAAACATGTTGGTACCATATGGAGTTTCTCCGTCCCGGCCGCGACCGCTCAGAATCCTCAGCCTGCAGACGGCGCTCAGTTCATACCGCTGGACGCGCAGCTTGAGTGGGCCCCGGGCTTCGGCGCGCTGTTCCACACCGTTCACTTCGGCGAAGACTATGACACCGTTCTTAATTCGACAAGCGGCGAGACGACTGTGGATACTTTCATCGACCCGCCCATGGCGCTGGAAAACGGCAAAACGTATTACTGGCGTGTGGACGAGACGGACCAGCAGACTGTGGTACACCCAGGCGATGTGTGGAGCTTTACCACGATCCCCGAAATTCAGATTTCCGACCCCAATCTCGTTGGGTGGTGGAAGATGGACGAAGGCGCCGGCAATCTCCTCGTCGACTGGTCCGGCTATGGACACCACGGATCGCTGCGAGGTGACACGCAATGGGCCGCTGGATACGATGGCGGGGCGCTGCAGTTCGACGGCGAAGGCGATTACACCAATATCGATGGATACAAGGGTATCACTGCCGTCGGCGGCACACAACCGGCGTTTACGGTGATGGCCTGGATCAATACGACCAGCAACGCCGAGATTATCACGTGGGGTAACAACGCAGGACGTGAGCGGCTGTCATTCCGCGTCGATACGGTTATTCGCGTCGAGCACGGAAGCGGCAACATTCGCGGCACGCTCGGTCCCGATCTGCGGGACGGTCAGTGGCACCACGTCGCGGCCGTAATCTATGAAGGCGGCACGATCGACGATGACGGGGTCACAATGTTCGTGGACGGCGTGAATGTGACGCCCGACACATCGGACCCCGACACGTTCAACCTGCAACCCACCGCCGACGTCAGCATCGGCCGTCGGGCAACCAACAACGACCGGTACTTCAACGGATTGATCGACGACGCCAGAATCTATGACAAGGCAATGACGCAGGAAGAAGTGGTTATGGTCATGCTGCGTCCCGATCCTCTGGTAGCCTGGAACCCGTCGCCGGCAGCAAACTCAGAGCCTCAATTCGAGCAGGTGGCAAGCCTGAGTTGGTCGGCCGGTGACAATGCCGTGCAGCACGATGTATATTTCGGCACGAGCCAGGCTGCGGTCGAGAGCGCCGATACGGCTTCGCCCGAGTACAAAGGCCGCCAGGCGGGAACAAGCCTGCCGGCAGCAGGCCTTATTGAGTTCGGCGGCGGACCCTATTACTGGCGGGTCGACGAGATCAACAACGATTCGACAATGACCACCGGAAGGACGTGGGAATTCTCGATTGCGAATTACGTATTGATCGATGATATGGAGGACTACAATAACTTCTCCCCCGATACCATCTGGGAAGCCTGGCTCGACGGCTTTGGTAATGCGAGCAACGGTTCGCAGGTCGGCCACGATCTCGGCCCGACCGTCGACGCCGGCGAGTTCTACGTCGAGAGAAGTAACGTCCACGGCGGAATACAGTCCATGCCGTATTATTACAATAACGGCAGCGTCGCTTCTGAGGCTACACTTACGCTCAGCGGTGCCACGCGCGACTGGACGCAGTACGACGTGAAAGCTCTGACGTTATGGTACAATGCGTTCCCCGGTAGTTTCGGCAGTTTGGTCCAAGAACCGATGGGCACGTACACGATGACCGCGGCGGGAGCCGACATCTGGGGTACGGCGGATGAATTCCACTATGCCTACAAGATGCTCAACGGACCGGGCAGCATCACTGCGAAAATCGAGTCACTGACTCAGGCCAACACCTGGACCAAGGCCGGCGTAATGATCCGCAACACGCTGGATCCAAACTCGGCCAACGCAATGACGCTGGTAGCGTTCAACAACAACCGCGTCCGCCTGCAGTATCGCGGCGACGCGGCCGGCGCTTCGAGCGGCACGGGCGATATTCAGAATATTGCCATTTTCCCGCGGTGGTTGAAGATCGAACGAACCTTCTCAGGCGACTTCGTTGCATCGCACGCCGATGACGTCGGAGGCAACCCCGGCACATGGGAAGACCTTGCGTCCATCAACATCTCGATGAGCCCCAATGTGTACATCGGTCTGGCGTTGACGAGCCATTCGGTGAACAACGTGACTACGGCGGTGTTCTCGAATGTCTCGACCACCGGCACCGTCACACCGGCGACATTCTCCAATCAGGATATTGGCATCCAGAGCAACGATCCCGAACAGATGTACGTCAAGATTACGGACGGTTCGGGCAACAGTGCAACGGTAGCCAATCCGGATCCAAACGCTGCGCAGGTGACGAGTTGGACGGCCTGGGGTGAATTCGGTCAGGGAATCGAGTTGAGCGAGTTTACCGCAGATAACCCGAGCATCAACCTGGCGAACATCAACACGATGACGATTGGCTTCGGCCCGCCGGCCGGAGGCAGCGGCCTGATGTTCTTCGATGACATCCGGCTGTATCCGTCGCGATGTGTTCCGGAACTGGTCAAGCCCGCGGCAGACTTCAGCAACAACTGTATCGTGGATATGCCTGACCTCGAAATGCTCGCCGATGACTGGCTCATCGAAGGATACGACGTCACCGTCGAGGCCGTCAGCGACGCCAATCTTGAAGCGCAGTACAGCTTCGAGAACAACCTGCTCGACGGCTCGGGCAACGGCTACGGCGGCGATCCGTGCGGCGTGGTTCTCTACGCGGCGGGTCAGGCCGGCCAGGCTCTCGACCTCGATGGTTTGAGCTTTGTCAACGTCGCAGGCTATGCGGGCGTCACAGGAATGCAGCCGCGAACCTCCTCGGCGTGGATCAAGACCACAGGTCTCGGCGAAATCGTCTCCTGGGGCGAGAACAACGTTACCGAGAAATGGATATTCCGCGTCCAGGCCGACAACGGCACGGAAGGTGCTATTCGCGTCGAGATCAACGGCGGCTATATAGTCGGCAATACTGACGTCCGTGACGATCAGTGGCACCATGTGGCGGCGGTTCTCGAAGAGGCCCAGACGACCACGCTCGACAATGTCAAGCTTTACGTTGACGGTGTTCAGGAGTACATCTCGGCTCTGAATAACAACGCGGTCAACACGGCTTCCACCGGCGTGGTTCGGATCGGCGAGGCACCGTGGCACGACAGGCCGTTCACCGGCCAGATCGACGAGCTTCGAATCTACAGCCGGGCCGTTCCGCAGGCAGAGATTGCGAATCTCGCCGGCATGTCTGCCGGTACAACGTACAGTCAACCGTTGACGTCTTTCCTCACCACGACCCAAGACACGGATATTGTGGATGACGAGAGAATTGACTTCAAGGACTACGCGGTCCTGATCGACAGTTGGCTGGACGAACAGCTCTGGCCGTAAAGGTAGGACGCACAGCGTATACGCTGGTGTTTCGTGGTACTTCGGCAGGCCCGTATCATTGCGATGCGGGCCTGCTTTTATTATGACCGGGCGCGATCGTCCTGCACCAATGCGCCTGCGAGCGCACTATGGTGATGTTTGCACTTCCTGGAATCGGCGGACTCTCAAGCTACGGACGTATCGGAACGATTGCTGTGGTGCAAAGTTTAAGACTGAGGCGGGGTATATTGCCCTACGCGCCTGTCTTCTGAAGCAGCCACGCCATGTTGCGTCCCAATGTCTTCATGGTGTCCAGTCCTTCGCCGTCGCTTTCGACATCGCCGATCTGTCTGCCGATACCGACGTTCCAGTACGACGAACCCGGAATGACCATCTGGCTGATGAGGAAGAAATGATTGATCGAATCGAACACATGAATCGAGCCGGCCCTGCGAACCGCGACCACAGCGGCGCCGATCTTCCGCTGCAGCAGGTCGCCATTGACGCGAACGACCAGACCTGCGCGATCGATCAATGCCTTCAGCTCGGCGGTGAGATCCGCGAAGTATGTCGGTGAGGCGAGGATTATGCCGTCGGCCTCGATCATCTTCTCGATGTATTCATTTACGCGGTCATCCGTAACCACGCATCGCCTGTCTTTGTTCTTCACGCAGCCGTAGCAAGCCGTACACCCCCGAATCCTCTGGCCGGCCAATTGAATCAGTTCGGTTTCGATCCCGGCACTCTCAAGTTCGGCCAGCGCCGCCTTGACCAGAATAGCCGTGTTGCCGTCCTTACGCGCACTGCCGTTGAAGGCTACTACTTTCATAATGCTCACCTCAGAATCCTGTTCAGCATCCATTGATTTCGCTCGAAGCAGTGGATAATACCGGATAAACAGACTACCCGCAAGTGATACAACCCTGACGGAAGAGGTAGATGATCACTCCTGCTGTTGTTGGGCTTCGGCCGGAATCCGCCCCCGACTCCACTGCTGAAGTCTTTTTAAGCGTTCCATACCTTGCGCGTAATAGGCGGCATCCAGCGAAGCAAGATGCTCGGCCCAACTGGAATCTCGCCGGGCCGCCCAGTGCTGATCGACCGAGACAAACTCCATTTGCTCCATCCGGCGGAAAAGCGCCCCTGCGATCAGTTGATGCCCGTCGATAGTCGGATGCACGTGGTCCACGAGCCAATTGTTGCCAACGATGCCTCCTTCGCTCTCCACTTCCATCATGGCTTTGATATCCACGAGCGGGACCCGATACTCATCGCACAACTCCCGGATGATATTGTGCATAGATTCGAGGATTCGCAGCGGGCAAACATCCAGATCTTTTGCCTGCACCAGCCACCGTTTTGCCTCATCCATGCGCCCCAGTCGGGCGTAGCACTTCCCAATCGCATACGCCAGACCCGCATGCCGATCATCTATCGCAGCCGCCTCTTCGAGTAACCGGAGCTTGCCATACGTATCCGACCACCCGACTTTTTCGGCCTTTCGCCGTAGCGTGGCAACACGTTCGACTTGCTCTTCAGGCAATCCGCTTCGTGATTGCGATTTGAAAGGCGGGCAATCCCTCACATTTGAGGCTGGATTGACGATGATCAGCGGAACTCCTGCTCGTCGGGCCAGGCCGATCATGGTTTCTAGGTTGCGGCGGAAGTGTTCAATCACGCCTTGCCTCCACGCCGGATCGCTACTATAAGCCGCCAGACCCTGCTCAAGATCCAGCATGGTCTTGACCTCTTCACTCATGATGGTCTTCGGACCGGCCCTGTGACCGTTCGTGTGCCGCCGCTGGGAAACGTAACGATATGCCAGTGCGTAACTGCGCAGGTTCAGCAGGATATCATGCAAACGGATCAGCACGTCAGGTATCTTCCTGATCTTCGCATACGTGCGGTCTTCCAGAAACTCGTTGTGCCCCATGTAGATAATGACCAGATCGGGCTCATGACCGAGGATTTCCCGCATGATCGGCACGAGTCTATAACTGGCATATGAAATGCCGCCGCAATTCACAATTTCGTAATCTGTCCCTGCCCCGGCAGCATTGAGACTCAATTCGAGCCATGTTGAAAACGCGGTCTCAACCGAATAGGGTCTTCCCTGAACGGTCGATCCGCCGAGGCAAAATACGCGGAAGACATTGGCCGGCTTCGCTGCCGGGAACGATTGCTGCCGAAACGACACCAGACGTTCGGCAGCGATCTCATACCGACTGCCAGACTTGTTCTTTACGAAGAGCGGGCGCAAAGCCGAGAATGCAATGAATGGATCGTCGGTTGTCGGCTGCACGGCCGGCGCCAGCAACCTGGCTGTTATTTCCACCGCCACCAATGGAGACAGGACGACCAACAGCAGGACAGGGTAGAATACGAGTCTTCTTCGTCTGCTGTGTCCTTTGGATTCGCTTTTCTCGTCCGGTATAGACATCCAACAGCACCGCTGATCCTAAATGCCAAAGTACATATGTCGTACAATCCCAGGATGGTCTCCGGCACACTGGTTGTGTAACATTCGGGCGCATCCAATAGAGTTTGGGATGACGAAGACATGATAGCAGAAACACACCGAGCCTGCATCCTGCCATAGTGCGACCCTACTCATGCCGCAGAGCAATGATCGGATCGACTTTCGCGGCATTCATAGCGGGATAAAGGCCGAATACCACGCCGATCGTCATGCTGATAATCAGCGGTAACAACACGCCGATCAGCGTAACCACAGTGGCCATACCGGAAAAATACGTAATCAGCACAGGGATCAGGATTCCAAGACCGAGACCGACTATCCCCCCCGTCGTAGACAGCACCACCGTTTCGATGAGGAACTGAATCACGATCTGCCCGCGCTTGGCGCCGATGGCTCTGCGAATGCCGATCTCTCGCGTCCGCTCAGTAACTGAAGCGAGCATGATGTTCATAATGCCAATTCCGCCGACAAGCAGACTAATGCCGGCAATCGATCCGAGCACGATATTGAAACGGCGTTTCGTTGCCTCGGCCTGCTTCAACAGCGCCAGAGGCACACTCAATGCATAGTCCTGCTTCTTATGAAACTGTTCCAGCATTCGTTCGATACCGGCCGCTGTACTCTCGACATTCCGTGGATCGTCAACCTCGACCATGATCTGATGCAATTCCACCTTCTCCCGAATCCTGGAACCCGACGTCCGCTTGGTAAATATGTCGCCGAAATAACGCTTTGCGACCTCCATGGGAATGTAGATGTCCACCTCCTGATCGGGAATCTGAATGTTGCCGGCCTGCCCGCTTTCGCTCTTGACGATGCCGACAATCTCAAACTGATCGCCGCCGATGCGAATCGTCTGGCCGACACTGCTTTCCGCAGCAAGTATCTTGCGGGCCCCGAACTCGGTCAGTACGGCCACGGGCGCCTTTCCCTGCTCGTCGGATGCACGCAGCACGCGACCGGCGACGAGTTCGCGCGGCACGAGGCCGAACCACTCCGGCGTTGTCCCCACAACGCGCAGTTCCATCGCCCGCTCGCCAAGCCGCGACTCCTTGCGCATCAGCTTGACCGGCGCAGTTCGCTTGACCGTATTGAAGCTCTCAGCAATCCTGTGATGATCGTCGTACAGCAGGCCGTAGATGCTCATATGTGAACTCGACGTGCTGGCCTGCTCCTCTTCGGAGGACTTCACGGACGAGATGATGATATTGTTGCTGCCAAGTTTGCGAATCTGCTCGAGGGCCTCTTTGCTGGCCCCCTCACCCACAGACAGCATGGCCACCACACTGCCGACGCCAAATACGACGCCGAGCATCGTCAGGAAACTCCGCAGCTTGTGCAGGAGCAGGTTCTCGATTCCGAGCCAGATGTTGCGTGCAATTCGTGTCTGTTGCATCTCAGCCCACCTCGACTCTGTCAATCTTGCCATCCATCATGTGCAGACGATTCTGAGCATGCTCGGCGATGTTCGGCTCGTGCGTTACCATCACGATGGTCTTACCCTGTTTGTTCAACTTGTCCAGCAGGTCCATGATCTGCTCGCCCGTCGTCGAGTCCAGATTTCCAGTGGGCTCGTCCGCAAAGATGACCTGCGGATCGTTGGCCAGCGCCCGGGCTATGGCAACCCTCTGCATTTGTCCGCCGGATAGTTCCGTCGGTCTGTGGTTCAAACGATCACCAAGTTTGACCTCTTCGGCAAGTTCCTTCGCGCGTTCCGCGCTCTGGGCCGCCTCCCATCCAAGATAATACAGAGGCAACTCGATATTCCGCTGCACAGTCAGCTGAGGAATGAGATTGAAACTCTGGAAAATGAAGCCCAGATACCTGAGACGCAACTCGCTGAGTTCATCATCATCCAACCGGCTGACGTCATTGCCTTCAAGGCAGAACTGTCCGGACGTCAGGCGATCCAGGCATCCGAGTATGTTCATCATCGTACTCTTGCCCGAACCGCTCGGGCCCATAATCGCCCAGAAGCTGCCCTCCTCGAATGCGATCGTCACGCCCGCCAGGGCGTGCACTTCCTCCATACCCATCCGGTACACTTTTCGAGCATCCTCAAGTCGCACAATCTCGCGACGTTTGGTCTGAAGTGCCTGGGCGGCCATCTACTGGCTCCTCCCACTCGGCCGCGGTCTATTGCCTCCCTGTCCGCCTGGGGGACGTGTGCGGCTACCCCGAGGCTCACCGTTCGGCCCAGCACGTTCGGCACCATCTGGGCCGGCCTGTGAACCGCCGGCTCCGTTCACCGCTTCAAGCCTCTTGTTGATTGTGTCCCTCAGGGAGTCGCCCTCGCCATCGGATTGATCGCTTTGTTCAATGCCCTCAACTCCGGCCGTATTGATGGCCGCGGATCGCAGAGGAGGCGTCATCATCACGACTTCACCCTCTTCAAGCCCGTTGACGACATGGATCATCCTGTTGTTGTCCATGCCAATTTCGACCGGCCGGGCTTCAATACGGTCGTCATGCAACACATACACAGTGGGCTTGCCATCTACGCGAATCACCGACTGAACCGGAACATAGATCACATCTTTGTACTGTGCGGCAATAATCTCCGCCTTGCAGCTCATTCCTGTTCGCAGCGAAGGATCGTCGCCTTCCAGGTGAATATCCGACTGATAGACTTTCAAGTCCGGATTCATCCACATGCTCTGCGGATCGGGCAATGGCGATATCCGCGCAACTGCACCCAGGAACTTCTTGCCGGGCAACGCGTCGACTGTGATGATCGCCGGAAGACCCAACTCTACCTTGTCCAGACTCGCCTCGTGTATATCCACCTCCGCCATTGCCGATGCCGCAGTCGGCAGATAAATCAGTTCCTGTCTCTCGAATACCTCCACGCCTTCGTCCAGTGGTTCGCGGTTGTCCCGCCAACCCCCTCGGCGCGCGGTAGTAGCGTAGATGACCATTCCGTCGGCCGGCGCGTAGATCGTGGCCTTATCGATCTGGTCCTTGAGTTTTTCAAGCTTTGCAGTCTGGCGGTCGAATTCCGCCTTCTTCGCATCCCGATCAGCTTTCGCCTGAACCACATCGGCCGTCTGTTTGGCACGTGCCCGCTTCAGGGCCATCTCCGCTTGGTATACGTCGCTTTCAAGCTGCTTGATCTGGCGGTTGTAAGTATGTTTTTCGAGCATGTCCTTATCCGATTCCGCCAGTTCAAGGGCGTTCCTTGCCCTCGTGACCGCCAACCGGTCCGCCTGCGCTTCGGTCTCGGATATGTACTTCTCCTTCAACAATTTCTCCGACCAATCGTTGGTATCTTCCGCCCGCTTGAGCTCCTCCTGAGCCAACTGTATCTGGTTTCCCGCAGCCGTAAGATCATACCGAAACTGCTCCTCGTAGAGCCGCAGGTCTTCTTTCGCGAACTCCAGTGTCAGTTCCGCCACATTGACATCCGCCTCGGCCTGATTCTCAACAACTACCAGATTCTCCTTGGCATTGATGTAGGCGGCCTCGGCATTTTGCACCTTGATCTCCTGATCGATCCTGGAATCCTCCAGGCTGCTGGCGTCCAGTTCGACGAGAAGGTCGCCCTTTTTCACCCGCGTGCCCTCGGCAATCAACGAGAGAATAGACGTGCGGCCCTCCACCTCATTCTTGATGATAATCTGCTCGCGCGACTTGATGGTGCCGGACTCGAGAACACTTATGGTCAACGGACCTTTCTTGGCCGTAAAGGTGAGCATCTCCTCAGCAGGCGCCTGCCCGCCCTGCACTACCTTCATCCAGATAATTAACAGAGCGATGACGACCACTGCAGCCGCGCCGCCGATCATCTTCATGCGTTTCTTCGAATTATCGTTTTTGTTCTTATTGTCTGACATGATTCACTCCCTTGGGGACGAATTCTTCCCAGAGGCCTTTTTCATCCACATCCAACAAACCCAAATCGCGCTGGAGTTCGAGTTCGGAGGTTCGATAATTGACAACGGCAGAGGTCAGGTCGTTTCGTGCCGAAAGCAGGGCATTCTGTGCCTCGAGCAGGAAGAATATTTCCGTTCTTCCGGCTTCGAGAAACAGTTCCGTACTCTCAAGCCGCCTCTCGGCCACTACGACCTGTTCAGCCTGGATGTTCAGGCTGATGCGCGATTCGAGCAGCGTTCGCAGCGCATTACGCACAGCCAGCTTAATCTGATCCTCCAATGCCTGAACGGTCCGCGTTGCGCGTTCCAGATCGATCAGGCTGTTTCTATATGCATTGCGTTCCTGCGTTCTTTCTAGTGGCAAATCCAGGGACAGCAGTCCTCGGTAGATACCGCCGAGATATCCGAATCCGGCCTCGGAATCGTCGTACTCGCGACTCAGCGAGCCGCCAATGGAGAGCCCCGGCTTGAAGTCGTCCGCCCTTACCACCACCTGGCGCTGGGCGTCAAAGACGCGTCCGACCGCGGTCCGCAAATCCAGTCGGTTTTCAAGTGCCAGCCGCATGGCCACCTCATCATCGATCTCGTAGGGACCGGCGTCTTCGTAGTCGGCGGGAATTAGTTGAACCGGAGCATCGGCCGATCTCGCCTCGCCGGAAGCGACGACCTGAGAGGCATCCCGCATTTCCTCCACCAATTCGGTCGCTCTCGAGCGCAACTGTGTCAGATCGTTCGGATCGAGCTTTACCAACGCATCGGTGGGAAGTCCTATGGACGTCTTGAAAGCGTCCAGGCCGCTCTTGTACTGTTCCTGAGTCGAAATCCACCGGTTCCTCGCGCTGAGACGCTGCTGCAGGGCCTGATCGACGTCAATCTCGGCGATTCGCCCCGCATCCGCCCGCCGGCGCGACCACCGATGCGAACGTATCGCACTGGCATAGTTCTCGCGGGCATTCGCCACCGAGTCCATCTGGCGAAGCACGCCATAATAACTGCGTGCGATAGACACCGCAAAGGTCCGTTTGAACCGCTCGAACTCATAGATCGCATAGACGACATCTCTTTCCGCCTGTGTCAGCGGTTCGGTGACGATATGTCGACCTGCTCCTCTGAGCAGCGGAATTGTCACCGAAGCGTCGCTTGTCAGTCCCAGAGACGACGCCCCCCCCTGTGTCAACAAATTGAAGATATCGGTTGCCAGCGCCGCGCTGAGGTCGATACCATTCTTGAGTTTGCGGCTCACGCCCACATCGGCTCTGTTGGTCACATCGCTAACGGTTGTGTCGCCTTTGGTATTGGTTGTAAGCGTGCTGTCGCCGCCTCCGGAAAAGATGTTGCGAAAATCGTTGCGACGCAGATCGAGTGTCAAAGCACTTCGAAAGACGTCCTCTTTGCGGGACTGATAGTCATTACTGTTCCTCGCCCCGATCTGCAGCGCGTCAAGCAGAGAGATCTGCACCGCCTCATTTGGTTCAATCGGACCATCGATAATCTGCGAAGAAACCGCATAGGAATGATCCGCCTCGGGCCAATACTCAATATGCTTGAGTTTGTCCGTTCCCAATGACGCCGGATGTGCAATCGGCAGTCCCTGCTCAGCGATCAGGCGCCTGCGCAGAATATCGCTCGGACGGTCTATGTTCATCGGTTCGGTCTTATCGAGGGCTGCCTGCTGCTTCTCGGCAATAATCCCGTACGCCACTTTATCGGCATCCCGATGATACTCCTCGGGCGTGCGACAACCGACTTGCAGCACTGCAGACAATAGTACTGCCATCACACAGCAGTACCGCAGTCGCTTTAATATAGATACGGGTTTCATCATGCCCGCATTTGCTCTGAGAGAGAGAATCAGACCGTCCAACACCTCTGTACCACCCTTTTCTTGCGAATTCGTGCATCCGACAATTGAACGCAGACGCCCCTTGCTACACGATCCTCAGGAACCATTCGCTCCGTGTCCCACAAGCCACCATCTACGGCATGTGCTGCCTGGGAGGCTGTTGCGGCAGCCGATCCACGTCCTCGCATGTAAGCCGACACCAGTCGCCTGGCTGCGGTACTGATCTCACAGCCGCCCACAAAACACCGGACCGATCTCGGCTGCATGATCATTCTGCGAGAATGCCAATGGCTGCCTCGTAAAGTCCTTTATAACCGTATGTTATTATACCAAAACCGTTTTCATAAGCAAAGACGCAAAACCATGACCGGCTTATTGCAGAGAAATGGTTCTATAGAGAATTTCCCTGGTTTCGTTTACTTGACGCGGGACCTTTTCGATCCGCATCAGAGTGGGTGCCTGCGAATTCCGGGGTCAGAGTGTATCGTCCGAAAGGGTCGCAACCGGTCGGAAATTGTCCCGGAAATCTGTTGCAGTCCGGCTTCAAGACGTGTAAACTACCTTTTTGGTCGAGGCGGCGTAGCCAAGAGGCCTAAGGCGACGGTTTGCAAAACCGTTATTCGCCGGTTCGAATCCGGCCGCCGCCTTTCTTCCTTTCCGAGGGAAATACCCGTAATCGCTTTTAGGAGTTCGGCTCTGTGTCCGCGCGATAACGAAGCACCGCACTGCCTCGCATCATTCGCCTCGTATGCTGCGACATCCTTGCCCCGGGGCGTTTCTATCTGGCCTTACTCTTAATGGCTTCAAGCTGCTCTTCTGTCACGTTTGCACCGAGCCGCTTTGCTGCGTTGATGTGCTCCCAGGCCTGCCTGTACTGCCCTAGATTGTAGAGTCCCACCGCCAGGCCGTAATGTGCGTCGGCAAGCTTTGGATTCAGCGCAACGGCCTCCCGATACGCGTCGGTCGCCTCCTCGTACAGTCCCTGATTGAAGTAGGCCGCCCCGATATTGTATCGGATCGAGGCATCGTCAGGCTGCACCCCCGCGGCTTTCTTGTACAATTCCAGCGCATCGTCATACTGTTTTTCCTGGAAGTACACATTTCCCAGATTCACCAGTGCCATCAGCACGTCGGGTTGGTACGAGAGAGCCGTGCGATAGGCCTCGATTTCCTCTTTCTGCATGCCGAGTTCGTTGTAACACTGGGCCAGGCCGCAGTGTGCCTGCACCATCGCAGGATTCAAATCCACCGCCTTTTGGTACTGGGCAACCGCCCGATCACAGTCGCCCATGCGCTGATAGATATTGCCCATCTGGCCGAAACAGTCGGCATCATCCGGATGCCGCGAAACAACCTCCTTTAGAAGTGAAAGAGCTTGCCTGTATCGCTTCTGACTACTATAGGCTCGCGCCAGGTTCTTTCGTGCATCGGGCAGCTCAGGATCCAGTTCGATTGCCGCCAGATACTCTGAGATCGCGTAGTTCGTCCAGCCTCGCTCGGTATATGCGTTGCCCAGATTATTGTGCGTTTTCGCCTCATTCGGATTGATCTCAAGGGCCTTCTCATACTGGTATATGGCGTCGGCGATACGTCCGGCCCGCAAATAGGCGTTGCCCAGACTTGACCGCGATTCGGACAACACGGGATTGAGTTCCACAGCCAGCAGCAACGTCTCGAGGGCGTAGTCGTTATTCCCAACGTCGCTGTACACAATCCCCAGATTATTGAAGAAGCACCCCAGCGTCTGGATCTTATCGAGGTTCTTCATATAGATACCATCGCGACGGCCGGGAGGAACATTGTATTTCTCAATGTAGTAGTCATCCGATGGGGTGGAACCCCCTGCCACCGTTTCGACGTTGATGCGAGACCGGCCGTCATCATATCGGACGAAGAAATGCCCAGGTACCACCACCCCGTGTACAGGCATCCCGAGGCGCTCTCCGATCGAGAGGTACAGCACCGACAAACTCAAGCAATACCCCCTTCGCTTATCGAGGACGGTATGCAGAAACAGGTCGTTCGGATCGTCCACTTCGCTGACAGCTCGAAAACCAAGTTCCCGGAACAAATAATTGTTGATGATTGGAATGGCTCGGAAATTCGGGCGCAGCTTTGCCTCTCGCAATCTGGCCTGGATCTCGGAGGCCATATCGTCGAGTTCATCGAGGCACCGCCGGCCGTATACTATATCGCTCCACCGTTCCGATATGATCAATGCTGCTGTCGCAAGATCCACTTCGCTGGGACGAAGCCGCAGAACCTGACGCATAGACTGCACACGAAGGCCGGGACTGTTGGCGTTGGCAAGACGCCCGTGAGCACCCGACGCCGCCGGTCCGGCAAGGATCGCAATCGACAAAACTGATGCCAGAAGATAGCTTTTCTTCATAGTTCGATCCCTGCCCGATATGCCCGGCGCCGCAGCAATGGCCCATACGCATCCGCCGCTATTCTAAGTCTTGTCATAACCTTGGTTTATCGTCCATTTCGCCGGTTCACTTTGCCTTATCCGCAATACAAGCCCGAAAAGCAGTGCACACGCTCCGGCAAGTATTGTACAATCTATGCTCGTCGTAAAGCCGATGCAACGCGAAACCTGTTATTTGGAGGCGCACAATGTCATTGCAGCGCACAACGAAAACTACCGGTCCATACAGCTACATGTTCGGTCAGATCTCCGCTATGCTCATCATAGCCCTGGTCATGTTATTCCTGTCGTCCTGCCGGACCGGCCAGACAACCGAAACACATCAGGACCAGGGACCTGAGGCCTTAGCCGTGCAGGAAATCGAACAAGCGGAGCACATGATGGACGAAGAGCCCGCAGAAGATGGTCCAGAGGCCGACGATCAGTCCGAGCAGGGGATGGAAGAGAGGCCTAAGGAATCTCAACAAGAGTCCGAACCAAGTATCATAGCGCTGTTTGCCGGCAAATCGCTGGATAAATGGCAGGTCGTCGACTTCGGCGGTCAGGGCAATGTGGCAATACGCGACGGTGCGATGCACCTCGAGCAGGGCAACGATATGACCGGTGTCAGATGGACCGGACCGCTTGTACGTACGGATTATGAAATCACGCTCGAGGCCATGCGGGTGAACGGCTCGGATTTCTTCTGTGCTTTGACGTTCCCCGTCGACGCCAACGCCTGCTCACTCGTGCTGGGCGGCTGGGGCGGCTCGATTTGCGGCATTTCAAACATCGACTACTATGACGCGGCTAATAACCAGACGACCGCCTTCCGCACGTTCGAGAATGGACAATGGTACGACGTCCGCGTCGTCGTGCGACCGCACCGAATCAAGGCATGGGTGGATGAAGAGGAATTGGTTGATGTGGTCATTGTAGGCCGTAACATCGATACGCGATTCGAGGTCGATCCGTGCAAGCCGCTCGGACTCGCAACATGGCAGACGCATGGAGCCGCCCGAAATATCTGGATGCGCAAACTCCCCCCACTTCCGAAGGAACAGATCGAAGCCGAATCCGAAGACGCCATGTGGTAATCGTGTCGAATGGATTGGCGCCGACAACGGTTACGGCTGATGATTGCCAAAAGACACTTACAGCACAGTCGTAGTGCGGCGATCCTGCTACTAAGGGCGGTCTCACACGTGGCCGTCCTCAATTGGTACTGCCGGCGGTTCGCCCTTGAATAAATCGATGGCCATCCAACGATTCGTTTTGAAGCGCCAGCGATTTGCCAGGCCCACTGCTGTCACACTTGCGGCCGCGGCAATCCAGGGCCCCAGGGCACCCAGTGAAGGCACCAGTCGGACCAGCACCGACCCACCAATACCCAGGACGAGCAGCGTCCCGCATGCAGAGACTCCCGCAATCCAGATCGTATCGCCTGCTCCGCGCAGCGCACCGGTATAGATAACGCGAACGGCATGGAAACCCTGGTAGATCGCCGCACAAATGAGGATACGGGCACCTATCGCCACGACCCTCGGATCATCCGACCAGAAAGCCATCAGGCGATCGCGGAAAACGAAAAAGCAAATACCGACAAAACCCATATACGCAATCGCTATCCGCAGGCAAATTCGCGTCTGTTTGATTGCCTGGTCCTTTCGGTT
The DNA here is from genome assembly GCA_964526785.1 of uncultured Pirellulales bacterium. Classification (GTDB taxonomy): domain Bacteria; phylum Planctomycetota; class Phycisphaerae; order Sedimentisphaerales; family Anaerobacaceae; genus CAZGMJ01. The sequence goes on from CAZGMJ010000024.1 coordinate 20,417, forward strand.
GGCTCCGATGGCCTTGCCGACAGCCGCCGTCAGGGCCATCGACACACCCACAATCGGCATCACCGACAGGTTCGTATAGGACAATACGGCACTGGTTGCTGCCAGCGCCTGCTCCCCGAAGCGCCCGACAAGGCTGGCCAGCACCACTCCCCACAGCGCCACATTTACCATCAGCCCGAAGCCTGCCGGCAAACCGACGCGCAAGAGGTTCAGCATCCGGCGCAGATTCACTCGGGCAATATGCCTGCTATTGTATGCTCGCGCCATCGGCGGACTAAGGTATATGCACATATTGATGACGGCCGCCACGCTGATACCCACAAATGTCCCCCATGCAGCGCCGGCCACTTCCAGCCTGGGAAAGCCGAACTTGCCGAAAATCAGAACGTAATTGGCGAAGATATTGGCGGCCTGGCCGCATAAGGACGCGAACATGGTGACGATCGGTCGGTGTATGCCCATGAAGAACTGATTGCTCGACCAGTTCACGACTGCCACGATGTGGGCATATAGCAGAATGCGCAGATAGATCACTTCCAAATCGACAATTGCCTCGGGCTGGCCCATGAAGCGGAAGATACGAGGAGCATTCGGATTGAGTACCAGCACCACCAGCACGCAATACGCCAACGCCATGTAGATGGTCTGCCAGAAGTAGTTCGCGCACTCCTCCTTCCGCCCCCTGCCCAGACTCTGGCTGACAAAGGTGTTCAGACTCGCCATTGCCCCCAGAGCAAATCCCCCGGGCACAAAGGCCAGAAACCCCGCCGGCAGTACCGCCGCCAGCGCCTCATCGCCGAGTCGTGACACCATGAAGCGATCGATAAACTGCATAACCGTGAAAGACACGGTCGATACGATCATCGGCGCAGAAAGCTTCAGCATGTAGCCAAGCGAAGTTTGATCGTGTGGATCGCGCAATTGCGAACCCGGGGATGACAACGACATTAAGAGTCCTCCCCCCGTCCGTCCAATTGCAGCCTCCCAAGCAGCATTCGCCGAGAAACGCCTCGGACCTCGACCCGTTTAACAGGTGACGTGTGTCCCGAAACCACGCAGACTTGTTGCTTGCGAATTCCAAGCACCCCGGCCAGATGCTCGCATAGGCATTTGTTCGCCTTCCCTTTCTCGGGAGGAGCAGTAACTCGCACTTTAAGCGCCTCTCCATGCAACCCGCTCAGCGCAGTGTGACTCGCCCCGGGAACTACCTTCACCGGGAATGTCACACCTTCGGAACTCTCTTCTGTTTTCAATTTCGCCATTATCCCCCGTTGGCGCCGATTCGGCTGGATGGGTCGCTCGGCAATGCCTATATTTCCCGCAGGTTCGTTCCCAAAGCCATCTGCACATACTTCTCAATCTGCTCCGCCAGTTCACCGAGCGATTCGAGCTGAAAATCCTCATACCCGCCCTGAATCAAATCACCGTCCATAGCCCGCTTTCCTATGCGCACACGAATCGTAGGCGGCTCTGTCTGTCCGCGGCTGAAATCGCTGTTCTTATGTTCGGTCAACTCCACGCGCCAGTCTTCGCTGATAAAGACCAGGCATTTGCCCGTATAAACGGCTGTCGGGAAGTAATCGCGCAGTAACTTGAGCGTTTCCATAACTCGAATCCATTCCGGGCCGTTCGTTCCAGGAACCTGCCCACTGATACGCTGCCATCAAACGCGTGATTCTACCAGAAACCGCGATGTGAGTCATGTGGTTGTTCGCAGCAGTGTGCGACGTCGGCCGTTACTGCTGCATCCGCGGAGCGAGTTTGAGCCAGGCCTGCATCGTCTGACGAAGATTCTCATAGGAACTTCCGCCGATACCGTAGCCCTGGAAGGCAAGGGGACCGTTATAGCCGCAATCACCAAGCACTTCCAGAAAAGCCCCGACGTCATAAGTACCCCGGCCGAGAGGCTGTATGAGTTGCTCCCAATTGTTGCCGCCCTTGTCGGCCCCGTTAATGCTTACCACGAACAAGTGTGGCATCGCCAGTTCGATCAGCGAACGCAGATCATGGTCGCTGCCCACCTTCAGATAGTGGCACAGGTTGAACGTGACACCCACGTTCCTCAGTTGTTCCTTTTCCGCGCGTGCATCTTCCTTCATCTGCTTCACGATCCGTACGGCATCCTCCACCGTCTGAACCAGAAAACCCGTGTGCGGATACAAAGCAACGCGTACGCCCTTCGTCTCGGCCTTTTCCGCAATCTCGCCAATGATCTCTTTGACGCAATCGTCACCGTCCGTCGACGACGCCTTTAACGTATTGCTGCGTACGTTCAGCCAAAGGATCGTATTGCGTCCCTCAAAGGCATCGATCGCATTAGTGAGCATGGGATCGTACTTCTGGTCCGCATCGATATTGACTCCAACATATGTGGTGTACAGGCGCAGGTCGTGTTCATCCAGCTCCGCCAGCAGTGCGTTCATTCCCTGGCACCCCGATGCACCGAATCCGGCGTACCCCAAATCGTCGAGCACACGAGCCATCTTTTCCGGCGTGTCGTATTTGCCGTCTCTAAGGGCCGTATCCATCGCATAAAAGGGCAACGGCCCGGCCGGTTCGATCCAGACGTTGCGATACGCCACCGGCCCGTGATCACCCTGGAGCATCAGCGGCCCGAGCGGTTGCTCATCGTTGTAGGCGCTGGCTCGCGTTGGTCCGGAGACTTCGACATCGGCATGCACAAACACGCCGTTATGCACCACCTTCTCGAATCGCGCATTCGACAGCTTATTGCCGTTCGCATCGAACCGCGGAGCGCGAAAGACAACGTCAAACGTCTGCCACTGCCCCGGCTCTCTTGCAGCATTTGTCCGTGGCGGACGCCCTTCATACCCCTGAGGCTTTCGATCGTTATCCCAGCGCTGGTATATACCCCCGCAATCGCCATGCTTGAGTCTTTCGTCAGGCACTGCCCAACTGTCCAGAACCTGAATCTCGTAGCGGCCCTGAAAATACACCCCTGAGTTCGAGCCTTTGGGCACCATGAATTCCACGTGGGCCCGAACGTCTCCGAATTCCACCTGGCTGAACAGATGCTTCGTCCTGCCGGTTGGACCATTGAGCACCGTGCCGACGCCGGGCGTACTGCTGAGGAGCTTTTCATTCTGAGGATTAACAAAGACGTCCCCTACCACCTGCCATTGGCCTGTATCGCCCCGCCATGGAGACAGGTCGTATCCCGTCAGATAGACGCGCCCATTGAGTTGCTCCGCTGCCAACATGCTCCCGGTTGTAGACACGATGACAATCGCTGCAACGAGCCACATTCTTTGTGTTGAGAGTCTCATATGCTACCTTCCTTCTGTATAATCATTGGTCGCCGGGGCCATGCTGTTCTTACAGACGCCAGGGACTGCGCATGGCGCGTGCGAGCATGCGGTTGGCCTGTTCATCCCCGACAAATGTCTCGGAATCCGGATCCCATCGCAACTTCCTGCCCAACATCATGGAGATATTGCCGATGTGGGCGATGGTGAAGCACCGCTGACCGATCTCCGGCGGGAAATAGCACTGCTCGCGCGACTTGATGCAATCGAGAAAATTACGCTGCTCGCCGCCCTTGCACGTATAGAGATGGGTTTCGTTCGGCCCGATCACCGAATCGAGAATCGACTTTGGTTCGGCCTTCAGTGGTGCACGCCACCCCCGGTTGCCGATCCATCCTTCGTCGCCCTCGAACTTGAGGCTCGGCGTTCCCGAGGTCACGATCAAGCGGACGCCATCGGCGTACCTGTATTCGATGTGATACTCACGCGCGGTGTCATACAGCCCGCCTTCACAGAAAACACCTTCGCCCTCGACTTCGACCGGCCCGGTGTATTCGCTGTCATTGCCCCACTGGGCCCCATCAAGCAGATGCGCGCCCCAGTCCGTCAACATGCCGCCCGAGTAATCCTGTATCCAACGGAAGTTCCAGTGACAGCGATCCTTGTTGTACGGCGCGTACGGAGCAGGCCCAAGCCACATATCGTAATCGAAGCCATCAGGAACGGGCTGGGGCGTTGGATCTCCGTCCTGGGCCGGTCCGCTGGGCAACTCCACCCGTATGGTGTGTACCTTGCCGATCCGACCGTTCCGCACCAGTTCGCACATACGATGGTACTGATGGACCGACCGATCCTCCGTAGACCATTGAAACACACGGTTGTACCGTTTCATGGTTTGGACCAACTGTCTCCCTTCGGCAATCGTCAGTGTCGGCTTTTCGCATTCGACGTCCTTGCCCGCTTTCGCCGCCATGATCGACATGGGCACATGCCAGTGATCCGGCGTGGAAATCATCACCGCATCAATATCATCCCGCGCGATCACTTCCCGGAAATCCGTAAACGTCGCGCAGTCCTTGTTTCCATATTTCTGGTTCACCAGGTCGCGAGCCTTCGTCATGTTCCCGCGATCTACGTCGCAGACCGCTACCGCCTGCGCGTCATCTTGTGCCAGAAAACTCTTGAGATTCATGGCAATTCCATGGCCGCCCGTGCCGATAAACCCTATCGTAATCCGCTCGCTCGGCGCGACGCTGCCCGCCGCCCCCAGCGCCGAAGACGGAACGAGATATGGAAAACCGACGGCTCCCGCCGCGATCCCGGCTCCGGTCCGCAGGAACGAACGCCGTGTAATCAATCTGTGCTCTCTTGACATTACAACTCCTTACCGTATTCCGCCCGCCTGCGAGAGCGGACTGGAACAAACAGAGTGAACCGGTGTCGGTTCAGAATGAAAGCAGGACGTGCCAGATGTACATGTATCCCAGCGCGTCGACGTCTTCCCAAATCTGCCTCGCGATTTGCTCGTCCCCTTTGAGTTCGGGCAATTCCTTGAGCTTCTCCTGCCACGGGACACACATGCTCGGCTTTCGTTCGATCTTCTCTTCGCTCATAATGCGCAATCCTCAGCAAATTCTCTTATGGAAACAGCCATGTCCCGCCGACAACCGCCCGGCCTCAATAACCTCCGTATTCACGGGTCGCTTCGGTCATAGCTTTCATATTCTCGATTTGCGCGTCGTTCTGCACAATCGCTCCGGCGTCCATGATGTATCCGCCGTCTCTGCCGACCTCCTCGATAATCTTCTTACACTCGCTACGTACCTCCTCCGGTGTGCCGTAACTTAGCGACACATTTGAAAGCCCGCCGCTGATACAGAACTTATGGCCGATCTTACGATGTGCTTCGAAGACATCGGCTCGGTCAACGTGGTATACGATGGATGCGTCGGGCAATTCAGCGAACGATTCCAGGTGCGGATTCCAGTCCCCCTCGGCGTAGAAGAGAGTCTGATGGCCCTGGTTCCAGATCTCCTCGATAATCGGCTTAAGCGTAGGCCAATAGAAATTCTTGAAATGATCCATGTTCACGAAAGGCACGCCCCCGCGGTGCATCCAGAAGCTTACCGGAACGTTCCCCTCCGGATCGGCTCCGGAAAGCGCCATATGACAAAGGTGCGGCATCAATGCCTCGCAAGCCGCCAGCACCTTCTTCGGGCGCAACTCCAGATCGCTCAGCAGTCCCAGATAGCCGCGCATCTTATCCGCAATGATATCGAGCGGAGCCTTGAAGATGCCCGCGATAGCCGAGACCGTACCCGATTCGGCCCTCAATCTCGCACATTGCGGGCCGAAAGAACTGAAATAGTTCAGCATCGCCATGCCGCCCTTGACGAATGACAGATTGTTGCGAAACGTCGCAGGCTTACCGGGCGGCACAACGTCCTTAGAGACCCGCGGCAGCCAGATATTGTACAAGAACCCCGTCGGATCCTCGATCAGCGCATCATACTCCTCGGGCTTCATGAAAGCGTCTTCTTCGGCCGGTTCGCGATACTGAAATCCCGTGTTGGCGCCGATGTGAATGCCGGGTACGCCATAGTACTTCAGGCCGATCGCTTCGGTCAGCCCCGTCCAAACATAGACCATATTGGGGACAACCGCATCCCAGTCAAAATCCGCCGCACACTTGCATGCGGCCTCGAACGCCTTATTATAATCGTGGGAAACCTCCTGGCACGTATAGCCTGCATACTTGCCCGCAAATTCGGCGACGAAGGGCCGAAGTGGGACCATGTCGGGCTTTTCGTTCCGCATCGCTGTCACATATCGCTTCAATCTCGTCTGATAAAGCTGCTCCATATCTCCGGCCATGACGGTATGCACTCCTTAACAGGGACACAAAACGTGTTCATTGGCCCGCTCGGCACAGCTACACTCAATCACTTACCGGCAGACCCTCAAAGTCCTCCCGTCGACTGCGCAAGTGCCGGCGCGCCAACATCCTCCGACAGCATACCGGACCACTGTTGCCGCGTCAACCACCTCCAAACCTGCTCAATAGGGCTTTTTCTTGATTGGCAGCGGGTCGCGTGTCTCCGCTATCCGATCGAGGAGTTTTCGCGTCAACCTATGTTTGACCGACGCATATTGCGGCCTGTCCCAGAGATTGATGAACTCGTTGGGATCGCTGCGAACATCGTACAACTCCCCGTAATTCTCGCCTGGATAGTATGTAAACCGCCACTTATCGCTGCGCAGCGAATAGTCGTGGTCGGCATGTTCGATATACGCGTACTCATAACCCGTCTCGGAACTGTCGCCCGTCAGGACTTTCGCCTGCGATCTGCCCTGAACGCCATCCGGACACTCCACGCCCACCAGCTCAAGAATGGTCGGCATCAGATCAATCTCCTGCACGATGCCTTTGACCGTCTTGCCGGCTGCGATCCGGCCGGGCCAGTTGAAGATCAGCGGCACATTCGCACTCTGTGGATAAGCCAACCCCTTGAAGTACAAGTCGTGATCCCCCAGCATGTCGCCGTGATCCGATACGAACACGATCAGGGTATCATCGCGAAGCTCCAGTTCATCCAGCACCTTCAGTATCCGCCCAATCGCATCATCGATGAATGTCACCTCCCCGTAGTACTGCGTGCGGTTGTGAGCGGCATCGTCCCTGACACCTTCGCGCCGCTTGACACGCTTCTGTAGATGCGGCGGCTTGTCGGCAAATTCGTCCTCCCGCCGAATCGGCTCGGGCATATCCTGCTCGCGGTACATCTTGTTGTATGGCGCCGGTGGGTTGTACCCGTGGTGCGGGTCAACGAACGAACAGAACGCAAAGAACCGCTCCCCCCGACCGCCGCACTTACGGATGAAGTCAACCGTGTGGGACGCCGACCAGAAGCTGTTGTGTAGTTCGAGGGGTATCCTGTGATCCGGCGTCTTGTCATGCTCCGGATGATTCCGTTTGATCCAGACCCAGTGCTCGCCGCTCCGTCCATCCTCGCCCAGATGAAACTCCTCGAAGCCATAATAAGGTTCCGGATGGTTCTCCATCAGCGGTAGCGGGCTGCGATACGGATAATGCGGCAGAAAATGGAACTTTCCCGCTCCGCCCGTGCGATACCCACCACTCTTGAGCGCATGCGCCAGCGTTGTTTCGCTCTTACGTAAAGACACGCCGTTGGCCCTGACCCCATGCGCCATCGGATAACGGCCGGTAAAGATGCACGCCCGCGATGGCATACACGCCGCATGCTGCACCCAGCAGTTCTCGAACTTCGTCCCGCCTTCCGCCAGCAAATCCAGATTGGGCGTCTTGATTGCAGAGTTGCCATACGCCCCGATACAGTCCTTGCGGTGCTGATCGGTCATAATCAGCAGCACATTGGGCGACTTGTGCTTGTCCTCCGCCGCTTTCGCAGACGCCCCTGCGCTGCGTGCCGCCACCAGACCCGCGGCAGCGGCTGAATACTGGAGAAATCGTCTTCGTGTAACCTCATTCATAGCAATTCGTCCTCATCTGCCTGTCGGGCCTTCTGCAATTTACCGCGATCGCTTGAAAGCCGGCAACTCGTCCAGCGTGATCATCGCCTCATGGGGATATACCTTCTCCACCCAGTCTCGCGGGTTCCACTTCTGATCCTTCCCGACATACCAGGGCAGACAGTACAACCACTGCGGCCCCTCCTCGGCCATAATATCCGGGTTCGGTATCCCCTGGCACTCGCACAGCGCCAGCATCTTGTTCGGCGCAACCTGCCGCATAATCTTGAACGCCTTCATGTATGCATCTTCGCGGAAGTCCGGCCAGCCGAACCAGGAGTTCACATAAATGTCGATTCCCGCAATATCCACGTATGCATCCCCAGGATAGAATCGCTTGCGGTACTCAATCGCCTCGACGTCCTTGCCGTGATCGCCCGCCTTCAGGGCCGCACTGTAAACCCAGATCAGGTTGTTCAGTTCCCGCTCCTTGACGAAATACTCGAACATCATCCGCCATAGTGCTGCAGTGTTCTCCGGCGTCTGCGCGTCCGACCACCAGAACCATCCGCCCTCGATCTCGTGCAATGGCCGCCAAAGTACAGGCACCCGCGATTTGAGTAATTGCTCCAGATAATCCGCATGCCTGGCCATGTCCTTCATCGCAGCCTTATGCTCGTCCGTCCCGGGCGTAACCAACCTGCCGACGTCGATATCCATGAACTTCGGCCGAGTCGCCTCAAACGTCCCGGCTGCGCTCATCGGATTGGCCCAGTGCCACTCGAAAGAAACGATCCCGCCCTGCTCGTGCCACCACTGCTTGGCCGAATCAATTGCCTTCTGCAGCGTTCGCTTGTATTGATCGTCCCAGCGCACCTTCGACCACCCCGACAAATCCACACTCACGAGCGCCGGATATTTGCCGCTTGCCTCATGGGCCTCTTCAGCCTCACCAAACTTGTTCTGGCCCACGATGGTCTTCTCACCATAAACCGATTCGAAATAGTCCAGCAGCATCCGCCCTTCCGGGATTAGGGCCTTGTTCACCGGTTCGCCGGCAACCACAACTGAAGTCAGCGAAAACATCCCAGCAACGAAAGCGCACAAAATGAACCTGCTCATGGTTACCTCCTCAAGGCCCGGCCGTTCTCGCCGGCCGAATTCGATTAGTCAATGGTGAACACCTTATTGAGCCGTGTGATTTCAAACACCCGGTATATCTTCGGATCAACGTTCCGCAGCGTCAGTTCGCCGCCGTTCTCCCGCACTCGCTTGTGAATCTTGACCAGCAAGCCCAGGAACGCTGAAGACATGAACCGCACCTGTGAAAAATCTATAAGCAGATTCGACTGCTCCCCGCCCTTTAACGTCTGCGTCAGACCTCTTTCGATCTCGGTAATCCGCGTTTCGTCCAGTATTTCCCGGTCCTTCAGCGTCACGATGACTACGTCCACGCCCCGCTGTACCGATAGTCTGTCTTCCCTGGCTTCCATAACATTCTCCAAATCAGGCAATGCCTTGAAGTCAACCGTACACCATACGGCCATCCCCTTGCTGCAACGCAACTATCCCTACTCTTGATGTGCTGCGTTGGGAGTACGTGGGCGTTTCCGAACCCGGCCCAAACGCCATCAGTGCGAATTGTAATTCACGCATCGCGTATCCGCAAGCGTTGTGCAAATACAGCTCGCCTAATGCCGGCATCTCGCCTTTACGCTTGCACAATCACTCTTGCAGGCAGGCTGTTCCGGTTACTTGAGCAGAAAGACACAAACCAGAAATCTCGCGCGGGAGATCACCGTCAGGTTCAGCGGGTTTGCCACAATGAATATGCCGGGAGAGGCGCAACACACGCCAATCTCATACCCCCCACTGGGTACCGCGCCATGCAGCACACTTTTTTTCTCACCCAACCCGCCTCAGGACCATTGCCGTACCGGTTCCTGCGTTCCCGCGCAGAAGTCCCCGTTTTGCCAAAACGGTCAGACCGTACAATTGCACGATGTGCCTCCAGACCTTAGAATACCTCTGCAATCTGAACGGAGAAACGACAATGCAAATCAGATCCGTCGACGACGTACTCGCGTTCGCCATTAAGAAGGAAGCCGAAGCACAGCAATACTACGAGAAACTCGCCCGGTGGGTCGAGCGACCGGACGTTGCTCACGTCCTCGAGGCGTTTGCCGCCGATGAGTTGCGGCACCGCATCCGCCTTGAGGCGGTCAAAGCCGGCGAGATTGCTGTCGAGAAAGAGGAAATAGGCAGCCTCGGTATCGCTGATGCGCTGAATCGCCCCGAACCAGATGTGCGCATGACATATGAGCAAGCGCTGGAAATCGCCATGTTTCGCGAGAAGAAATCCTACGCGCTCTACACAAAACTGGCCGGCGCCGCGAGAACGCAGGAATTACGCCAGGCGTTCCTCAAGTTGGCCCAGGAAGAGGCCGGCCATAAGCTCCGGCTCGAAATCGAGTATGACTGGATCACTTCCTGAGGCCGGTCAATTAGGCCCGCGTTGTTTGCCCTACTTTCGCCTCGCCAGAATGTAGTCCAGTCCGAACATATGGCTCTTGACCGCATTGGGATTGGCCCCGAGAATCGCAACCTCCAGCGTGTTCTTGCCCTTTCGCAGTTCGCAACGGGGCAATTCGACATCGACTGCCAGGACCGAAGGATTATAGAAATCGTGCGAGTCAATCATTTCTTTGCCATTGATGGCGATACTTACGATACCGTAATCAACCGCCTTGGTGGCTCCGAGCATCACGTCATATGTGCCCGCCCGGTCCATTTCGAATTCAACCACAAGCCGATCACCTGCGTCCGCATGCCGCCACCACAGTTGCTTGTTATTGCTCCATCGAAAGCGGGGGATATCCTGGATTTCCGTCGTACCGCCCGTTTTCTCCACTACTTTCACCGTCTCTCCCTCTATGGCGCCTTCGACCTTGTGTGGCTTTACGATATCTTCGACCGCTCGGGGAACGGATCGCCGGGCCTCTTTGGGATCGGGTTCTACATTGTCCGAATCCCCGGGCCTGGCGTACCAGAACGTGGTCGGAGCGTAGCTCATGGTCGTGGCCGCCCAGTGCCAGAGTTCCATCTCGAAACGAATCGATTTGTCGAACGGAATGGCATCGAGCGAACGGTAGCGGCTGTTGACGGTGAACCCCGGCCTGAGATTGCCCTCCCCGCTGGGCTGGGCGTGAAACGCCGACTCGAAGAAGTTCGGCTTGCACCACGCATAGCCATAGTAATCCTCAGTACCCGTGCCGATATGCGAAGGGAAGTCCTCGCCGTCGACGTATATCTTCTCATCACCTTCTCCCCACCAGGTATTGGCGGTATTAAACAGCGTCAAGACATCGCCTACGTACGTTCCCCGGCCGCGCACGGTCACCCAGTTCAGATCGAAGGCACCGTGATCTTTGGCATTTTCATTGGACTGCGTTCTGATTTCAGGCCACTGCTTCCAGGCCGCGTGGAAATGGCACGACCGCTCGTCCCAGTCCCACTCGCTGCTCCGCACGCGGCCATAGGCCACCCTGACCGGCTGCGAACCGAGATTGACAACTTTGATGTTTGCCTCATCCTTAAAGGGCATCACCCAATAGCACGACATGCTCTTATCCTCAGATACACTGTTGTACCACGTTGCATGCGGACGAATGTGGTACCCGGTGCCAAAGAAATCGCCAAGGGGGCACCAGATGGCATCCTCGCCGTCGAAATCGATCTGCAGCACACTTGACCGCAGGGCCTGAGGAAGATCCTCCGCTTCCAGCCGCATGGTAAGCGAACGAATTGCCCTGGCTCCGCTGAAATTCAGCGACTTCTGCCCGCCGGGCTGAATTGTGCCTTCAAGCGTGTCCTCGCGCGTACCATCAAGAGCCGTTCGCTCGTCTCGTGCCAGCATCTGCTGGACGCGGGCAATCAGACTGCGAGACCGATCAAGCGTCTCAGCAGTGAAGGAGTTCACTACAGTGCCCGGTTCATACGTGCGATAGTTGATCTGATAATACAATGCCTCGCCCTTGCGAGCCCCTTCGTCAATAAACGCCCTGGTCTGATACGTGATCTTGCACTGTTCGTCGTACGGAATAGGCAGATACAGATTGTGCCCCCGATGCTTGTACGGCGTCTCGGGCGATACTCCCTTCGACAATGGTTCGCCCACCAAAGCTCCACCGCTGATCAGGTCCGCCATCGGTCCTTCGATCACAGGCTTTGCCTGGCCGTCAAGATAGACGCGCAAGGTTCCATTGCTGAATTCGCCGCCGCCCGGCCCATGCCACGTAGCCCAGAAACGAACTACCGCGCCGGGACCCTTGGCGTCCATCAGCACATACTCCTTCCGTCCGTTGGTTTCCTCGGTACGCACGAAATAACTGCGGTCCCAGTTCGCCCACCAGGTCGGGGACCCCGCCTCGGTGGAGTGCCGGTCATAGCTGCTGAACTGTTTGCAGGTATACGCAGGTTGCGGCAGACGCGCCACGTGATCGCGATCGATCATCTCCTCAAGGAGCGACTCGAAGCCAATCGTCACAGGCCGGCCATGCGCACCAGACGCAACTATCAGCATGACAGTGAAGAAAAGTCCCAGAGCAAAAACTGAGTGAATGCGAGATTGCGATCGTCTCATGTTCGAACTCCTTCGAAAATGCACACACAAAATTCTGTCAATTGGCTCGGGCAGCACGGCGTTGCCATGAACCGCGTTGCGAACCATGATGCCATCTCCCACGCGGAAGTGCAAGTCTCGGTCCTGTACGTGCCCGAACCTCGGAATGTCTCTGCAAACGTCGCCATCAATACGGGCACACAGCTCAATCGACGCCGAGCCAGTCTGCATATTGGTTAGCTCAGGACGCACCTCGCCTGAGACGCCTGACACCATAAACCGCCTGCAGTAACTTGCAAAACAACCGCGGAACCGTAGAATGAACCAGGTTTGATGGTGTTGTTCATCATAATGTAAAATCCGTATGTTTCATACCATTTCAAGAAGGAGATAGACTATGAAGCTGTCCGTCCGCTTCCCGGCCGTCACGCTGATATGCATATTCTGCGTGACCACTGTTGCCAGCGATATCGAATGGGTGCGAAAGAGCACCGAGACTAACGACATGCCTGTACCGAACGATGGCGATCAACAAACCTGCTGCGTCGTTGCGGACCTGAATAAGGACGGTGCGGATGACTTTGTGATCGGCGAGCGGACGAAGGCACCGTCGGTTGTCTGGTATTCTTTCAATGGCAATGGTTGGGACAGGTATATCATCGAAGACGCCCGCTTGAGACCCGAGGCGGGCGGAGATGCGGCCGATATTGACGGCGACGGCGACAAAGACGTCATCTTCGGCCAGGACGCGAGCGGCAATAGCATCTGGTGGTGGGAAAACCCATATCCCGATTTCTCCAAGCCCTGGAAGCGACGTTCGATTAAGAATTCCGGTGCGAACAAGCACCACGACCAGACGTTCGGCGACTACGACGGCGACGCCGGGACCGAGTTCGTCTCCTGGAACCAAAGAGCCAAATCGTTACTTTTATACGAAATCCCCGGCAAGCCGAGAGCAACGGAACCCTGGGAGGCGACAGTCCTCTACTCGTGGACGTCCGGGCGTGAGCGGGAGGGATTCCCGTCGTTACCGACTGATCTGAATCTCGACGGCAAACCGGATATTATTGGCGGCGGCCGCTGGTTTGAACATCAAGGCGGTACGCAATACATAGAGCACGTGATCGATGCAGAAATGGCCTTTACACAATGCGCGGCGGGCCAGCTAATCAAAGGTGGCCGGCCGGAAGTAGTCTTCTCTCCGGGAGATATGGACGGAGACGCCAAATGGTACCGGCGGGAGAACGAAGAATGGCAAGGCCATAAACTCCGCTACGTTCGCCACGGCCACACGTGCGAGATTCGCGACGTCGATGGGGATAGCAATATGGACATTATGATCGGCGAAATGGGCGACCCCGGCGCCGGAGATGAAGCAAAGGTGTATATCTGGTACGGCGATGGCAAGGGGGGATTCCGCGAAGACGTGGTCTGCGAAGGCCAGGGAATTCACGAAGGCCGCTTCGGGGACTTCGACGGCGACGGTGATCTGGATATTCTCGTCAAACCATACCATCACAATTCGCCCCGCATTGACATCCTGCTCAATAACGGCACGGTCAAAAGCGTCGTCGACGGTTGGGAGATTCTCTTCGATGGCGGCGATCTGGACAAATGGCGATTGGCAGGCGGCGGTGATCCGAGCAGGAAATGGGCGATAGAAGGCGGTACGCTGGCCCGCAGGCCAAAGGCCGGCATGATCTGGACAAAGCAGCGGTTTGATGATTTCATCCTGGATCTGGAATTCAAGACCGAGGGCAACAGCGGCGTCTTCTTCAGGACGAACGATCCTGGCAATCCGGTCCAGACCGGCTTTGAAATGCAGGTAAACAAACCCAGCCCCAAACCGCACAAGAACAGTTCGGGGTCCATTTACGACGCACTGGCGCCCGCCAGGGAGATGACCAAAGCCGGTCAGTGGAACCACGTCATCATCACGGCTGACGATAACAGCATTACAATTGTCATGAACGGCGAGAAGATCATCGATATGGACGTCAATCGCTGGGATACAGCGGGCAGGAATCCCGACGAGTCAAAAAACAAGTTCCGAACTGCTCTGAAGGACTTCGAAAGAGACGGCCATATTGGATTCCAGGACCACGGAGCGAACGTCTGGTACCGCAACGTTAAGATCAAGCACTTGCCATGACGCCACAGAACAGGACCCGCGGTTCGATCTTCCCTGGTTTCGCCGCAGCTTTCGCCCGTTCAGCGCGCACAGCCTCCGTGGTTGAACTGCAGGAGTTGGCAAGGTACTATGGCAAGTCGACCGTCCGGCCGGCTAATCCGTCGCCCGGGCCAAATCTGCGTCTGTGACGGTCCCTGAGAGTGTGACTTGAGAAAGGATTAGAGTTGAGCGACCATTACAGGATATTGGTTACAGGTGGAGCAGGCTATCTGGGTTCGGTTCTTGTTCCGGAATTGCTGAGACTGGGGCACGACGTGGTCGTGCTGGATAGTTTCATGTTTGCACCGAGTTCGCTGCTGGATTGCTGTCGGCATGATGACTTCCAAGTCGTCCGAGGCGATGCCAGAGACGAAGCGCTCATCAGGAAACTCGTCTCTGATGTAGATGTCATCATACCATTGGCCGCACTGGTCGGAGCGCCGTTGTGCGACCGGGACCCCGTCGGAGCCGAGACGACCAACGCCGGCGCCATCAGGACGCTGTGCGCGGCAGCATCGGCCAATCAGAGAATCATTATCCCAATCACCAACAGCGGATACGGCATCGGCGAGAAAGGGGTCTACTGCACGGAAGAGACTCCTTTGCGACCGATTTCGTTGTACGGCCGGACCAAGGTGGAAGCCGAATCGCATGTCCTCGAGCGCCAGAACAGCGTCAGTCTGCGCCTGGCTACCGTCTTCGGGCCAAGCCCCCGAATGCGGCTCGATCTGCTCGTCAACGACTTCACCTATCGTGCCGTCAAAGATCGCTTCGTCGTCGTGTTCGAGGGCCATTTCAAACGAAATTACATACATATTGGAGACGTGGCCCGCGCGTTTCTGCATGTGTTGGATCGTTTCGACAGCATGCGAGGCGAGCCATACAATGTGGGCCTTTCCGACGCCAATCTGTCAAAAGTCGAACTGTGCGAGAAGATACAAGACCATCTTTCGGACTTCGTCTTTCTCGAAGCTTCGATCGGGGAGGATCCGGACAAACGGGATTATATCGTATCGAATGAGAAGATAGAGAAGACAGGATTCAAGCCTGCGTTTTCGCTGGATGACGGCATACGGCAGTTGATCAAGGCCTACAGAATAATCGTCAACAGCAAGTACTCGAATGTTTGAACGGAAGCGAACATACGTGGCCGGTCATACAGGTCTGCTGGGTTCTGCGGTTCTACGGGCCTTGCAGACGCGCAGCTGTCGGCACGTCATCACTCGGTTCCATGAGCAGATGGATCTGACCGACGGACCAGCGGTCATGCAGTTCTTCGAACAACAGCGACCCGAATGCGTCTTCCTGTGCGCCGGCAGAGCAGGCGGCATCAGGAGCAACCAGGCATATCCGGCCGATTACCTGCAAATCAATCTGGCAATCCAGAACAGTGTATTCCAAGCGGCACACAAATACGAAACGGAACATGTGGTCTTCTACGGCTCGTCCTGCACCTATCCGCGTCTGGCAGGCCAACCCATTAAAGAGTCGAGCCTGCTGACCGGACTGATTGAACCGACGAGCGAAGGCTACGCCACAGCCAAGATAGCCGGACTGATAGCATGCCGCTCCTACAATCGCCAATACAACAATCGACGCTTTATCGCGCTGTTGCCCAATTCGATATACGGCCCCAACGACAATTTCGATCTGGCCGAATCGCACGTATTGTCGGCACTGATCCGCCGCTTCCACGAGGCGAAATGCAACGGAACGCCGACCGTAATGCTCTGGGGTTCGGGTAGGCCGCGACGCGAATTTGTCTATTGTGACGACGCGGCGGCGGCTTCCCTGTTTGCCGTGGAAAACGCCGACAGACTCGAAAACCGACACTATAACATCGGATCCGGGCAGGACTTTTCCATAAAAGAGTTGGCTGAAATGGTCTGCGACGTGGTCGGTTACGATGGCGCAATTGAGTGGGATACCTCAAGACCCGATGGAACTCCGCGCAAGCTACTCGACAGCAGTGATTTCCGAGCCCTGGGCTGGCGGTCCGAAGTCGCGATTGCCGAGGGGCTGAAAAGAACGTATGAATGGTATCTCCAGCAACAACGAAAGAGGTCCTTGTGAAACCGGCAAATGACCGAAAGAGTGGTGATTTCTCGGCCGTAATCCTGGCCGGTGGGTTAGGTACCAGGCTTCGCTCCGTAGTGGCGGACAGGCCCAAGATCATGGCCGATGTGAACGAACGGCCGTTTTTGACGTACCTTATCGAGCAGCTCGCCAGGGCCGGTGCCACCGAGGTAACACTGTGTCTAGGCTACATGGCCCGATATGTGCAGGACTACTTTGGCTCAAGCTATGGGCAGGTCCGCTTGCAGTATTCGGTGGAACACGAACCGGCCGGCACAGGCGGCGCCCTCGCCATAGCGGATCCGTTGCTCGAGAGCGATACAGTTCTCGTGATGAACGGCGATTCTTATGTGGACACAGACCTTTCAGCCTTCATCGACTGGTACCGAGACGCACAACGCTCGGCGGGAATACTCTGCGTTTATGCCAAAGATACTTCTCGATATGGCAGTATCGAGCTCGGCGATAATGACGCCATCACAGCCTTTCGAGAAAAAAGAGGCTCCAAAGGCCCCGGCTGGATCAACGCAGGGATATACATGATCGCCAGAAGCAAGATCACCACCTTTCCAAGGGGGGCAAAGTATTCTCTCGAGCGCGAATTCTTCCCTTCGCTGTTAGGCGAAGAACTCGCGGGCTTCAAAGCCTCCGGACGTTTCATTGACATCGGAACGCCCGAATCGTATGCTATGGCAAGCTGTTTCTTCGAATGAATAGAGGGTTTGCGGCCAAGCCGGCCCGCATGATGGTAGACATGGAGGTCTTGCTGTAATGGTAATCACGCGTACTCCTTACCGCATATCGTTTTTTGGCGGCGGCACGGACTACTCGTCCTGGTACCTAAAGCATGGTGGCGCTGTTCTATGCACCAGCATAGACAAATACTGTTACCTTACATGTCGCCATCTTCCCCCTTTCTTCGAGCATAAGTACCGGATCGTATACTCCCGCATAGAACTGTGCAAGAGCATTCGCGAAATCCAGCATCCGGCCGTCCGCGAAACGCTCCGCTTTCTTAAACTCAATAGAGGACTCGAGATACATCACGACGGAGACCTGCCCGCCCGCAGCGGAATCGGGTCGAGTTCCTCATTTACCGTCGGCCTGTTGCATGCACTCTACGGACTCCAGGGAGTCCTCCCCAGCAAGAGACAACTGGCAACCGAGAGCATCCACATCGAGCAGGAAATGATTCGGGAAATGGTCGGATCGCAGGATCAGGTAATAGCAGCACTCGGCGGATTGAATCGAATCTCTTTTGCCCGCGATGGCGAAATTGACATCCGGCCCGTCACCGTCGCAAACGAACGTCGGGACGAACTCAACTCGCACCTAATGCTGTTCTACACGGGAATAAAGCGAACGGCTTCGAACATTGCCAATGGTTACGCCCAGTCGATGGATAAGAAACACCAGGCATTACTCAGAATGCGTCACATGGTGGATGAAGCCATCGATATACTCAACAGCGACCGTTCATTGAATGAGTTTGGCGAACTGCTGCATGATGGCTGGCTTCTCAAGCGATCACTTAGTTCTGCAATATCCAATGGAATCATCGACGACATCTACGGCCGGGCTTGCGACGCAGGCGCGGTCGGGGGCAAAATTCTCGGAGCCGGTGGAGGCGGTTTCCTGCTGCTGTTCGTGCCCCCCTCCGCCCAGAAGCGGGTACGCAAGGTCCTCAGCAGACTGATCCGTGTGCCCTTCAAATTCGAAACGGGCGGCAGCCAGGTCGTCTTCTACGAACCGCAACAGGAAGACTACCGCGAACTGGAGCGGGACCGGGCCACAAGGCAACTCGATTCCTTCAAGGAACTGGAAGCTCTCGAAGATCGCGAATTCGTGGAAAGGCGGATACCTGCAAGAAGAACCCAAGACGAGGTGGAATCACCGCTATGACGTCCGTTGGTTCGCTTGAGAAAAAAGCCCGCTGGGTCCGCCGCGAAACGCTGAAGCTCCACAAGCGAGCACCCGAGTCGCGCGTCGCCTCGTCCTTGTCAATGGTCGAAATATTCGTAAGCCTGTATTATGGCGGTGCGATGCAGTTCGACGCAACCGACACGTTTAGCTCGATGCGAGACCGCTTGATCATCAGTAAGGGACACGGCGCAGTCAGCCTGTATCCCATTCTGGCCGATCTGGGATTCCTCGACAGAAAGAACCTCGACACGATCAATGAGCCCGGAGCCCTTCTCCGGGCCATCCCTGACATGACCATCCCCGGATTCGAGACCATCAACGGGGCGCTTGGGCACGGCCTTGGCATAGCCTGCGGCGTGGCCATGGCAATGCGGCTGCGCAACACCGACCGCAGAGTTTTCGTCATATGTGGCGACGGGGAACTGAATGAAGGGTCCGTTTGGGAGGCGGCCATGTTCGCGGGCTATCACAAGCTGGACAATCTTATCCTTATCGTGGACTGCAATCAGATGTCGATGCTCGGTTACACGAAGGAAATCCTGGATTTGCAGCCGCTTTCGCAGAAACTGGAGGCCTTCGGATGGCTTTCCGGCCGGACGGACGGCCATGATATCGAGCAACTCTGTGACATTCTGCACCAAATGAAGAACTCGACCGAGAACAAGCCAAAGGCGCTTATTGCGCGTACCGTCAAAGGCAGGGGCGTCCCCCAACTGGAAGGCGATCCGCTCTGCCACGTCAAGAGTCTTCGTCCTGAAGAGGTCGACGCTTTGCTTGAGGAACACGCATGACCGAACCCAGGACAAAGACAATGCGGGACGCCGTAATCGAACGCATTTACGCGAGAATGGCAGAGGACCGGAGCATCTTCTTCGTCTCGGCAGACTTTGGGGCCCCGGCGCTGGACCGCATACGGCAGGACTACCCTGACCGTTTTGTCAATGTCGGTATTGCCGAGCAGAATCTGGTGAATGTGTGCACGGGTCTGGCCCTGGAGGGATTGACCGTGTACGGCTATGCCATCGCCACCTTTCTGACCATGCGAGCCTATGAACAGATACGCAACAACATCTCCCTGATGGCCAGGCACCGGCAGATGAATGTGAATCTGCTCGGCGTCGGCGCAGGTCTCAGCTACGATATGTCCGGGCCCTCGCATCATTGTCTCGAGGATCTGTCCATCATGCGGACGCTGCCCGAGATTGCGATCTTCTCGCCGGGTGACTGGATGATGGCCGAAGCGTTCGTGGACGTATCCATCGGGCAGAAGGCCCCCAAGTACTGGCGGCTCGATGGCAAACCCGTCCGGTCGATCTACAGCGACGGAGTTGACGTCTGCTGGGATAAGGGCTTCTTCGAGCTATCGACTGACGGCGATGTCTGCCTGCTGGCCACCGGATGCATGACGGGCCGCGCATTGGAAGCTGCTGATGCGCTGCGAACCGACGGAATCGCTGTCGGCATAATCGATCTCTTCATGCTTCGCCCGCTGGACGCAGATGCACTAACGAAGGCGCTGAGTAGCTACCACACGGTCATCACAATCGAAGAAGGTTTTATTGGAAAAGGCGGTCTGGATAGCCTGATTTCCGGTATTCTGCGGGCTTCGGGAAGCCAAACCCAGCTCGAATCGCTCGGTTTCCCCGAAGCACATGTGTTCGAATGTAACAACAGAGATGCGCTGGTTGAATGGAATGGCTGTGGCCCACAGGCAATAGCCCGGACCGTCACAGACTGTCTTATGCGGTCGAGAAGGTAGAAAAGGAGCCAATGGTGTCTTCGGGACAATTGCAAAGTGCAGACACGCAGAAGAGGCTCAACTGGCCCCTGATGGTGAATAACATCACACGCTCGGACCTCGACGTCCTGATTGAATTCCTGCGCGACATGCCCCGCCTCACGCAGTCGGGCAATGTGGCCGCGTTCGAGCGGGAATGGTCCGAGTGGCTCGGTGTACGGCACAGCGTTTTCGTTAATTCCGGTTCCTCGGCCAATCAAATCACAATGGCCGCACTGCGACAGCTTCACGGCCCGGGCGAGGTCATCGTGCCGACACTGACGTGGGTGTCGGATATCGCTTCGGTTCTCCAGCACGGACTCACCCCTGTCTTCGTGGACATCGATCCAAAGAATCTGTGTATGGATACCGAGCAGGTGATCGCCAGGTTGAACGACCAGACGCGCGCGGTCTTCATCACCTACGTACAGGGCTTCAATGGCTTGACGGACCGCCTTTTGACCGAGCTGAACAAACGCGGCATTCCGCTTATTGAGGACGTGTGCGAATCCCACGGCGCGACGTTTCACGGCAGAAAACTGGGCAGTTTCGGTCTGGCCTCGAATTTCTCTTTCTACTTCGCACACCACATGAGCACAATCGAAGGAGGAATGGTGTGCACAAATGACAATGACTTTTACCAGACGGCCCGCATGCTGCGATCGCATGGCATGGTCCGCGAGGCATCTGACAACGCGCTCAAGTCCGGCTATGCCGACAAATACGCAGACCTTAATCCTGACTTCATTTTCGCCTTTCCCGCATATAACATGCGCAGTACCGAGATCAATGCTGTCCTCGGTCGCAGCCAACTGAAACGCCTGGACGAAAACAACGCGAGGCGCAGATATAACTTAAAGGTCTTCCTGGATAATCTTGATTCGGAAAGATACCGCACGGATTTTGACCTTGAAGGCAGTTGTAATTACGCGCTTAATCTGATCCTGCGCCGGCCGGATCAAGAATTGAGGGATCGCGTCGAAAACGCACTCAGGGCAGCAAACGTGGAATTTCGCAGAGGCAGTGCAGGCGGCGGAAATCAGTTGCGACAGCCCTACCTGCGACAGCGTCTCGGTCATCGTGAATACAAGAAGTACCCGCAAACCGAACACATACATTTCTTCGGCTGTTACATCGGGAACTATCCCGACCTCGATGAGGCCGATATCAAAGCCCTGTGCAAGTTACTAAACGGGCTGTAAGAGGAGTGTGCCTTGGAGAAACAGGTCGATATTGTACTCGTTAAGCCCGGCAGCCAGAAGCAATTATACGGTGATCTGGCTGTGGATCAATTGACCGCTATCGAACCGCCTCTGTGGGGGGCCATACTGGCCGGCTTCCTCCGCGACCGTGGCTACTCGGTCTTGCTCTACGATGCAGAGATCGAGAACTGGTCCTACGAACAGACTGCGACCGCTGTAGCCGAAGCAGCTCCCCTTCTGGCTGCGGTCGTTGTATCGGGTTCGAACCCCTCTGCCAGCACGATGAACATGTCCGGAGCCGAGCAGATACTTGCATACCTCGGACAGCAGGCTCCGGAAATACATACTCTTCTTGCAGGCCTGCATCCCAGCGCTCTGCCGCAGCAGACTATGCAGCAAGTGGATGTTGATTTCCTGTGTCAAGGCGAAGGCTTCTACACGCTCCCCCCCCTTATCGACGCGCTCAAAACAAACGCCCGTGACCTTCATATGGAAGGCCTTTGGTACAGGCAAAGCGACCAAATCGTGGCAAATCGCCGGCCGAGCTTGCTGGACGATCTTGGCCAACTCGGCACACCTGCCTGGGACATGCTGCCGATGGACAGGTATCGGGCGCATAACTGGCATTGTTTCGATCACATCGACCAACGCAGCCCATATGCGATCCTGTACACGAGTCTCGGCTGCCCATTCAGATGCTCGTTCTGCTGCATTAACGCCCTTTTCGGCAGGAACACGATTCGTTACCGGCCGATTGATTCGGTCATGGATGAACTCGATCTTCTCGCCGGCAGGTACGGCATACGAAACATCAAGATTATCGATGAAATGTTCGCTCTCAATGAAGAACGTGTCATCGAGCTTTGTGACAGGATTATCGAGCGAGGTTACAACCTGAATATGTGGGCCTACGCCCGCGTCAACACGGTAACGCCCGCAATGTTGACGAAGATGAAGCAGGCCGGCATTAACTGGCTGGCGTACGGCTTCGAATCGGGATCAAAGAAGGTAATCGAGGACGTTACGAAGGGCTACACGGTCGACCACGTCCAGAGCGTTGTGGAGATGACATACTCTGAAGGTCTCCATATATGTGGCAACTATATCTTCGGCCTGCCCGAAGACGACTACGATTCGATGCAGCAAACTCTCGAGATGATGTTTGAGATCAATGCCGAATGGGCCAACATCTACTGCGCAATGGCATATCCGGGTTCGCGGCTGTACGAAATGGCAAAGGAAAACAACTGGCCGCAGCCCGAGTCCTGGCAGGGTTATTCCCAGTATCGATACGACTCACTGCCCCTGCCGACCAGGCATCTCGCAGCCGGACAGGTCCTGGCTTTTCGCGACTATGCTTTTCACGCTTACTATGATAATCCGCGATATCTTTCTATGATAGACGCTAAATTCGGCCCTGACACCGTGGCACATATTCGCCGGATGGCCGCAAAGCAACTCGAACGCAAACACGCATTTGTCTAAAACGCTTGGTTGTATCCTCGCGTGAATGGACACAGACACGAACGGACTGATACCAGATGCTGCTGTCGATTGTCTTTTCATTCCGAAACGAGCAGGAAGTAATTCCCGAGTTGATCAACAGGCTCCGCAACACCCTCGACGGTCTGGACATTGACTACGAACTACTCTTTGTTAACGATGCCTCGACCGACGGCTCGCTGGAACTGCTCCTCAACTACCACGACAAGGACCCGCGCGTCAAGATCATCAATATGTCCAGACGGTTCGGCGTAACGCCTTGTGTGATGGCCGGGTTCAGGCAGGCCAGAGGCGATGCGGTCGTGTATATGGACGCAGATTTGCAGGACCCGCCCGAACTCATCCCTGAGATGCTGGAAGCCCGTCGCCAGGGTGCAGACGTCGTTAATACCATACGCACAAAACGCAAGGGCGAGAATCCCGCGAAGATGTGGTTGACCAAGCGAGCGTACGGGATCATAAACCGTGTCGCCGACATAGATATACCGCCCAATTCCGGCGATTTCAAGCTGCTCTCGCGCAGAGCGTTGGATCAGGTATTGCGTCTCAATGAATACGACCCGTACATGCGAGGTCTCGTTCGCTGGGTCGGATTCAAACAGGTGGACATACCTTACGAGCGGGACGCACGCCATGCAGGCAAGCCCAAGTTCTCGCTTCTGAACAGCTTGAATCCTATGAAGGAGTTTGTCCGCGGGCTCATTTCGTTCTCAGAACTGCCACTGTACTTCGCATTGGTCGTGGGATTTCTGGTCTCTGTGGGAGCCTTCGGCTATCTGCTCTACATCGTCATTACGCGCGTATTCCTCGACATGCATCGCCCGGGTTGGCCCGCAATCATGGTCACGATGCTCTTTCTCGGCGGCACAACGCTATTCACCATCGGTATTCTGGGCCTGTACATCGGCAAGATTCATCACCAGACCAAGGGCCGCCCACCATACATCATCGAAAGCACCATAGGACTGGATAACGATTGACTAAAACGGCTATGGGAACATCTGAGCAACCGAGCGGTCGGCCCCTGGCAATTGTGTTAGTCGCTTCCGGTCTCATCGGATTCGGCCTCGGTTTGTCCAACGCGACCTGGCAGGTAACCGTCGAGACCGGCCAGGTACTTGCCGGTCTCGTGCAATACCCGAAGGACAATCCTTTCTACATCTATCACCTGAAAGTCTTCACGATCATCAATCATATCAGCGCGATATTGCTCCGCACCGGCTTGTCGGAACAAACCGCCTCCATATTGATCTCGGGCGTGCTCGGAACAATATCCTTCACGGCGATCGCTTCGCTGATCTTTGCGATCAGTCGCTGCATCGGCCTGTCCATACTCGGAACACTCCTGGTGTATCTGGCAAACCTTGTCGGCGACGGGACTGTGTATCCCATTTTGCTGATGGGCCAACCCCCCACATATGGAATTCTGGGGACCTCCTTTGCAGTCCTCGCAGTCGGCCTGATCGGATCACGGGCATACCGAGCAGGCCTGTTTTGTCTGCCGGTAGCACTCAGCGTCCATCCATCCATCGGTCTCTGGATCGCGTCGATCGGTCTCATCTGCGCGGCATCTGATTGGTCTTTTGCGAAACGCATACTGCGGCGTTGCTATCCATACCTCATCGCGGGCATTCTGCTGACCACACTGGCGGCCGCCTGGCAGATATACCTGATGCGAGGCGTACCCGATACGGATCCCCGCATACAGCAGCAGTATCTAAGCGCATTTGTCCAACATTGGGATTCGCACCGACGCCCGCTGTATGAATGTGAACCGGGGCACGGAATACTCGTTCCTTGGGGCGTCATTTACTGTGCGTATAGCATCATGACCGGATTCTGTGGCCGCAGACTCTTCGAAGATAACAAGGCGGCGGTCTTTCTCTTTCGTGTGGCAATATGGTCGGGTGCGATATCGCTGCTTCTGGGCATACTGACACATCTGCCGCCCCAGAGTATTCCAACCTCTCTGCTGATCCTCATGCCCGGCAGATACGTCAATCTCAATAACATTATGCTCGCCCCACTGGTTTTCGGCATCCTGATCTCGCCCCGATTTCGGCCGTACATGACCAATCTCAGAATGTTCGTCCTGTTAATGGTCGGCGCATTACTCTCCCGGCACGATGAGGCACAGTTCATTGTCTTCGGCGCAACCCTGATATGGATAATGCATGTTGCCTTGAGCAGCAAATCACCTGCAGAGCGTCCTGCAATCGGAGAAAGGACGAGGCGAATTGGCTACGCATTGGCCGCATCTGTGGCTCTCTGCGGCGTCCTGGCCATCAATCTTCCACGCGAAAAATACGTCAACCGTTTTCTGCGCCATCCCGATCCCATGCGAGATCGCACGAACGATCCATTCTATGCCACCGTCGCTGAACGCCCCGGCCTCCTGACGATCACCCATTTCAGCCCGCTTATTCAGCTACGCACCCGTAGACCGATCCTCGCCGACATGGCATCGCCCAATTTCTTCACCTATGCACCCGAAACCGCGCCGATGTTCGATCGCATCCTTCGGCAAGTCTATGGAGTGAATCTGCTGCAACCACCGCCTGAAAACCTCAAGCACGAGGAGATCCGCCCCGAACTCTACCGCCGGCTATGGGAAGAACGCCCCCCTTCTCAATGGAAGAACATACGCCGGACCTTCGGGACAACCGATGTCCTGACTCCCGCCGACTGGGTACTGCAACTACCCGTAGTCACTCAAGACCACCACTTCGCCCTGTACGCAATACCCGCCGATTGAGCGTCATACACCCAATACGCAATTCAGATTCGCACACTACGCCGCCATATTACTTGAAGATGCCCTGCAAAGCGTCGAAAATAGCCCGTTCGAGTTCATCCTCAGGCTCTTCTTCCTGTTCCCTGGGCTGCTCTGCGGGTTTGGGCTTCTTCACAGGTTTCCTGATTGGAACTTTGAAAGCATATGCGTCACGACAGGGCAACATCTCGGGAGAAATCTCCGACAGATCGACAGCAATGTCTTTGCCTTTCCGCTGCCAGGAAAGATTACGCTTAAGCCCCAACATGGTCACGGCCGCATTGTCCTTCGGATCGACGTCTCTTAGAATCAGTTCACGGCCCGGCCATCGCGGCGCAATCGCATAGATTAGCTCCGGTTTGCTCGTGAAGAAAACCTCAATGGATGCCCGCCCCTTCTCAGACGGCTCCACCAAATCGAGAATGCTGTACTGCGTCTTGTGCTGGCCGTAAGAACGATCGGGCACGTCTCCCTGGCTCCACTGACAGTTGCGATTCCACGCCTTTGTGCCATAGATCGCCTC
Organism: uncultured Pirellulales bacterium; assembly: GCA_964526785.1. Classification (GTDB taxonomy): domain Bacteria; phylum Planctomycetota; class Phycisphaerae; order Sedimentisphaerales; family Anaerobacaceae; genus CAZGMJ01. The sequence continues at coordinate 46,742 of CAZGMJ010000024.1, forward strand.
GCCGTTAACGCTAAGCCATCGTCCGATGCCCAACAGCCGGTCCTGCATGATCAAAGGAATGCGGCCGTCAGCCGTCGGCCCGACGTCCAGCAGCAGATTGCCGCCTCGGCTGACAAGGTCCACCATCATCAGCACCAGTTCGCGGACGCCCTTGTAATTGCTCAGCGGCTCGTTGCGATTGTAGCCGAACGAATTTCCGATGCCGCGGTTCTCTTCCCACGGATGCGTGCCCTGGTCGAGACCTGCTCCGTATTCCGTGGTATAATATCCGCCGTGCTTGTGCCGAATGTCCTTGCCCCATCGATCGTTTATCACAACCTCGTTGCGCACGGGCGATTCGTTGAACAGCCATGCGAGCAGCTCGGGAGATTTCCATTGTTTATCCGTCATGTCCCACTCGCCGTCGCTGAAAATCAAGGCAGGCTTGTAGTTGGTGACAACATCCTTGAACTGCGGCCACATATGCTCGGTCACGTAGCGCTGTCGATCCATGCGCCACAGCGGGTTGAACCATTCGTACAGTGAATAGTACAGCCCCATCTTCAGATTCGCGCGGCGAACCGCTGCACCGAGTTCCCCCAGCAAGTCCCGCCTCGGACCGACCTCCGTGCTGTTCCATAGCCTGCCCCAGGTCTTGTTCGCCTCCTCGCTGGGCCACAGACAGAAACCATCGTGGTGCTTGGATGTCAGGACCACGTACTTGGCCCCCGCTCTGGCAAACAGGTCGGCCCACTCCGCCGGCTCGAACAACTCGCACCTGAACATCGGCGCAAAGACGCTGTAGGCAAGAGACGAGCCGTAGTTCTCCCTGTGAAACTTGCCCCAGTCATTGTCCTGAAGTGTCCCGTCTGCATTAAACGCATGACGCCAGTACCACTCCGAGTAGGCGTCCTCAGGTCCCCAGGCCGGAACGGAATAGATGCCCCAGTGAATGAAAATCCCGAACTTCGCGTCCAGGAACCACTCCGGCGTCGGTCGACTGTCCAGCGACTGCCAGTTCGGTTCGTACCGCTTCTGTGCCGCCTCCGCTGTAGCAATAATCGCCGGCAGCACAACTATCGTCAAGAGAACATACTTCACGGTTTTACACTGCATTTTTCACCTCCGAGGTCAACTCTATCTGCACGCCCAACTACGAAACGACACAGCGGGCCTCTTGCACTTGTGTGATTTAGAAATCTCGATATGTGCCTATTCGTCTTTCTTCTTGTCGCCGAAAAGCCCCTTCAGCCCGTCAGCTACTCCCTCCCCAACTTCGCCGACCCCCTTCATCACGCCCTCGCCTATATCTCCACCTTTCTGAATGGCATCCACGCCGGCCTCGATACTCGTCCCGATGATCTTGCCGCTGCCGTCGAGCAGCGCCGCCGGCAAAGCGCCCAGTTTTTCCAACTCCGTCCCGATCGAGCCCAGCATCTCCTTGGGAAGCACACCCGTACCCTTCTCCGCAACACCGCCCGCGATAGCAACCAGAACCTTGGCAATAACGCCGCCGGCGTCCAGCGCCTTGTCGCCACCCAGATCTTCCATCGTGATCTTCGACAAATCGAGTGTGAGCGTGTCGACCCTGCCAGGAACAGGCAGGAGTTTCACTTTCGCCTTTGCGTTCGTGATCTCCAACAGGTCAATATGGACTTTCTTGCCCGACGGTTCGCCCGAACCGCTCGGCGGAAGCGAATTCAACACCTCTTTGATGTTATTCTTCAGCAAATCCTTCTGCTCGAGTACCACAACTACACCGTCGAGTTGGATGCGTTTGATCTGCACGGTGTCACTGAGAAGCGATCCGGTATCGACGGCCACTTTGCCTTGCGGCAGTTCGAGCAAATGTTTGTGCTCATAGCCCTGCGGATTCGCAATGGTCAAATCCCCCAGTGCAAGACTCCCGCCAAAAACGGAAAGATTCGCTGAGCCGACGGTGACCGGAACACTCAATTTCTGACTGCCGCCGTACTCTATGCCCTTCTTGACGGCACTGTCGGCAAAAACGCTCACTGCAATAATCACAACCAGCAGCACAACAAGCAGCACCGCAACCACACCGAGCAGTTTCTTCAGGGGGTTCTTCATAGTCGTGTCCTTTCCTTTCATGCGCCGACGCGCTCAAGGCAGTCCATGCCCCGCACAAACACACAATCTGAACATTTCGATTCAGTAATATATATTAACCTTCCTGTGCGCATGTGCCAACAGTCTTATGACGCATCTTTTGGGCCAAATTCGCAAAAGCGAAGCAGGGAATCCCCTTGCGAACCAAGGGTTTGAAGTCAGCTACAAACCGAAAGAGTAGCTCCGGCGACCTCCATTCCCCCGCCGGAACTCGCATGAGAAGTCTGTACTCGCGGCAGCCTTGCCGCAACCGCAGATGTGGCCTTAGTGGCCGTGCCGGTAACGCGGTTGGCACTGTGGCCTTCCCGGCCTGATGATCACGCTATGCGGATAGACTGCCGGCCTTCTATAAACCACGACCGACCTTGGGGCACACGCCGCAGGCCTGCGCCGCACACAGTACGTATCGTAGGTATTGATCTCGCAACCGGCAATGCACACGCCTGAAATCAGCAGTATGGTTGTCAGCAGTATCCGTTTCATTGGTGAATCCTCCCATAAGATGGCGTTATCCCTTGCGAGCGGTCGCGCGTCGGGGCACCGATAATTGGGTCCAGACCTCCATTTTGCTTTCCCAGCGATGCGCGTCTATGCAGGTATGCGGGCGAACCGCCGGTCGAAACCACTTCTGCAGCCGTCTTGTCATGTTGCGAATACTAATCATTTCCGGCACCTCACGATCGTCCTTGTGGAAGAACTTCTCTACTCGTAAAAGGCACAAGACCGCACAACGGTAACGCAAGATAGCTTACAGGCACTGATTGCCGCGTTGGCCCTCGCGCAGGCAAACAACGGAACTTTTTTCCAAATCCGCCCTTTTTTTGTTGCACACAACCGCCAATATTGTTAACGTACTGTTACAAGTGAGTCTCCCAAGCCCCTGAGTAAGACTCCTCTCCCTCCTCTTCCGCATGAACTCAGGGGCATTTTTTTCTTCTTCACAGCAACCTGCTCCTGGAATGTGCGCCGGATATCAGGTCACATGCGCGGAGCACATCGCCAATGCGACAGCGATTTTCGAAGACCAAAGTGCCTGAGAGAGTGAATTTGCGTTCTACTTGTCTGCACGTTACACTGAAGCCAAGGGCCTCGTCGGCTGATTTGCCTTCACCCGCTCGACAATAGCTGTGCGCCCAGGTTCGTAGAGTAGCTGCGACAAGAAGTACAACTTTACAGCGATCACATGGCTTGACAAACGCCGGGAATATGCCATGCAGATACCCTTTACTACTAAAGAATTCTTCGACGTATTCGAATCGTATAATACGGGCATAGCAACCGCCCAGATCATAGCCTATGCCCTTGGCTGCATAACCGTCATTTTGGCCAGAAAGGCCGATCTACAGCGTAGCCGAGTCATTGTCGCCCTGCTCGCCCTGTTCTGGTTTTGGATCGGTATCTTCTACCACATCATGCATTTCGCACAGATCAATCCGGCAGCGCGCTTTTTCGGAGCGATGTTCGTCGCTCAGGGCCTGATCTTTATCATAGCCGGTTGCGTCTATGGAAAACTTCGTTTTTCTTTCAAACGCAGACCGATTCCTCTCGTTGGGGTGGCCTTTATAGTCTACGCCATGGCAATCTACCCTGCCATAGGCGCGCTATTTGGGCACATGTACCCGCGCTGCCCCGTCTTCGGAGTAGCGCCCTGCCCCACGGTCATCTTCACATTCGGGCTGTTGCTCTGGACATCTACACCTGTGCCAATGTACGTACTGATTATTCCGTTCCTTTGGTCCCTGATCGGCTTTTCTGCAGCTCTGCGATTGGGAGTCCCACAGGACTACGGCATGGTTGTAGCAGGCATCCTTGGTACTATCCTGATCATTATGAAGAACCGGCGATTGCGATCATGCTCAGGGAATTAGCTGTTGCGCACTTGTATCGCATACTGCGATCTTACCAGGCACGAGCACACTGCAGATGGTCGGCCTTGACCAGACACCGCCATAGCCTTTATGCTTACGCTCGTTTGATTCAGATTTGCCAATATGCACGATGGAGAACACATATAATGAAGACGCACGGCATCCTTCTCATCATCGCACTTTCGAGCACGACCCTGCTCGTGGCATCCTGCAGTGGAAACACCGATTCCACAGGTAGCCGCAACAGGTTGCCTGTTGGCGAACAATACGAATTATTCTGGGCGGATGAATTTGAGGGAGAGAAGCTGGATACGGACAAATGGGACTACCGCGCGCTCGGACCACGCCGAGACGCCGTCAACGTCAAAGATACAGTGGCGCTGGACGGCAACGGCCACCTGATCCTGACCACCAAACGCCGCGGCGACACCTGCCACACGGCAATGATAGGCACGCAGGGTAAGTTCGAAACCGCATTTGGCTATTTCGAGTGCCGCGCCAAACTGCAGAAGCAGATTGGGCATTGGTCGGCATTCTGGCTTCAGAGCCCGACTCTGGGCAAACCCCTCGGCAATCCCCGGAAAGCGGGAACGGAAATCGATATTTTCGAGTATCTGCGAAAGGATGGCCCGCGCGTACACCATAACCTGCATTGGGACGGCTATGGCAAGGAGCATAAGACCACCGGCACGACAGTAACCGTCCCTGGCTTGGAAGAAGGCTGGCATACATTCGGCTTACTCTGGACGGAAGAACAATACGTCTTCTACGTCGATGGGAACCAGACATGGCGGACGGACAAGGGCGTTTCCCATCGTCCCGAATACATCATATTGAGCCTTGAGGTCGGCAAATGGGCTGGCGACATCGAGCAGGCCGATCTGCCGGACCACCTGTCCGTGGATTATGTTCGAGTATATAAGAAGAAGCCCTCTCAAGATCAGTTGGACGAGAACAAATAGCAATCCCCCGTACTCTCACCCTTTCGGACCGCATCACATTCCTCGCCCTTACGGCAATAGGTACTGCTATGGCTCTCTTGACACGCTACGCCCATTGGCGGTATGCTCGTGCAGCATTGGCAGGATCAGAAAGGATTGAATGCACATTCGCTGCAACCGAAACGGTACAGCACGATCTTCTTTCGCTCTTCTAATCTATGGAAGCCGTAGTCCTCGAAAATGTGAACAAGTCCTTCGGCCCGGTGCAAGCTGTTGCAGATGTGACCGGACATATAGCAGCCGGCACGGTCTGCGGCTTTCTCGGCCCCAACGGGGCGGGCAAGACGACAACAATCCGAATGATTATGGATATCATTCAGCCCGATGCGGGACGGATCGCGGTGCTGGGCAACAGTTCGGCCCGTGCGGCCAGGTCGCAAGTCGGCTATATGCCCGAAGAACGAGGCCTGTATCGCAAAATGACAGCGGCCAAAGTGCTGTCGTATTTCGGTTCGCTAAAGGGCGTCGAAAACCGAACTCTGGGCCGGCAGGTGGCCAAATGGCTCAAGCGTGTCGACTTGTCAAACTGGGCGGACAAGAAGGTCGAGGAACTCAGTCGCGGGATGCATCAAAAGCTTCAGTTCGCCGTCACTGTCATCAATGACCCCGATCTGCTCATCTTGGATGAGCCGTTTTCGGGCCTCGACCCGCTCAACACCGATCTCCTTAGAGCGATCATTCGCGAAATGAAGGATGCCGGACGAACGGTCATCTTCTCGACGCACGCCATGCATGAGGCCGAGACCTTGTGCGACGATATCATCTTGATCAACAAAGGAAAAGTGGTCCTGGACGGACCCTTGGCCCGGATTCGAGAACAGAACAGGCTCTCCGCGGTGTCGGTCCGAATCGAAGGAAATGCAGATTTCATTCGGACTCTGCCCGGCGTTACGGCCGTTACTCGAAACGCCGATAGAATCGAGATCGCTCTGGCCGAAGATGGCGATACACAGGAACTGCTGCTGGATATCGCCAGGCGCGTTCGCGTGCGGTCTTTCGAGGAGAAAATCCCTTCGCTTCACGAGATCTTTGTCAGCATGGTTGGACGAGATGGGAAAGATTCTTAGAGTGGCACAACGCGAGTACGCCGAAACGGTCAGGACAAAGACCTTCATCCTCGGCGTCCTGATGGCCCCGGTGATCGTAGCCGGCATTATATTCTTCACCGGTCGCATATCGCGAGGTCCGAGCGGAACCCGACCGCCGTTGCGAGTCGAAGTGACAGATCATTCCGCCCAACTCGCACAAGAGATTCGCTCGGCTGTGGCCGAACGCAACCAGGCCGATCCGGACCGCAAGTTGGTCCTCTCCATGCTCGATGCGAAAAACGACGATCGCAAAGACATTGAGGCAAGAGGCAAAGCCCGGCTGCGAGAAGGAAAAACGGATGTCTATGCAGTGATCGACCCCAACATCATCGCCGGCGATGGTCAAATACACTTCTACACCTACAAACCCAAAGCATCCAATCTCGACAGACTCGGCTCCGTTGAGCATCTGCTGAGAACGGCGGTGATCAATCGGCGATGCGAAGTTGAAGATATCTCCGCCCAACTGCTAAGCAGAATCCGCCGGGTGTCCGTTGTGACCATTGAAGTGGGCGAAACGGCCGGCAAGCAGAAGGTGCAGAAACAAAGCGACAAGATCATGAAGATGATGGTGCCCTTCTTCTTCATGTACCTAATGTTCATGGGTATGATCGGCACCGGCCAGCACATGATCAGCAGCGTAATCGAAGAGAAGGGCTCTCGCGTCATTGAAGTGCTTCTCTCAGCGGTCAGTCCGTTCCAGTTGATGACGGGCAAGATCGTGGGGTTGGCCGGTATCGGACTGACGGTAGTCGGCATCTGGGGAGGAGCAGCTTTTGCCGCCGCACGCTACAAAGGCTTCCAGGTCGATGTGCCGCCCGCAATGCTCGTGTATTTCGTGCTCTACTTCCTCCCCGGATTTCTCCTGTTCACCTCCCTGCTCGCCGGCGTCGGCTCCGTCTGCAACACGCTCAAGGAGACCCAGGGACTGATGATGCCGATCATGCTGGTATTCATCCTGCCTCTGCTGGCGTGGATGAAACTGGCCCAGGAACCGGACGGCCTGCTTGCCCGGGCGCTGTCCTTCTTTCCGCCGTTAACCCCGATGGTCATGATGCTGCGCATCTCCGCCAGCGAAGATATCTCTGCGATTGAAATAGGCGCCTCGCTCGTTGTGCTCGTGCTCGGTCTGGCAATTACGATGTGGGCGGCCGCAAAGGTCTTTCGCACCGGCATTCTTATGTACGGAAAACGCCCGGGCCTGCGCGAAATACTCCGCTGGGTCCGTCATGCGTAGCGGGAAAAATGAAAACCAGTTGCTTCTTTGGATTACACGCATATACGCAATATGAGTGGTACCTTCTACAATTTGGGAAAAAAACTCGGCCCGAAAGTCCGCAAAGCCAAATGGGTATGGCATTCTGCCACAGGCACCGAGGCCGATGCAATCAAGACCGAAAACGAAGTCGGCCGCGATCTCGCGTCTGAGGTGCGATGCCAACTGGCTCTCGATACGGACCCGAAAATCCGAGCCCTGTTGAAGAAAATCGGATCGCGTCTGTCCAAATGCGTTGCCAATCGCTATCGTACGTTCAGCTTCGAATGTGTCGAGCAGGGCAAGCCCAATGCTTTCGCACTTCCGGGCGGTTTCATATTCATCACACGCTCGCTTATCGAACTCAGTAAGCGCGATAAGGATGAATTGGCTTTCGTGCTCAGTCATGAGATGGCCCACGTTATTCGCGGCCACGCGATGGAGCGAATTATGAGTCAATCGGCCGTCTCAGCCGCCGCCCGCGTCACACCTGCCCGCAGTGTGCTCGGCGGATGGCTCAAGCGCGTCGGCATACAGTTCCTCGAAAGCGCCTATTCGCAGGATTTGGAGACCGAGTCAGATAGACTCGCTGTTCGGCTCACAAAGACGGCACGGTACGACCCCAATGGAGCGATACGCCTGCTCTCGCGTCTGGCCGAACTGAATACGGACCAACAGGACAGCGACCTCAGCGCATACCTCTCGTCGCATCCACCGCACAGCAACCGAATCCTCAGCATCCAACGGATGATTGCCAAACTGGACGAACGATCGTAGCTCACTGCAGAACCAGCACAACCATAACAGAACACAACGAGAAGCGTCGAAGATGAAACACAATATCCTGATAGCGGTACTCATGCTGTGCATAAGCCCCGTCGCCAACGCGGAAAACGCCGTCCAAAGCGGCTTCTACCGAGATTACTGGGCACAGTGGGACGAACGCATCAGCAACTGTCGCGGCCGTCTTCGCGTAAACGACACCGAACTGAGCCTGAACGAGAACTTCGGCAGACGCAGCGAAGCCAGAGCAAACGGCCTCGCCCTCATTCACATAGATGAGGACCTGTTTGCCTTACGTTCGAGCGAATTGTATCTGGAAATATGGGGCGGCCACCCGCATACAGCCGACAAACGCTTCTACCTCAACGGCAAACAGCGTTACGATCTGCCCGAGGTGGGTACCGCCGCCGGAAACTGCACGTACGACTACCCCACGATCCCCGTAGAGGTTCGCCACCTCGTCCGCGGCGCCAATGCCCTGCAATTCGCGTGCGATCGCGGGAAATCTTTCTGGGGACATTTCATCCTGGATAATGCCGCGTTGCGCTGCTATCTCCAGCCCGACCATGCAGACCTCAAAGCCGCCGGACTGGACAAGTTCAGTGCCGCAGTGGCCGTGGAAGGCGATCCGGTAGCAGTTGGCGACACGATCCGGCTGTCCCTGTCATACCCGAAGAACCTCGAACCACATATCCTATCTGTAGATTACTTCGCCCGCTACTTCGGATTCGACGACAACGGCGACGACCGCCAAAATGACTGGCATGGATATACGCAGAACCGCCTGCCTCGCAACCATGTCGGGACGGCTTCCGTTGCACCATACACAGTCTCCTGGAACGCTGCGATGATCCCCAGCCAACCCCAGCCAATGGCCGTACGCGCCGTAGTGCATCTCAAGAGCGGTCTCAAGTACGCGACAGAACCGACAGCAGGCCTCTCATTTGCCGAAGGTAGAAGTCGCGTACGAATGTACCGGTGCTCCGATATGCCGGTGCCATTCTGGTCTCGTGCCTCGCGCGTGAAGAAGGCGACCATCGAACTGCCTGCCGACATGTCAAATATCAGTAGGGCTCGACTGATGATCAAGATATGGGATGGCGGTGAGGGATCGGTAGATAAGCCATTCAGGATAAACGGCCATGCGTACGACATCACCTCGCACAAAGCAATTCACGATGTCGTGTTTACAGTTGCGGATGTCGATCCTCAACATCTCTGCAGCGGAGCAAATACGCTGATGCTTCTGTCCGACACAACACATCACGGAATCGAGGTCCTTCTCCCCGGCCCCGTATTGGTCATACGCTATGAAGGTGAGTGATACAGCCCGTCCCGGACCTGGCGGTTGCGATTACCGCGCCCCCGCAATCGCAGGCAACGCGGCCGATTCAGCGGGCAAGTCGTCGATGAAACGAAAAGCGTATGGTCTCTGTCCACTCCTTCCGGAACCAGCGACTACCCGCTGTTTATCTATACGCAACACTTCTGGACCGCGGTCCCTTGCGGCAAGGTGAAGCACACGGCCCCATGACTTTCCTGGGTCGTCTTAACCCAGATTCGCCCGCCGTGCATCTCAATCAACTCCTTGGCAATAGCCGGCCCCAGATTGAGTGAACTACTCTGTTCCGACTTGGCCATCTGCACATGTTCGAAGGCATTGAGTACATCCCCGAGGCCGTCCGGGCCCCCAGCGAGGTCATCGCCCTGTATCTCCACTACGAAATCAGGCCCCGCCGGGCGTACTTGCACCCCAATTCGGCCGCCGTCCCTGCTCCCATCAATTGCGCATACCAGCAGACTGCGCAAAACCTGTTTGATGCGGACATAGTCGCCGACAACCATCCACTGCGGATCCACGCCCGATACGTCAATGGTCAATTGCCTTTCACCGGCCAGTGACGCAAGCGCTTCTGACACATTTGAAATCGCCGTATCGAGGGGGAACTCCTGCCTCTCCAACCTCGCTCGACCACCGCTCACAGATAGCAAATCGTGAAAATCATGAATGAGGCCCCTGGCGTCTTCCGTCCGATTCTGCGATAGCATCGTATCGAGCGACTTGCCCACCGCGATGGCCATTTCGTTAAGAAGACGATTCTGCTTTTCGAGTTTGGCATTGGCGCCTCGGAGTTCGTCTTCGGCGAGAATACGATCGGTAATATCGCGCCCCACGCCCACAATCGCCATATCACGTCCCTTCGTATCCTTGATGATAGACCGAGACAGTGAAACAGGAAAAATGCTGCCGTCCTGGCGTTTGTGATAGAAACCTACCTCCCAACTGCTGCCGATGGCTCGGCTCTGGAATACGCTCCTGGTCCCATGCGTCGCTTCATTGCCGGCCCAGAGAATGCTCCCTTCTCTGCCGACAATCTCCTCTTCCTTGTATCCGTACGTCCGACAGAACGCACGGTTGACAAAGACAATCTTGTCGTCCAGATCGGTAATATATACGCTGTCGTCCGTGCTCCTGATCGCCCCGGAAAGCAGTCGCAGATGGTCCTCCGTGCGCTTGTGTCGAATTGCGTTTTCAACGGTTATGGGAAGTGCCTTAAGGTAGCTTCGATCCACGTCCTTTGTGAGATAGTCGTACGCACCTGCCTGCCAGACCTGAACTGCCACATCTTCATCGCCCGCACCGGTAACCAGAATGACCGGCGCATCTTTCACCATTGCCAACACATCGAGAGCTGAGCCGTCGCCTAGCGAATAGTCTGAGATGACCGCATCGAAACTTGAATCCTTCAGCACTTGCTTCGCCTCGCCGACGGACCCCGCCGTCGTGCAATCATATGGCAACTCCTCCGCTTTCACGAACCTCTCAAACGCCTTTTGGTCCAGCTTGTCGTCTTCGACAAGCAACAACTTGTACTTCACGTCGCCCATTTGTCTTACCCCCTTGTCGGCAACTTGCTCGCGTCTCGCATGAAATGCTCGATTATTCGCAGCGACTCCGAGAACTCCTCGAAGTCTGTCGATTTCACAACATATGCGCATGCCCCGGCCTCCAGTGCCTTCTGTTTATCTTCGGCTTCATCCGAACCGCTTAGCGCAATGACGGGTATCGAAGCCAGGTCCGCGTCCTGTTTGACGGCATCGAGGAACTCCAGTCCGCTCATACGCGGTGCGTGCATATCCAGTATAATAGCCTCTGGCATGCTCTTTCGATCGGCCGTCAATACCTCCAGAGCTTCGCAGCCATCCGCAACATGAACAACGTGCACCGACGCACAATGCCCTTTCAACACACGCCGCACAACCATCGCATCAATGCGGTCATCTTCTACCAATAGTATTGACCGTTCGTCCTGCATTTGCGACCCCCTTTATGCCGTTCTTCGCGTTTCTCTTGATGCGTCTGCTTCATACTACTCCGTTCGGCCGTCCGATCCGCCACATGTTTTCTCATCACGTTCCGTTGCTCTCACTCTCTCACACCCCTTGTGCCATCCGTCGCAGCACAAGTATGTGCAGTCCCCTCCGCCTGCGCACATGCTGGTATTTCGCTGACCGCCCAATAGCGGTGCACGGCACGCATCGTCTCCAGAAAACTCGCATAGTCAATGGACTTAACCATGTAGCCGGCCGCCCCCAGATCGAAAGACCGCTCGATATCTCCTCGTTCGCTTGACGTCGTCAGTATCGTTACCGGTATCTTACGGTGCCGATCGCTCGCCTTTAGCACATCGAGGAACTCAAAACCATTCATTCGCGGCATATTGAGATCCAGCAGTATCAGGCAAGGCTGCGAACCGGCTGATTCGTTCAGATACTCTAACGCTTCCTCTCCGTTGGATCGATGAACCAATGAATTCTCCAGTTTCAGATCGCGCACCGCCCGTCGTACGGCCATCGCATCGACCATATCGTCTTCAACTAACAGTATTGGCCTCGAATCACGCACAGCCAGCCTCCACATGTTGTTTTGGAAAAGTAAAGTAGAATGTCGTACCCGCGCCCACCTCGGACTCCAGCCATATTCTCCCCCCGTACATCTCGACAATCTTTTTCACAACCGTCAACCCGACGCCCGTGCTTTCATAAGCGTCTGTCGCCGAGAGCGTTTGGAACATCTTGAAGATTTTCTCATAGTACTTTTCAGCAATGCCGGGACCGTTGTCACTTACGTGGAACTTCCACATGTCCTCGTCTTCGACACAACCGACCCGCACTCGCCCTTCCGGCTTGTCCATATACTTGACTGCATTGCTCAGCAGATTCTGAAATACCTGCGATATGCGCGTATGCTCGCAAACCACAACAGGCAGTTCGCCTTCAATGGAAAAATAAATATCGACGGGCGCCGAGAGCATGTCCCATATCTCCGGAACCAGCGTATCGAGGTGCACTGTCGATGTCTGCTCCTTCTGCCTGCCCACCCTCGAATAGTGCAGAATCCCATCGATCAGCTTATGCATGCGATCTACGCGATCGGCCAGTAATTCCATCTGCTCCTTGCCTTCTTCGGTCAGCCTGTCGATATTGTCCTCCATGATCCATTCGGCCAGTGTCTTTATGCCGCGCAGCGGAGCCTTCAGATCGTGCGACACGATCGAGGCGAAATCGTTCAACTCCCGATTCGTGTCTTCCAGATCCTTGAGAAGCTTGCTCAAATTGCGCTCCGCCCGTTTGCGCTCCACCGCATAACGGATAATCCGTACCAGTGCGAACTCCAGTGACTTGCCTTTTACGAGATAATCCTCAGCACCGTTGCGAATGGCTTCCAGCGCTAGTTCGCTGTCGGCCGCCCCCGTCAGCACAATTACGGGAACCTCGCCGCTGACCTCGTGCACCTTCTGTACTGTCTCCAAACCGTAGCTGTCGGGCAGTCCGAGATCGAGCAGAACGATATCACTGCGCACCGCTTCCAGGTGCCGGACTGCTTCCGAAAGCGTGCCGACTGCCGTTACCTCGAAGACCACCGAATCGCACGTTTGCTTGAGCGGCATTTCGACAAGCCGGCGATCCGCGGGGTCGTCGTCAACCAGCAGGACACATATTCGCTCTTTGTCTGTATTCATCAGCATGTGGGGCTCTTTTGCAAATGACAAACCAATAACCGGTAACATTGTGCAGGACTTCATGGAAGCCTTCGAGACTTCCGGGTTTCTTGATATAACCGGCTGCCTGAAACTTGAAACTCTCGATGATATCCTTCTCGGCGTCTGATGTCGTCAATATGACCACCGGGATGGATGCCAATCCGGGCTCGGATTTGAGCCATCGCAGAAACTCCTGACCGCCCATGCCCGGCATGTTCAAATCCAGTAGGATCAGATCGGGAAACGGCGACTGTGTATCCCCCTCCTGGCTCCGACGCAAATACGCCACCGCATCTTCCGCACTGTCGGCCACGCGAAGCTCATTCGCAATCCGATCGTTGCTCAGTGCCTTGGCCACCAGCTTCTGATCGCCGCGATCATCTTCGACCAGCAATATTATGACTTCCTGAAACAGGTCCATCGTCCTTATCCTTTCCAATTTGCGCCGCCCGCCTCGTGCACCACAGTGGCGTCGCAGACGTTCTGACTCCGCACAACAGACTGAGGCCCTTGAACAACCGCACCGTAGCCGAACCAGTACATCAATAGATTCTCCATGATTCGCTTCAGATCGCCGCCCGAAGGCTTCTGTACATACCCCGCCGACTGCATCGCATAACACGCCTGGATATCTTCCTCCGAATCCGAGGTTGTCAGGACTACCACCGGAATTGTGCAGAGACGCGGCCTGGACTTGACATGCATAAGAAATTCCCGGCCGCCCATACCGGGCATGTTCAGATCCAACAGGATCAAATGCGGCCACGGGCTTTCTACATCGCCCTCCTCGCTCCGTGCAAGATATCTCAAAGCCTCCTCGGCACTGGGAACCACATGCAGCATTACGTCTATCGACTGACTGCTCAACGCCTGCTTTGCCAGCTTCTGATCGGCCGGGTCATCCTCCACCAATAGTATCACAAACGAATTCATCATGCTCTTACTCCACTGTGCTGCAGCCTGCTCCGACCCGATGTGTATCGTCTGCACGAACCGGCTGGCCGGATCCGTCCGCCGACAACGTAAACCAGAAAGTCGAACCGTCGCCGTAGACGGACTCGACGCCTATCTGGCCGCCGTGTCGCTCAACAATCTTTCTGCAGACCGCTAACCCGATACCCGTACCCTCGTATTCCGACCGGGCATGCAGCCGTCGAAACATCACAAAGACGTTCTCCGTCTGCTCGCGTTTTATGCCGATGCCGTTGTCCTGTACCTCAACGCGTAGCCGGCCGTTCTGTTGCCGAATCGATCGGATCGTGATCTCAGGGATCACGCCCTCCCCCCTGTACTTGATTGCATTGCAAACCAGGTTCTGAAGCAACTGTCGTATCTGCGCAGGATCGCCCTGCACGGCGCCGAGCGGCTCCGGAACGTTGATGCGCGCATTGCTCTCCTCAATCATGACAGCCAACTCCACGCTCTCCAACTGCCGCACGATTTCATCAAGATCGACCGGTCCAAAATCCACACCTTTGGTCGTTACGCGCGAGTATTCGAGCAATGCCTCAATCATCTGCTGCATCCGATCAGCACCGTCCACCATGAACGTAAGGTTCTCCCGGTCGTCGTCGTCGAGCTTGTCTTTTAGAGATTCCCAGAGCAACTGCCCGAAGGCTGTTATCTTTCTTGTCGGTTCTCTCAAATCGTGTGACGCGACGTATGTGAACTCCTGCAATTGACGGTTGGATTCACTCAACCTGTCGTTCATATCCTGTAACGACGCTTCCACACCGGCCCGTCGCACGATCTCCTCCTTGAGTTGGCTGTTGGCCGCCGATAGTTCTGCTGTACGCTCTTCGACTTTCGTCTCCAGTTCCGCCTTCGCCTCGACCAGTTGTCTTTCGCGATGCTCGATGCGCTCCAGCATGTCGTTAAAGGCGTCAACGAACAGGCCGAGTTCGTCATTGCTCGATTTCACAGCCCGTCGAGAGTAGTCCTCATCTTCGGAAACAGCTCGGGCCACTTCTGCCAACTCCCGGACCGGGGCGCTGATGATCCGCTGTAGTTTGCAGGAGACGAGATAAGCCATCCCTAACGCTGCTATGGCAACGAGAACGACCGCCCGCATTTCCGCCCAGAACTGAGAATCCGTCTCGCGCAGATCCATCTGGAGAAATACCGTCCCGATAAGTGCATCATCTTCACGCAGTCTCTCGAAGATCTTCAGGTAACTGCCCTCGAACCAGCACCGTTCCCCCTCGCATGCGGGAACCGAGAAAGCGTCTTCCACGTGGACGTTCTTGTGCGTCGCAAGAACGCCGCCATCGCGGTCGTACATACACGCAAATACAATCGACGGCTCCGCTCTCAGAGATTGTAGAATATCCGCCGCCGTTTCGGCATCATATGATTCCAATGCGCCGCGACAACTGTCGCCTATGATGTGTGCATAGCAGGATATGCTGTTGACCGCCCTCGCATACTGCGCATTCCGCTGATGCAGCACCTGAACGACGCTGCTCACCGCAATCGCGGCCATGCAAGTGGCCATGATGATGGCAATCAGCTTGTGCTGGATCGCCGTTTTGAACTTGCGTCTCATAATCGATGCATATCCCCACTTTTGTGCAATTTACGCCCCTACCGACTTATCCAGACAATTGGCCTTTCCGCTTCACCAGTGTCAACATCTCGAAAACAAGTCTGCTCACACCGACTCCCATCGCATCCTTCGGACGGTACAGGATTCTCTGGCACGTTTGCCGCAAGCGCCTCGACCGGTCCTCTCTTTCTGGTTCCCGAAGACATATCCCAACTGATGCCAGTCAGCATCAAGCCGGCGAAGACTACCAAAGTGTAGATTCGGCACTTCAACATTGCACCATAGTATTTCTCATACCGTTTCCAATATCCTGCGGCCTCACCGCGTTTCCAGACAGTAACTGACCGGCATGGACGCTGCGATATACAGCATCTCAAAATCGTCCGGTCAATCGGGACCGAACCGCGTGTCGTATCCTTCTATCGTCTGCAAAACGCTGCTGTTTGAGCAGAATTCCCGACCAGCGGCATCAAAACGCCCTCATTGCCCGCTCTTATCCGGCACGAGAGCATTACCGGACGGCGGCCCGGCGAGTCAGGAGACACAGTTCGCTCCTCTGAACAACTACGGACCATGTAATTGCCAAGCCGCTGCGCACACTCCGTCCCCCGATGCGCTCTATTCGGACCGCCCGCAATTTCCCCCTGCTGGCACGTTTGGGCCGCCCGTGAGAAGGCACGGCAAATCATTTACAAAGATTTGCCGGTGCATTAAGTCGGTTGTGCAGTTGACCGATAGGAGGAGGGTCGAATGGTTGTATCATGGCTTCGGAGTAAAAGGGTGCTGTATGTTTCGTAAGTCGCGCAAAACAGATTCATCGTTGCAAACAAGTCCTGTGATCCGCTGGTATCCCAGCAGCCGAAGCTGCACCAATAACCCGCAGCGCAAAGTCAAACACAGACAAATGCCGCCGTTGATGGTCCGAAAAGCGGATTGGCGCAGATAACTCTATGGCCCGTCCCTCCATACTCCCGCCTGCTTTCCCTTGAGATCTATAGCAGCCCCAGTTGCCGCGCCTCGGCGTAGAGACCATACTGCTTCATCTTTTTGAAAAGCGTAGTCCGATTAATGCCGAGTGCCTCAGCCGTCTCCTTGCGATTCCAGTTATGCCGGCGCAGAGCCGACCGAATCAGGGCCGCTTCGTGCCGCACCATCGCTTCTTTCAACGGCATTTCATCACCGCATGCCCCCAACTCATTCGACGGCTGCAGGAGTTTATCGGGCAGGTCATCAACCCCGACGAATGTGCCTTTGCTCAATAAGGCTGCTCGCTCCACCACATTCTCCAACTCTCGGACGTTCCCGGGCCAGCCGTAACGTTCGAGACGCTCGATGGCTTCGTCCGTAAATCGCAAGATGCGCTTCCGATGGCGCAGAGAGTATACTTCGAGAAAATACTCCGCCAGCAGTCGCACATCTCCGATACGCTCCCACAAGGGCGGCAGGTCAATAGTCACAACATTGATACGGTAAAACAGATCTTCCCGGAATCTGCCGCGGCGCACCTCTTCTTCAAGCCTTCGATTGGACGCCAGAAGCACCCGCGTATCAACGGTTATCGTCTGATTGCTCCCCACCGGCTCGAACCGTTTGTTCTCCAGAACGCGCAGCAGTTTCGTCTGCAGACCGGGCGAAGCGTTCGATATTTCGTCGAGGAAGATCGTGCCTCCGTCTGCCGCCACAAATTTTCCCGCTTTGTCGACGACGGCGCCGGTGAAAGAACCGCGGACGTGCCCGAACAATTCGCTCTCCAGGAGCGTTTCCGGAATCGCACCGCAACTGACCTCAACAAATCGCTGGTCCCGCCGACTCGAATGCTGATGTATCACTCTGGCCAGCATGCTCTTGCCCGTTCCCGAAGGACCAGTCATCAAAACCGTCGCCGAGGTGTCGGCAACTGCCTCGACCAATTCGAAGATACGCATCATCTTGTAGTTCTGGCTGATAATGCTGTCCAGACTGCGTTTGCGTTGCAGTTGCAGACGTAAATCCTCGTTTTCACTGATGAGTGACTGCTGTTTCAACGCCCTCGCTACCGCCATCCGCAAATCATCGTCGATCACCGGCTTTGTCAGATAGTCATAGGCCCCAAGCTTGATCGCCCGCACCGCACTCTCTATCGTCCCATATCCTGCAATCACGATGACAACCGTATGCGGATGCTCGATCGTCACCGCCTCCAGCAGTTCGAGCCCACTCCCATCGGGCAGATTCAGGTCTGTGATGATCAGGCCAAAGTCCTCCCCACTGAGCCGCTCCAGAGCCGCCCTCCGACTTGCCACACCGACGGCCGCATAGCCTTCAGCCGATAGAAAGTCGCAAAGAGAATCCAGTATTACCTGATCCTCGTCGACGACAAGAATGCGCTTCTTCTTCATCTTCCTGCCCGACCTCATTGCCTCGCGGCCGCTGCCGTGCACCTGCCTCAGCCGCACCTTTGATGTGCGCTCACAACATTCGATGTTGCTCTACGGCAACACATATGACGTGTTTTCGGATCATAATGCAGGTCCCTTAAGCTGGAAGCGGATTGCCTGATAAGACGGCCACCTGAAAGTCTGTGCTTGCGAACACCAGGCGTGAATAAGTGAGGTATGAAGACCGGCTGTACAATCTCTATTTCGCAATATCGAGGATTCTGCGCACGCCGTGCTTGCTTTTTACAGCAGCAACTGCCCCTGAAAAACCTCGACCGCCGGACCCGTCATATAAACGCAGTTATCCTGCTCGGACCAGTTCAGTTCGAGATCCCCGCCCGGCAAATGTGCCGTGCATAGACGCGCCTGCCGACCCGCCAATACTCCCGCCACCGCACACGCACAGGCTCCGCTGCCGCACGCCATGGTAATGCCGCTGCCGCGCTCCCACGTCCGCATGGTAAACGCCGCAGGTTCGTCGGTCTGAACAAAATGCACGTTCGTTCGATTGGGAAACAGTTCGTGATTCTCGATTACCGGACCGATCTTAGCAAGCTCGATCGCCCCCACATCCTCGCAGAAAAACACTGCATGTGGATTGCCCATGGAAACGCACGTCATGGATAGCTCTTCTCCCTCTATGGGAATAGGCTGGTCGATAACACTCTCCCCTGACAACCCGACGGGAATCTTTGCCGGCTCAAGGATCGGCTGGCCCATATTCACGCAGACCTTCTGTACTCTGTCGTCCCCGTCGGTTAGCAGACCCAAAGTGAGGATGCCGTTGCCGGTTTCCACGTTGAGCGAAGCCGGGAACGACTGCTGACCGGGCACCGCAAAGGCGGTACCGGCATCCGCCAAATCGTGTTCGTATGCGTACTTGGCCACACAGCGAACACCATTGCCGCACATCTCCGCCTCGGAGCCGTCGGCGTTGAAGATCCGCATCCGCACGTCCGCCGTATCCGACGGACACACCAGTATCAGTCCGTCGCTGCCGATACCCGTATGCCGATCGCTGACCACCCGGGCCAGATGCGCAGGCTCTTCCACGTGCTCCTCAAAGCAATTGACATAGACGTAATCGTTACCCAAACCGTGCATTTTGGTGAACTTCATAGTCAGTCTCCGTGATCCAATTCGCAGAATTGTACCATAGCGATGGCCCCAACGCAAGCTGCTTACGCTGCGCACAAGCGTTCACGGCCCGCCGCACCGCCGCCGGGTCCATGAGCCGTCATACCCAAATCCCCAACAACGCAACCTCAGACAACTCCACGCTGGACCATCTGTTATCTGTCCTGCGCGTTTACCGGCTTTTTCATGAACCCTGGTGTTGAAATCTGGCACCAGATACGGTATGCTGGTCTTTCATGTTGCTTGGTGCCGACATACTGCGAGTCGCGTGCCCCGGCTCAACATTGCTCCGCGCCGGGTACGATACGTTGATGAATCGCTTACTTGTTAACTCAATAGGAGTCCCCCCATGGCAAACACAACAAGACGAGAATTCCTGAAATCCTCACTGGCGGCCGGAGCTGCGTTCACCGTATGCGGCACCGCGGCAACTCCCCGTGTACTCGGCGCAAACAACCGCCTGCGTATCGCGGTTGCAGGCGTCCATGGGCGCGGCGGCAGCCACATCAAGGGCTGGCTTGACCAGGACAACGTCGAGGTAGCCTACCTTATCGACCCGGACAAGAACGTGTTGGAAGGCAAGATGAACGGCCTAAAGAATATGGTCAAAGGCAAGTTCACCTGCAAGGGCGTCACCGATGTGCGGGAGGCGCTCGAGGATAAGAACCTCGACGCCATTTCCATCGCCACCCCGAACCACTGGCATTCGCTGATGACAATCTGGGCTGCCCAGGCGGGCAAGCACGTCTACGTGGAAAAGCCTATGAGCCACGACATCAAGGAAGGCCGTGTCGTTGTTGAGGCGCAAAAGAAATATGGGGTTGTTATCCAACACGGAACTCAGAGACGAAGCAGTTCCCGCAACGCCGGCCTGCACGATCTCATTCGCTCCGGCAAGTTCGGCAAGCTGAAAATCTCTTACGGCTATTGCTGCAAACCTCGAAGCGGCATCGGCTTCGACAGCCCGGAAGCGCCCCCGGATAACCTGGACTGGAATCTGTGGCGCGGCCCCGCCGTCATCGACACATATCATGACAATTACGTTCATTACGACTGGCACTGGTTCTGGGAAACCGGTAACGGCGACATGAACAATCAGGGCACCCATCAGCTCGACATGGCCTATTGGGCGCTGGACAAAGGTCTTACGCATCCGATCCGCGCCATGGCGCTCGGCGGCCGCTTTAAGTGGGAAGACCAGGGAGAAACGCCGAACACCATGTTTGGCATGGCCGAATATCCCAACGGACAATGGGTCTTCTTCAACGTCCGTAACGTCAACTATGACGGCTATCAGCGTCAGGTCGAAAATGAATACTATTTCGAGGACGGCGGTAAGATCATCCGGGGCAAGTATTACCCCAAGGGCAGTGACAAAGGGGAAAGCTTCGATATCCCCAGCGGCGACGTCACCCCGGGCGGCAACTGGGGCAGCTTCATCGCCGCCTGCCGGGCCGGTGATCCGAGCATGGCCAACGGCAACGCCGTCGACGCCCATCGAGGCTGTGTCGTGGGCCACCTCATGAACAACTCGTACCGTCTGGGCCGAAGAGTGCCTTTCAATGCTAAAGCGGGCAGCTTCGGCGACAACAAGGATGCCTACGAACACTTCATGAAACTGCACGAGATCATGAGGGACGGCGTTGGCATTCCGGAAGACAAGGTGAATTATACCGTCGGACCCTGGCTCACCTTCGATCCCAGGACCGAGACCCATACGGGTCAGCACGCCGTCGCGGCCAACCGGTTGCTCAAGGACCCGAACCGCGCGGGCTTCGAAGTGCCGGAACCCGACAAGGTGTGACACGCACAAACAGGCTAAGAGGCGTGCCTGGAGCGCATCGTCCAATGCGCATCCGCGCAAGGCGCGCAAGACCATACAGGCAGTGGAGCCGATTCATAGAGCCCCACTGCCTCTTTCTATAGCGCGTTGCCCATGCCCTCTGATCCGTATGGCTGTAATCACCGACGCAAGCAACTACTCCCAAGCGGCAGCATCGCCGAACAATGCCCCCTCTCGGCTAACCACAGGCACCCGAAGCCCTGCGCCGGTGCCTCACACTTCCGGCCCTGGATATACCACCTGGCACGTGCAATCACAATGCCCGCACAACAAAGCTCAAAAACGGCCTTGCACTCCCCCTCTCCCGCGCAACGCTTTTACTGATCGGAAAAGTCCGCCATCACCTTGTCGAGCCGTTGCTGAGCTTTTTGCACCTCAGGATCCTGCATGTGCGGCATAATCTTCATCATCGAGCCGACCATCTTCTTGCCCGCCTCTTCCATTGTCGTCTGCACCTCTGCCAGTTCCGGGGGCGCCTCAGAAGCTCCTTCCAACTCCGGATACTTTTTCGACAACTTCTTCATCGTAGGGACCAGCTTCTCCATCTTGTCGGCAAAACGATCCATGGCTTTGGCAACCGCCTCCGCGCTGTCCGCACTGTCAAGGGCAGTTGCGTATTCGTTGACAGCGCCAGCGAACCGATTAGTCGCATCTTCCACGTCGCCATACTTCTTGTCACTGCAACCGCTTAGAAGGCAGGACGCCAACAACAAACACACCGAAAGAATCATTGCTCTCTGTTTCACAGCTCAACTCTCCAAAAAACTCATCTGCGGATTCGACGGACGCATCAACGTGTCCGAATCGACTGATATCTCCGTGATTATACAGACTCATAGCGCTCATGCCACCAAAAACAAATCCAAACTGAACGTATTAGCACCCGGCTGCATTTCCAGGCAGACAGTCGCCGGTCCGACACCCGATGCTGAAGACCTTTCTCTTACGGCCCCAAAAACGGCCTCTTGGCGTGGAGATCGCCGGAAAAGACACTGTCCTTGGCATTCCGATTCTGCAATAATACCCACAGGTTGAGTGTCTCGCCCTCGCAGAACCGTGGCGGGGCGAATTGATATCCGCCGATATTACAGGGAGGCCGGAAGATGAAGCAATTGACTGCTCTGTCCGCTGTAGTTCTGATTCTGCTTGGCAATCATAGCACGTCTGCAGACAATGCGATCAAAACATTCACATACAAAACAGTAGGTGACAGACCTCTGCAGATTCATATTCACTATCCGCCGGGATGGAAAGAAACCGATAGCCGCCCCGTCATCATATTCTTCTTCGGAGGCGGATGGAATGCTGGAAGCACGAATCAATTCCTCGATCAGGCCGCATACTTCGCGAGTCGTGGCATGGTCACAGCGAGGGCGGATTACCGCGTCAAAAGCCGCGACGGCATAACGCCGGATCAGTGTGTGGCCGATGCCCGAAGTGCGGTACGATGGATCAGAAAGAACGCAAAGAAACTGGGTATTAATCCGAACAAACTCGTTGCTTCGGGCGGATCGGCGGGCGGCCATCTGGCGGCGTGCACCATGATGCAAGATAGCGTAGAGACCGAAGGAGACGATCTGTCCATCTCTACGGTTCCACAGGCTATGGTGCTGTTCAATCCGGTATTGAGCTTTGAACACGACATGCTCATCGACAGGCTTGGCGACAAAAAGGACCTCGCGCGAAAGATATCCCCGACCGCGCATCTGACCGCGAAATCCCCCCCTGCACTGATATTGTTCGGCACCGACGACAAGCTCAAGCTTTTCGGCGATCAGTACTGGAAGAAAGCCGAGGACCTTGGCGTACGTGCCGACAAATACCTTGCCACGGATCAGGGCCACGGCTTCTTTAATCGTTCGCCGTGGAAGGAGAAGACTATGCTCGCGGCCGACGAGTTCCTTGTGTCGCTGGGCATTCTCGACGGTGAGCCAACCACAAATATCCCTGAGATTTCCGGGCGGAAGCAGCCAGCAACGGATCGGTCGACCGGACAAGAGCGAGACCGAAATCGCAGCGCAGCGAACTGGCTGCGAACGATGGATGGAAACAACGACCGAAAGATCGGCAGGGACGAAGCCCGTAGCCCGATCAGGAATAACTTCGACCGAATCGACACCAGCGGCGACGGTTTCCTCGACCGCAAAGAACTGGAAGCGCTGGCGCAGCGGTTTGCCGGCAGACGCAGTAGACCCGCCCGGCAGAGGGTCCACCCTGACAGCACCAAATGGGCGAATCTGTTCGAGCCGGACCTGTCGAATGCGATCTACCCCGAAGGCGTCTGGACGATGGCAGATGGCGAACTAACGGCAAGCGAGGACAAGGCCATCTGGACGAAGAGGCAGTACGACAATTTCGTACTCGATCTGGAGTTCAGGACGGCCGACGGCACAAACAGCGGCGTTATCGTGTACTGCTCGGACATCGACAAGTGGATTCCCAATTCGGTCGAAATCCAGATCGCGGACGACCATTCCGAGAAATGGGGCAACGCCGACAAAACATGGCAGTGTGGGGCAGTATTCGGAAGGCTTGCAGCCTCGGAGAGCCGAGTGAAAAAGCCGGGCGAATGGAACCGTTTCACAATTCGGTGTGTGGACCGGCAAATCAATGTGGCCCTTAACGGAGCACGAATCGTCTCGATGGATATGAGCCGATGGACAAGCCCCGACAAGAACCCGGACGGGACAGACATTCCATCCTGGTTGAGCAAACCGCTGGCCGAATTGCCGACGATGGGCAGAATCGGCCTGCAGGGAAAGCACGCCGGAGCACCTGTGTGGTTTCGAAATATCAAGGTCAGAGAGCTTAGTATGACAGCGCTAAATGTGCTCAAGATTTCTATGCGGGTATGACGATGAA
>CAZGMJ010000025.1:0-69627 GCA_964526785.1 uncultured Pirellulales bacterium
TAACAACACAATCCCCGGATCTATAGTCTGGCAGGGGCAGCTCTCCAATGCAGCCGGAACTCTTGCCTTGGACGCGTCACAGAATGATGCAGTTCAACTGTACATCGAAAGAGAAAACGTGGTTTTGGCCGACCCTCTCCAGCTCACGGTCGGAGGTGTCCTGCCGGCTGGAACGGTAGTCAACAGTTACATCCTGCATTACGACCCCGAATGGCAGGACAACGACCCCGTCCTGGAGGCCGAAGGTACGATTACCTTCCCGGAGGGCGTGCTTGGATTGATCTACGCCGACAACAACACGTATGAAGATGCGGGCGTACACCCGCTGGTTGCCAGTGACGACTCTGTCGGTCTTGGTACGGCAGTCTACGAATCTGATCTTTATCATCGTAAGCTTGATACGCCTCACACAACGTATCAGGATGAGGTTACCAATGCCGTCTATCTCAACTGGTATACCACATTTAGTATGGATGAGGCTCGCATCATTACTCAGGGGCGCGTGATTCCCGCACCGGGCGCCGTATTGCTCGGCAGCCTTGGCGCAGGCCTGGTCGGCTGGCTCAGAAGGCGCAGAAGCCTGTAACAAGTAATTCCTTATACGACTCGATTACAATAGGCCGTGAGCGCGAACTCCCGGCCTTTTTTCTTGTGCTCACCGCCCGCCCTTCGCTTGCCAACTCTATCGCTCCGTCTTCACATAGATATCCTCGCGAAAGCCGCTCACATAGAAACCGAAAGGTGGACCCTCTTTCACCTTCGGCCGGATCGAATATGTGCATTTTCCAATTTTATTGTTCCACTTTTGTCTTGACACAATCCCGAACATAGGATAAAATGCAGACAATTGTAAGGAGTCTCACGGAAGAGCATTGCCCGAAACACATCATCACTGCAAGGGCATCATTTCCACGGCCGGATAACGGGCATTTTGCTGGCGTTCGATGTGCCGGTAAATATCCGTATGTGCAGACGTAAGGTGAAAAGCCTCTGTGAGCGAGAACGTTTTCGCTCGCTCGCCGCGTTGCAGCGTAGCGGCGCGCCGAATAGAGGCCGTTGAAATCGTGAGCATCGCGACATGCTCGACTAGTTCTGTGAGGAGATGAGGATGAAGAGAATAACACTATTTGTGGCGGCCCTGGCCCTGCTTGCATTGACGGCCGGCCCCGCCATGGCAAACATCACATTGGGACCGGATATCATCGCCGCGCCGGCTTCCGCGATCGATGATACCCCGGGAGCTGAAAACACCAACCAACAGGGCTTCAATGAGGCCCAGAGCGTCCTGCTGCCGCGAGACATTCAGGTTGACGGAGGCTGGATACTCAAGGGTACCTTGGTCGACAGCCACATGATCTTCCTGAACACGCCGGGAACGACCCGCGTCGAAGAACTCAACACGAGATGGGAGTTCGACGGCCAGATTCTCGGCGTCATGAGTGACAACGATGGCACCTACGAAGCCGCAAGCAACGATATTCTCGGCGCTCCCGGCACCACTTATCCGGGCTCGTTCAACAACCGTGGATTCGAAGACGGCAACCCCGACATCTATACCATCGCCGGCAACGCGCTGACCGTCAGCATGCTGGTCACCGAACCGGGCGACTGGATCCGAGTCGTAACCAGACCCATTCCCGCTCCCGGCGCCATATTGCTCGGCAGCCTCGGCGCAGGTCTGGTCGGCTGGCTGCGAAGACGCAGAGCACTGTAACAGAGATACAGAAGCGAACAATCCGCTTGTGATCATGGGCCGTGGGAACTAACCCGCGGCCCTTTTTGCATTGGCCAAAGAGGCGTAAAACGCTGCCCGGGCATTATCCTGCCGAACCACTCCCTACGTTCGAC
Source organism: uncultured Pirellulales bacterium (assembly GCA_964526785.1). Lineage (GTDB taxonomy): Bacteria > Planctomycetota > Phycisphaerae > Sedimentisphaerales > Anaerobacaceae > CAZGMJ01. Next base: position 1,849 of record CAZGMJ010000025.1, read on the forward strand.
AGCACCATTGCCTCACATCAGGAATCAACCCTTTCACAGATACTCAGGCCGCGACGTCCCGCCTCGCCGATACTTGCGCTACTCTTATGAGTCCACGGCACTACCAGCGTGACGTTAACAGACATTTAACTTGACTTTTGCGCACAAATATGCTACGCATACGTCGATTATTTGTGTGAGAATAGAGAGTTGTGTGTTCGCCAGCCGGCTTCGATGCGCTCGACGCGCACCGGCCAAATGCAGCTATGCCGGTGCACACACGAAAGAGTGGGATCCAGCATGATAGAAGGAGGAGTATATGATGAACATAGTTGCCGTTCCTATTGCCACAGGTAAACGAGAATCGTCCAGAGCGTTTGATACGGTCTACCTGCTGACAGCATGCATCCTTTGCCTGGCGATGCAAACACAGGTGTCGGCAGGTTGGACGGATGTCCACTACCCGGGCGCGGACTACACGCAAGTCTGGGGTATCGACGGTGATCATGTTGTAGGGTTCTATGGGAATCCCAATGAATTTCAACAGCAGGGATTTATCTACAACTACCGCACGGCGACCTGGACAACTCTGGATTATCCCTATGACGACCCGGAAGCCACAGGGATGGGCGCGCCGTCCACCCAGCCACGAGGTATCGGCGGAAATCTAATTGTGGGTACCTATAATGAACGCGGTACGTTTCCTTTTAAGTATGAGCGAGATTCCGGTACATGGACAGTGATCGACGATGAAGAGTCACCCAGCATCGAGCCCGAAGGCACAAATGGGACAACGGTCGTTGGAGCGTACTTCGACCAGCATGACTGGGCCGCTGTCTACGCTGGGGGTAGTTGGACCACGATCAGTGAATCGGGCATACCCGCCAGGGCACTCGGCATCGACGGTAACACAATCGTAGGATACTTTTCCGACCAGGCCGCCGGGCGTGGCCGAGCGTTCGTTTACGAGCAGAGCACAGATACATGGACGGTGTTCAATCATCCCGGTACTGACGTAGTTCATACCCACTTCACTGACATCGACAACGATCTCATTGTGGGGCGCTATAGCACGGAGACTTATGGAAGCGCCTGGCATGGTTTCATATATGACGACACCACATCCACATGGACCACGATGGACTATCCCGGCGCCGACGAGACACAGATACACGGCATCGACGGTAACACAATAGCTGGGCGTTACAAATCGACTGACACAGGGAACTACTACCACGGCTTCATATACGAAATCGAGTCAACCACCATCCCCGCTCCGGGCGCCGTTCTGCTCGGCGGCCTCGGCGCAGGCCTGGTTGGCTGGCTGCGAAGACGCAGAGCACTGTGAGAAGTGGTTCTCCTTACTGCCGATTAAATCGCGCACGGATATCGAATTTGTCTTGAAATCTGTCACCTGGTTGTTATAATGAAGGAGTCGATGGCATTCAGGAGGAAGGCCGGTGTCTCGTGCGACAGTGGCGATCTCATACGAAGCAACAGAGGAGGAGCACATGTTAAACCGCAAACTTCTACTCTCAATACTAATTGCCGTGCTGGCGACCGGCATTAGTGCACTCGGTCAGAATCTGCGTGTCGAGCCTCCGGGTTGGGACTCGCCCACCGGCGATCATGCACCCTGGTATTATGAACCTCTGGATTTCGGTCAGGTGGATATCGGGGATTCAACCGCAGTAGACTTCCGCCTAATCAGCGTTGGGCCGACGCCGCTGACGATCTACGGCGTTGGACTCACCAGCAATTTTGATGTGGCGTTTGCCATAACCGACATCGAAACGATACCGCCCGAACTCCACGCGGGTGATTGGATCAACATGCGGGTCGCTTATGCACCGCTCACGCCGGGTACGCACACGGCCAAGCTCACAGTCATATCAAACGATCGTGAAGAACCCGTACTCTATGGTCCGTTGGTGGGTCATACCACTGCCATCCCCGCTCCGGGTGCTGTCCTGCTCGGCGGCCTCGGCGCAGGCCTGGTCGGCTGGTTGCGTCGACGCAAAACGCTGTAAACAAAAGCATCTGAAACTCGCTCTAATCATGGGCTGTGGGAGCTACTCCATGGCCCTTTTTCATTTCCAGGAGGGTGGCTTCCCGGAACTACGACCGATCCCGTCAACGATCACAGTGTGTATTTGCACGCCTTTTCCGGACCTCTGCAGCGAATTTCGTTGCGGCGATCCATGCTTGATTTCCGATATATAGACCATGACATATATCGATCTGACAACCCGGCTCTGCCCCTTCTGCGGCGAAAGCATCCAGGCCGATGCAATCAAGTGCCGCTACTGCCGGGAGTTTCTCAATACCGAACAGGCCCGGGAACTGGAAGCGCAGGCTGAGGAAGCAACCGACGACGAGCTGGACGCCGATGAAGATGGAATCCTCTTTTCGGGAAGGCCGTCGCTGTGGGGAATGGCCTCCTCCATCGTCAAAGGCGCCATCGTGATCGGTCTGGCTGCTGTGGTTGCCTGGGTGCGAATCGAGGATGTTATCGGTCTCAAGCAGGACGGAACGCAGGCCGCCGCTATCGCCCAGTACCGAACCCTCGCCGCGGTCGGCATCTGTCTGTCGGTATTCTTCACCCTCGTCATCAAAGCCATCCGCCTCAAACTCATGTACTACGAGGTCAGCGACGACCGCATCGAATGGAGCCGCGGCATCATCGACCGCAAGGTGGACAACATCGACATGTTCCGCGTCATGGACCTCAAACTCCGCCGCAATATCTTCGACTGCATCTTCGGCGTGGGCACCGTCGCCCTGATCACCAGCGACAAGTCCGACCCCAACTTCATCTTCGAGAAGGTCCGCGATTCCCGCGAACTCTACGACGCCATCAAGAAAGCCAGCCTCGAAGCCGACCGCAAGACCGGCGTGGTGCACCTCGAATAGCTCTCGACCCGCCTTTCTTCAGCCCCCGCCCGCCGCCGGTGCAGCCCAGAATACCGCCCGCCAGACGCCTAACAGCCTTGACGAACCATTGCCGGGTGTTTCTAATACACTTGCATACTTTGAACCAAAACAGCGCCGGCGGCTCTGGTGCAATCGACGGCATCCCGGGCCAACCGGCAAAATGACCAAAGGAGAGCAGATTATGAGCACATCGAGAGGCAGATCAGCGGCAGTGTGTATTCTGGTGGCAATTCTTCTGACATCGGCCGGCTGCAAGGGCTTGATGGGCCCGACCAGCCCGAGCGGGAAGACCGCCCTGTTCAACGGCGTGGACCTCGAAAACTGGAAGCTCTACGTCGCAGACCCCGAGGTGGACGTCAATCGCGTGTGGTGGGTCAAGCAGGGCGTCGTCCATTGTGAAGGCAAACCCAACGGGTACATGCGCACCAAAACAAAATACAGGGATTACAAGCTGCACCTCGAATGGCGCTGGACCGCCACGCCCACCAACAGCGGTGTCCTGCTGCATGCAAGCGGACCCGATCAGGTCTGGCCCCGCTGTATCGAAGCCCAGCTCAAAGCGGGCAACGCGGGCGATTTCGTCCTGATTAACGGCACCGGCATCACCGTTGCAGGCGAGGACAAACAAAACCCGGACAAACAGTTCGTTGTTGTCCAGAAGAAGCACAGCAGCAGCGAAAAGGCCCCGGGCCAGTGGAACGCCTACGACATTGTCTGTAAGGATGGCCACATCAAGGTCCTCGTCAACGGCGTCCTTCAGAATGAAGGCACCGATGCAACCGATACCAGCGGCTGGATCTGCCTCCAGAGTGAAGGAAGCCCCATCGAGTTCCGCAACATCTACCTCGAACCGGTGGAATAGAACCAGCGTACCCAAGAAGGCTCACTACCAAAGTTAAGAATCGCAGTCCCGCTGCAGCAGTCGGACGTTCGTATAACCACGCAGCGACGGACAGCACCCGATCGCAGCTTAAGACGAATACGACGTTGCACGAATCAACCGTGCGCACAAATCGCAATACACAGACAGAGGTGTCATCATGAAAAGACGATCCTTCCTCAAAGCAGCAGGCACCGTGGCCGGCGGCTGCGCTCTCGGCCTCCAACCCGCCATCACCAGAGCGGCCGGCGGCATTAACCGCACCGGCAAAGACACGGGCAGCCTGCCGCGACGAACCCTTGGCAAGACAGGCGAAAAACTCTCCATCGTAGGATTTCCGGGCCTGGCGCTGCGCCATTACGAACAACCCGAATGCACAAAAGGCGTCCATCGAGCCTTTGACCGCGGCCTGAACTACTACGACGTCGCCCCCGCTTACGGCAGAGACGGCGAATGCGAGACGAAGATGGGTATAGGCCTCCAGGGCATCCCCCGCGACCGCATCTTCCTGGCGTGCAAGACCAAACGCCGCGATAAGGATGGCTGCCGCGAGGAACTCGAACGCTCGCTCAAACGCCTCAAGACCGATCATTTCGATCTCTACCAGATGCACTGCTTCTTCCACCCCGATGAAGTCGAGCAGGCATTCGGGCCCAACGGGGCCATGGAAACGATCCTCAAGGCCAAAGAAGAAGGCAAGATTCGCTACATCGGTTACTCGGCCCACACCACCAAGTCCGCTCTGGCCGCCCTCAAAGCCTTTCGCTTCGATACCGTAATGTTCCCGATCAACTTTGTGGAATACTACTCCTTCGGTTTCGGCAGGGAGGTCCTCGACCTCGCAGCCGAGCAGGGCACAGCTGTGCTGGCAATCAAGACAACCTCCGGCGGCGCCTGGCCGGCGGATATGGAGCGAACGCGACAGTGGTGGTACCGCACGCTCGAAGAGAAGGAAGAAATCCGCATGGCTCTGCGCTTCACGCTTGCGCAGAAGAACGTGGTCGCGGGCATCCCGCCGTCGTTCCTGGACCTGCTCGAGCGAACCGTCGATGTGGCCCAGCAGGACAAACCCATCACCGACGACGAGTTGACCGAACTGAAGAACATGGCGCAGAACCGCCCGCCCGTCTTCCTGTCGCAACAGATACGGGCCGCCAGGAAGTGGGACCTGCGGTCATGTTGTCATAGCGCCTACGTATAGGCTGCCGGTTGTACAGTCAAGAGCAAGGAACAGGAACGACGGTACGTCGGCACGTATGTAATGTTCGTGTCGTGCGCCGGAAGGACACACATTCAGGACTCCAGCATGAGACGCACCACAACCAGACGCAGTTTCCTCAAAGCCCTCGGAATCGGACTGCCGGCCGCTGTCATGGCGCCCGGTGCCACGCTGCTTGCCGAACAGCAGCCGGGCCGTCGGACCGACAAGCCTAACATCGTATTCGTTCTCGCCGACGATCTCGGCTATGGCGACCTCGGCTGCTACGGCCAAAAGGACATACGAACCCCCAACATCGATCGAATGGCCGCCCAGGGCATGCGTTTCACCGATCACTACTCGGGCAGCACCGTCTGTGCGCCGTCGCGATGTTCGCTCATGACCGGCCTGCACACGGGCCACGCCTTCATCCGCGGCAACAAGGAAGTCCAGCCCGAAGGCCAGCATCCGATGCCCGCCGATACCGTGACACTGCCGGAAGTCCTCAAGAAGGCCGGCTACACCACCGGTGCCTTTGGAAAATGGGGCCTTGGTTATCCCGGCTCCGAGGGCGACCCCGTCAACCAGGGCTTCGACGAATTCTACGGATACAACTGCCAGCGCATTGCACACAACTATTATCCGTACTCGCTGTGGCACAACGACCAGAAGGTCATGCTTGCCGGCAACGCGGGCCGCAAGACCCAGCAGTACGCCCCCGACCTGATCCAGCAGCAAACGCTCAGGTTCATCGAGACAAACAAGAACCGCCCCTTCTTCCTCTTCGTGCCGAGCGTCATTCCACACGCCGAACTCTTCGTCCCCGAAGACGAAATCGTCGAGAGCTACCGGGGCAGGTTCCCCGAGAAACCATACAAGGGCGCCGACGACGGTCCACGGTATAAGAAAGGCGGCTACGGCTCCGTCGAGACGCCGCGCGCCAACTTTGCCGCCATGGTTACGCGACTCGACATGCAGGTCGGCCAGATCCTCGACAAACTCCGCGATCTCGGGCTCGATGACAATACGCTGGTTATCTTCTCCAGTGACAACGGTCCGCATTCCGAAGGAGGCGCGAACCCCGCGTACTTCGACAGCAACGGCATCTTTCGCGGACAGAAGCGCGACCTGTACGAAGGCGGCGTTCGTGTGCCGATGATTGCCCGCTGGCCGGGCAAGATCGAAGCGGGCGCCATCAGCAATCATATCTCGGCGTTCTGGGACTGGATGCCCACGCTGGCGGCCGCCGCAGGTGTCAATGCTCCGTCCGGCATAGACGGCATCTCAATGCTTCCGACACTGCTGGGCAGACCCGGCCGCCAGAAAAAGCACGAGTACCTCTACTGGGAATTTCACGAGCGAGGCTCCAAACAGGCGGTTCGCATGGGCAAATGGAAAGCCGTCAAGTTCAACAGAACGGGCAAGCTCGAACTCTATAACCTCGACCGGGACCCGAGCGAGACGACTGACATAGCCGGCGATCATCCGGATGTGGTGGCGAAGATCGAAACGTACCTCAGGGACGCGCGAACCGAATCGCAGTTCTGGAAACTCTGATCACATATGCCGTAATGTTGCGGTCGCGCTGATGCGCTATGCCGCCTGCACGGGCCGACGTATATTATGATGCAGATGTTCCATTGGAGTCCTTGAGACGACGCGCGGTTATGGTACGGTTCACTCAGTCTCAGGTACGACAGGAGCGCTGTTATGTTGAAAATCGTCCGGTCGATTCTCTGTGCCCTCGTTTTTCTTTGTCCTTCGCTGGAATGTCTCGCCATCGACACATCGACGCCCGCGATACGCACCGTTTCGCAAGTCAAAATCCGGGCAGGCGAGATACTCGAGCGATACGCCGATGAGAAGCTCGCCTCCTATGGAATTCTCGACGTCACCAGGCCGCCGTATTCGGCCGACAATGCCGGCCGCCGTGACGTCACCCGAATCCTGCAGCAGGCCATCATCGACGCCCGCGACGCGCAACTCCTGTGTTATCTGCCACCCGGAACGTACAAGGTTTCAAACACGCTCGAAGGCGTCATCGGAGTTATCCAGTGGGACGATTGGCCGTACGAAGGCCATGCCGATCCCTGGGTCGCTGAGGCGTCCTTTCATTATCCCTGTGTCCTCAGCGGCTCGCCCGGTCCGGCCCGAACGAAGATCGTTCTCCGCGACAATGCCCCGGGCTTCGACGATCCATCCAACCCCAGGCCCCTGATCTGCTTCTGGGCCCGCTCGATGCAGTCCTTCGGAGCCAAAGACCCCAACAAGCCCCAGGGCAACATCAACTTCAATCAGAAGATCATGAGCCTCGACATCGATCTCGGCCGCGGTAATCCCGGCGCTATCGGCATCGATCATCGCGGCGCTGAGGGCGCGACCATCGAGGATATCCGCATCGATGCCGTCGGTGCATTTGCCGGACTGAGAAACGCCCCCGGCTCCGGCGGGGCCATGCATGGTATCGAAGTAACCGGCGGCCGTTACGGCCTCTACCTATCAGCAAGCCAGCCATCGCCGCTGGTCAGCGACGTCAAGTTGACGGCACAGACCCAAGCCTCCATATCTTGCCGAACGCGCGGACCTCTGACCGTAGTGGGCGCCGAGATCGACGGAGCAGGCATTGAAGGCCAACTTGGCAACGCTGCATGGAGCTGCGCGATCAGTATCATTGACAGCGTCATTAATGTACGCCCCGGCCCCGCCATCGACGCCAAACGCTCCGTGGTACTGCACAACGTCTGGGCCTCCGGCTGCAAGGAAATCGCCCTCGTTCACGACAACCCGCCGCTCAAAGGCAGCGCCGACGGCTGGACGCACGTCGAGAAATACGTCGCAGGCGGCATCCAGAACTACCCGAAGAACCTCGACATCGTGTCGGCCAAAGACCCGATCTGGATCGACCGCCGCCGAATAGACGCCCCCCTCGAGCAAGTCCGCCGCACCGAGCAGTCCCCTCCGCGAACGCTGCTCGCCTCGCATAGTCTGCCGGACTTGCCCGACTGGACGGACCCCGCGACTGCGAATGTCAGGGAGGCGCCCTTCAACGCCAAAGGCGATGGCCAGACCGACGACACCGCCGCGATCCAGTCAGCAATCGATCGACACGCGCGTGTCTTCCTTCCGAAAGGCCGATATTGCATATCCCGGCCCCTGAAACTGCGCAGCAACACTCTCCTTTTCGGCCTGACAAATCTTCTTACGCAGATCACCAGTATCGATGGCGCAAGAGCCTTTTCCGATGTACAGAATCCGCAGCCGCTTGTCGAAACCCCCGACAATGCCGAGGCCGCCGTCGGCCTGCAGATGATGACCCTCGAGGTCCCCGTCACCAATCCGTGCGTCTACGCCCTGCACTGGCAATCCGGGGGCGACTCCCACGTCCGCAACATATACCCCATCCGCCCGATCTGGCATCCCCACGCCATCGCAATGAGCCACCCTATGATCCGTATCTCCGCATCAGGCGGCGGCCGCTGGTATACGCAGACATTGCTCGGCTGGTGGTCGCAGGGCCCGGACTATCGCCATCTGCTCGTCGAAGCCACACAAGAACCGCTCCGCTTCTACCACCTCCAACCTCAGCACGCCCGCTCGGACGCAATGGTCGAATTCCGCAACGCAAGCAACATCGACGTCTACTCCATGAAATCCGAAGGAGATGTCACCATCGTGTGGCTGAATGAATGCCGGAATATTCGCTTGTTCGGATACGGCGGCAACGCCTCTCCCAGCCCCGGCCGACCCATCTTTCGCCTCGATGACTGCTCGAAAATCCAACTGGCCAACGTCAATCCCCAAATGTGGGGACCGGGCCACTGGGGCGCCCTCGGGATCCATTTCAGGCCGCAAAGCTGGAACATCCTGCAGGATGGGTCTTTCAAACTAACCGGCGCGCAGCAGTTTGCGCTGTACGAACGTAAGTGATCCCCATCGCCCCCGCAAACCCCGACCTGCCGCATCGTGCCGATGTCTGATTCCGCCCGACCCCGGCTTGGCGCACATCGATCAGCTCACAAGACCGCCCGGCAAAAGCTCGCCCCCTGAGCAAACAGGTACCTTCAATAGTGCTTCGGTGCGATATACGCCTGGGCGTTGTAATTCTTGACTCCCATCATTTCAGAAGCTTGAAACGACTCGACGCGCCCGTCCAGATAACCGGCGTTGAGCCGAAGCCTGGGAAGGTTCTGCATCGTCGCATCTTTGTATACATAGTACGGATGAGCGCGCTCGCCTTCTTTCGATGGATGAGACGAACACCACGTCTGCTGGGGACTGGGCCACAGCAGATTCGTATTCGTCGTCAGATAGAACAAGGAATCCTGCACGACAAGCTTCGTCCGTGCATCCAGCCGGTTGGCGCCTTCGAAATGTCCCTGAGATCTGTCCACATGTGCGGACTTATCATGATTGTACCCCTGGTAACTCCATAAGAGCATATACGTCGAATGCACCGGTGCGAATTCTCCGCCCTTGTAGAACTGCCCGTACGTCCCCTCTGCCGATCGCCCGGAACTCGCCGGCGGCCAGGGCGTGTCGCTCTTGATGGCCGCAAGCGTACAGTTGAAAGCGCCAACGTCCTGCAGATAAGTAGATAAATACCTGCCCGCGAAATGGTACCCATCCCTCTGTACATCCTGGACCATTCCGACGTTGTTGAGATTCCAGTTCAACTCGAACGGCCTGTGATAACTGGTCGGCACCTGAACGGTCGACGGGTGCGGCGGCAAACGCGAATCATTGTCCTCCGCATATGTTACCAGCCCGAAAACCAGTTGCCGCATATTGCTGCCGCACGAAACCATCTTCGCCTGTTCTTTGGCCTTCTGCAACGCCGGCAGCAGGATAGCCATCAAAACCGCGATAACCGCGATGACAACCAGAAGCTCGATTAGGGTAAAACCTCGACGCATCATAATTCTGCCCCCTTCCAAACACAGTCACCACCAGCGCCATCACCGGCGAACGGACCATCAGCAACTACTCCCCGACCGGACACCTGAATTGGACCTCGGTAGCCGCCGGATACGCTCCCGGCCAGCGTATACCCATGATAGCATACCATCCTTCGTAAACACAGCAGAGAATTCCGAATGCGTCTTTCCGTCAAGCGTGGGATATGCCCCCTGTAAGCCGTCTCTGATGACTGCACCACGTGTGCCGCTCCTTCGTCCCGTCCGCAGATTCTTCCGCCCGTACCACTACTGCGCAAGCGGCAACCTGAGTGCCATTTCACCGCGACCCCGCCGCCATAGCCGCACATTTATCTCATCAGCATCCCGCGCATCGAACAGCGCCAGTTCCAGATCGAGTATGCTCGTCACTTGCGTACCGTTCACTCCGAGAATCGTATCCCTTTCTTTGATGCCCGCCTGCTCTGCCACGGTGCCTTCCTCAACGCCGACGACAAACAAGCCCTCCTCGACATCAATGCGTTCATTCAGAGCAAGCGCCTTGGTCATCTCGCGCGTCCTCAAGCCCGCATCCGGAAACGAAAACCGCTCGGCCAACTCCCGCACGTCCGCCCCCAGCACGTCATTGACAATCCCGACCAGGTCTTCTCCGTTGAGATAATCCCGCCGATACACCTGCTTCATAATCCGCGGAATCGTCTCCGGCCCATACACCTTGTCCATCAGCAGAAACAACCCGAACGCAGCGTTGTAGTAATCGCCATCGAGCCGATTGCTGGAGTATTGATGCCACCGAAAGAGCTTGTTTCCGATCCGACCGAGCGACGAAAACGGACGCGAATGAATGCTCCATCGCATGCGCCGACCGTTGCCCTTCGTCTCCGATCGCAATTTCAGATAGGATCGATACGCTGCGTAATTCGCCATACCCTCGCGGAACCATCGCGTATAGTTCAACAGCTTCGGCCGAAAGAACAAGACCTGTCCCGCCGCGTCCGGCATCACGACCCCCGGTGCCTCGTGGAAGACAAGCGACATCTCCGTCATCTCGTGCATGAACAGGACCGGGTATGCACGGTTGGCCCCCACAATCGCTTCGCATGACTCATCCCCGGCACGCACGAACAACGGCATCGCAAAGGAATCGGGCTCGCCCCCCAGGCTCATATCGTACCCCGTCGGAACCTCGTCCACTCGCAACAGATACACCTTCGTTCCCAGCCGAATGTCGACTCCCGTTGCGTCCTCCACGTGCGCCACCAAATCCTCGATCTGATGCGCCAGACACCCCGCCTGCTCGGTCAACCCGTATTGATAGACGACGTTCACATCGCCCACCGCCACCGCACCATCAAAGCTCATCCGGGCAAGACGTGCATCATTCAGGCGATATCTCTGATCGGCTCGCCAATTCGTTCTGCACCCTTCCGGCGAGAGCATCTTCCGGCTCATCGCTTCGCTGACGGAGCGACACCCGCAGACTGTCAGCCATCCGCCAATCAACACACCCCACAAACAACGTTTCAGCATGTACACCCCCGTTTACAAACACCCGTCGCCGGCGCCTCGTCATCAACAAACGCCCTCTCACAGTCCTATCGGCCGTATCTCTCCTCGTGCTCCAGCAGTCGCCGCTTCATCACTACACCTCCGGGCCCCGAAAACCCGCCTAACCCGCCGTCTTTGCGCAAAACTCGATGGCAGGGGACCAGCAGGGGCATCCGATTGCCCGCCATCACACGGCCCACCGCCCGACTCGCATTCTTCCGCCCGGCAAGATCCGCCAAGTCGCCGTAGCTCACCGTCTGACCGTATCCAATACCGCGACACGCTTTGAAAACCGCATTACTGAAGGAACCGCCCTCGCTGATATCCACAGGAACTTCAAGGTCAAACTCCACCCGCTCGCCCTCGAAATACGCCCTGACCCGCTGCTGGAGACCTGCCAGATAGCTGCTGTCCCACACGATTTCACCGGCCGAGGTATATCGTCCCCTTGCCCGCCGAGCCCGCTCGAATCGATCAAGCAGATGGACTTTCACTTCGTCCGCATCCCGCCCGGGCAACTCCGTAATCCATATGTGTGAGTCCGTGCCTGCAAGACCGAAATAGCCCCAGTTCGTCTTGAAAACACAGGCTTTTGCAACTTTTTCCATCTTTCTTGCAGAATTCATGGTCGCATACCCTTCTACACGCCCAAATACGTTGACGCAAGAGGCAAGTTTTGTTAGAAATAGTAGTTTTTATAAAGCTTGGCCATACACCGGTTTGCGGCTCGACAGGCATATCTGTGTGCCTGAAGACGCCACCGGCACTGGCAGTGGTTGCCCGCGGCATCCACGTGGAGTGGTTTTGCGCTCTGTTTTTGTAGTTAAGGATTATCAGGGGCTATGTCTCTCGATGAACTGAGAAAAAGAATCGATCAGCTTGATCTGCAACTCGTGCGGCTGCTGAATGAACGCGCACGCGTCGTTGTAGAAATAGGCAGGCACAAGAACGAGACCGACAAGCCCGTCTACGCACCGGACCGGGAAAAAGTGGTCCTAGAGAAGATCGCCAACGCCAATGAGGGTCCGCTTCCCGACCGCTGCCTCAAGGCGATATGGCGCGAGCTTATGAGCGGCTCTTTCGTTCTCGAACGCCCTCTGCGAATCGGCTATCTCGGACCCGAAGGCAGCTTCAGCCACAATGCCGCGATGCTCAAGTTCGGCCAGAGCGTTGAATACGAACCCCTGACCGACATAGCCAGCATCTTCGATGAAGTCAGCAAAGGTCACTGCGACCTGGGCCTGGCCCCCGTCGAAAACACGATGGGCGGCGGCGTCATCGAGACCCTCGACGCGCTGGTCGAATCCGACGTTTACATCTGCGCCGAGGTGCTCATGGCCATCCACCACAATCTGCTGGCCAACTCCCCGCTCGAACAGGTCGAAAGGGTGTATTCGAAACCCGAGGTCTTCGCCCAGTGCCGCAAATGGCTCAGCGCCACCTTCAAAGGCGCACGCACCATACCCGTCGCCTCCACGGCCAAAGCCGCCCAGATGGCGGCAAGCGAACCGAATACCGCAGCCATCGGCTCCTATGTGGCCGCCGAATTGTACGGCCTGCGGGTCATCTGCGAGAACATCGAAGACAATGCCAATAACGTCACGAGATTCCTTGTCATCAGCCGGGAAGACGCCAAACCAACCGATTCCGACAAGACCGCCATCGTCTTCAGCACCGCACACAAAGCCGGTGCCCTCGCGGATGTACTGGACGTATTCAAGAAACACGGCATCAACCTGACCAATATCGAATCACGACCGAGCAAAAAGAGACAGTGGGAGTACTACTTCTTCATGGACTTTCTTGGCCACCGCACCGCGCAGCACGTACAGGACGGTCTGGCCGAGGCCAAAGAACACTGCCTCCAACTGTCAATTCTGGGCAGTTTTCCCAGAGCAAAGGAATTACTTTAGTCGCGCAGCCGACCGCGAGATGAATCGCCGGTTGCTTACAGCGTACAGCCGAAGACAACATACAGGAGTGTATCATGAGAAAGCCATTCGTAGCAGGTAACTGGAAAATGAATACCGATGGCGACACCGCCGTCCAATTGGCCAAGGGCGTCGTCGATGGGTCGTCCGAACTGGCCGGTGGCGGCGTGGATGTAGCCGTCTTTCCGCCCTTCGTGTACCTTCAGCCGGTCGCCAACGCGGTTAATTCCTCAAGTGTCGCCGTCGGCGCTCAGGACGTGTACTTCGAAGCCAACGGGGCCTTCACCGGCGAAATCAGCACCGCCATGCTCAAGGACGTCGGCTGTGCTTATGCACTCTGCGGCCACTCCGAGCGTCGGCACGTCATCGGCGAAACAGACGAACTCATCAACAAGAAGGTCTCCGCTTCCATCAGCGGGGGACTGCTTCCTGTCCTATGCGTCGGCGAACTCAAATCCGAACGCGAAGCGGGCAAGATGGAGGATGTCGTCAGCCGTCATGTCAAAGAGGGCATGGCCGGCCTCGATGCGGAGAAGGCCAAAGCAGTCACCATCGCCTACGAGCCCGTCTGGGCCATCGGCACCGGGCTGACCGCAACGCCCGACCAGGCGCAGGAAGTTCATCATTTCATACGCAAACTCCTCACGGATCTCTACGATGAACAACTCGCGCAGGATACGCGCATCCTCTACGGCGGCTCGGTCAAACCCGCCAACGCCGCCGAACTCATGGGCCAGTCGGATATCGACGGCGTCCTCGTCGGCGGTGCCAGCCTCAAACCCGACGATTTCGTCGCGATTATCAAAGCAGCAGTATAGCTGCCCGAAAGAACACTTGATTACAAAACGTTTTGGAGAACGAATATGACTGGTTTTCCGTTTGTAGCGGCGGGCTTTCTGATGAATGTGGTGGCCGTACTCTTCGTGCTCACCAGTGTCCTGCTGATCCTCGTTATCCTGATCCAGAAGGGCAAAGGCGGCGGCCTCAGCGGCGCCTTCGGCGGGGGCATGGCAGGCAACCTGCTCGGGTCGAAAACGGGCGATTTCCTGACGTGGGTCACTGTCTCGATTGTGGGCGTCTTTCTCCTGCTGGCAATCGTCATGGCCAAATGGTACCGCCCCGATGTGGAATATGCCCCCACGGAACAAACGCAACAGAACCAACCGGTTGCTCCGATTGATTCCACTGCCGATCTGAGCGGTCCGGGAGCACCGGCCGAGACGAGCACTGAACCCGCCGGCTCGACGACTCCGTCCGCGGACGCCAACGCCGGCGGTTGACAAACGCAAAGATGAGGTGACGTTACGAAGTTCTTGCGCAACATCCGAATACCGACCGAGAGCATACTGCCATGATAAAGAGCATGACCGGATACGGGGAGGCCCAGGGCGACCTGGACGGCGCCAGCTACGCCGTCGAGGTAAAGAGCGTCAACAATCGCTACTTCAAGTCCATCATCCGCCTGCCCGAACAGGTCGCGTTCCTCGAAGATGATATCGACAAGCTCTTGCGGAAAAGCATATCGCGGGGCACCGTCAATTACGTCCTGCGCCTCAAGGAAATGCCGGCCGACGCGATGTTCAATATCGATCGGGCCGCTCTCGAAGCGCTGCTCGAAAAGCTGGTGGCGGTGCAACAGGCCTCCGGCGCTTCGACAACGATTGACCTGGCCGGCCTGCTGAATGTCCCCGGTATCATCCAGGCCAGCGAACCGGACGAAGAAACCGCCGGCCGAATTCGCGAAAAGGTTGTGGAGATATCGCGGCTTGCTCTGGACCGCCTCGGGCAGATGCGGACCGCCGAAGGCACTGCCCTCGAAGCGGACCTTCAGAAGAACTGCAGCGAAATGGCTCAGGCCCTGGATATGGTGCGATCGCGGAGCGAACTCGTAATACATGAATACGCCAGACGGCTGAAGAAACGCGTGGACGAATTGCTCGCGCACGCCGAGTTGAAACTCGATGAAGAATTGCTGTCCCGGGAGGTCGCCATATTTGCCGACCGCTCCGACATCTCCGAAGAGCTTGCCAGACTGGACTCGCACATCAAACAGTTCGGCCAGAGTTGCACCGGCGACGGACAAACCGGCCGCCGTCTGGATTTCATTTGCCAGGAAATGCTGCGCGAGGCAAACACCATCGCCAGCAAGGCATGCGACATGCAGATCACGCAGTACGTAGTCGATATCAAATGTCGGATCGATAGAATCAAGGAGCAGGTGCAAAACGTCGAGTGAAATGGAGCAAGAGCTGGTGGGAGACCCGTCCGGTACGGGTTGGAAATAGATGACTCAACGCAAGTGCAAAGCTATGGAATCCGGTAAAGAAAACAAGGGCAAACTCGTTATTGTCAGCGGCCCCTCGGGTGTCGGAAAGAGCACGATCTGCAAAACCGTCGTCGCTCGACTCGACAATGTGCATCTGAGCGTCTCCGCCACCACGCGTCCGCAGGGCCCGAACGAAGAGAATGGCCGGGACTACTGGTTCCTCAGCGAGCAGGAATTCCGGGACCGCGTCGAAAAAGGGATGTTCCTCGAACACGCCGAAGTCTTCGGCCACTGCTACGGAACCCCGAAAGACAAAGTCGACGAAGCACTCGATGAAGGCAAAACCGTTATCCTGGAAATAGACGTCCAGGGCGCCCAGCAGGCCAGGGCCGCGTATCCTGACGCCGTGATGGTCTTCATTCTGCCCCCGACGGAGAAAGAACTGGCCGAACGCCTCGGCCGGCGCGGTCGCGACGACACCGAAACCGTTGAAGAGCGGCTCAACGGCGCAAGCGAAGAAATCGCCGCCGCCTGGCAGTACTATAACCACATGGTCATTAATGACGATCTCGAACAAGCTGTCAAAGAGTGCATGGATATCATAACCAGTGCGTGACGAAGAATAACCCAACGATGAATGCGAGACCAAAGAGATGATAGACGAACTGCGAAGTGACAATTTGATCCGGAAAGTCGGCGGCAGATTCAAACTAACGGCCCTTGTCCAGAAGAGACTGACCGAATTGCTCCAGGGCTCCCGCCCGCTGATCGAGAATACCAAAGGCAAGACGCTCCTGGAAATCGTCATCGAGGAAATCAAGCAGGACAAGATAACCATCGAAGGCGTACCGGCCCCGGAAGATGCAGCCAAATAAAGCAAATCCTGACGCGCCCGCGACCCGGCCCGACCGTGCAAACGTGCTGCTCGGCGTCACGGGGGGCATCGCCGCGTACAAAGCGATCGATCTGGCCGGTAAACTCACGGCCCAGGGCTTCCGCGTCAGGACGATACTGACCGACAACGCCCGCCGGTTCGTCCAGCCGATCAGCTTTGAGGCCGTAACGCGTTCCGGCGTGTATACCAGCCTCTGGGAGATGCGTGATACATCCGCCAGTACCCATATAGCCTTCGTCGACTGGGCCGATGTCGTTGTCGTCGCCCCCGCTACCGCTAATATCCTCGCCAAAATCGCCAATGGTATCTCCGACGACCTGCTCAGCACGTCCCTCTGCGCATGCTGCGCCAAACCGCTGCTGTTCGCCCCCGCGATGAACAATCACATGTGGGAAAACCCCGCGGTCCAGGCGAATGTCGCCAGGCTCAGACAAATGTTCCGCGCCGAGCTCATAGGTCCCGCAACCGGCCGCCTCGCGTGCGGCACCCAGGGCGTAGGCAGAATGGCCGAACCGCCGGATATCGTCGAAGCCGTCAAGAAACTCATCAAGGCACCCAAGTCCGTCCGCCGGGATGTATGACCATGCACGTGCTCATCACTGCAGGTGGAACGCGCGAATATATCGACCCGGTCCGCTTCATATCCAATGCCAGCAGCGGCAAAATGGGATACGCCCTGGCCCGCGCCGCCCTCAGAGCAGGCCACCGGGTAACGTTGATCACCGCTCCGGTCGCCCTCAAACCACCCGTTGCCGCAGAAGTAGTCCCGGTCGAGTCCGCCGCCCAGATGTTTGAAGCGGTCAGGAAGCACTTCACACATTGCGATTGCCTCATCATGGCCGCCGCCGTCGCCGATTACACGCCCGTCAGAACGGCCAAGACCAAGATCAAGAAGTCCCCCCAATCGTTCAACCTCAAACTCAAACGCACAAAGGATATCCTCCGATGGGCGGGCCGCAATAAGCACGCGCATCAGATTGTCGTCGGCTTCGCCCTGGAAGACGCCGACCTCCGCGATCGCGCCGAGAAGAAACTCCGCAGCAAGAACCTCGATATGATCGTCGCCAATGAACCGTCCGCAATCGGCGTCCGCACCTCCACCGTGCATGTAAGGGCCGCCGGCCGCGAATGGATCGAAATTCCCCACTCCGCCAAACAGACCATCGCCCGCCGCATCATAAGCCAGATCGAAACCATGCGGGAGAATAATTGAACCGGTTTCCGAATGGCACGTATTGTCCACTTACACACGTGGACACGCTGCGTGCCACTCGGGCGTAATTATGCCCGCAGCAAGAGTCGCGTCACCAACACCGATGATGCATGCCCGTTCGCAAGCCGACAGAAATATCCGGCTTGCTGGAAAGTGCTTGCCACTTCTTTCGCTTTCGTACAACATACCTCCTTGCCGTCACAAACACTTACAAAAGGCTTGCCCATGAAAGCAATAGATTACATCGTCTGCACAATTATTCTGCTTTTTGTTCCAGCAAGACTGCCTGCCGGACCACCGGCTCCGCCCCACGGCAAGACCTGGGTGCTGCTCTTTGAAGATGATTTTGAACAGAATAGCCTGGATCCCGCCAAATGGACAGTCGGTCAGGAGTGGCCGCAAAATGATTGTCACTATCCCAACCGAACGATTATCGACGGCCGGCCCCTGGTGCAGGTAAAGGACGGCACTGCCAGGCTCTATGCCTGGGACAGGCCCTTTGGCGGAAAACCCTATACCGGCAGCCTGATCAAGACGCGTCGATCCGCCGGCAATTCCGCCCTCTTCGCCTTCAAATACGGCTACGTGGAAACACGAGTCAAACGCACCGCCCAGGGCAATGGTTTTCACATGAACTGCTATACCTACGGGTATGATCCGTCTGAGGGCTCGGATAACATCGGCTATCATCGGTGGCCACCTGAAATCGACTATGCCGAAACCGTCAGCTCGAGTTCAGGCGAGAACCGTATCTGGCAGGCGCTGCACGTCAAGGTCCGGGGCAAAAAGAAAGACGACGGCAAATGGATTGAAAATGTCAACTGGTCCGCCTGGCAGACATACGGCTGCTGGTGGAAAGACAGCAGAGAAGTGCTGTTTTATATTGACGATGAACGCACTTTTCATCCCGCCGCTCCGTTCCTGCCGGATGTGGAGCAGTATCTTGTCCTCCGCATGGGGGTCGGTGGCTGGGGTGCCGAACCGGACGGCAATACGCGATTTCCTGCAATCCAGGAAGTGGACTGGATTCGTGTCTGGCAACTGATCGATACTGCTGATTCCGATGCGCATACGATCAATCATGCCCGCAACGAACAAGTGAATTCCTGCGCATCGGCTCCTGTGATACCACTCAGCGCGTTTTCGAAGCCTCCTTTTCCCAAACAATCTGGCTGCAACATGGCAGTTGCTGTGCCACCCGAAAAGCGTTCCCGGAATCCCGACGACATAGACTGGCCGGCTGTTGTCACCATTGACTATACATCTGAAATCATAACCGCCAGTCCCTATGTGTTCGGAGCCACCCAGCCCAGAGGCCTTTCGGAAAAGCAGTGGGATACACTCGTTGAAGACGGATTCACCTTCGCCCGCTCGCAGGCGGATTTGACACGGCTCGTGCCCGCGGCGGCGCCCGACGACTATCGCGCCAATCGAGATGGTTGCGCCGAACCCTTGAATTGGGACTGGAAAGACGGAATCTATGGCGGCAACTTCGCTCGAAAGGCCATAGATCGCGGAATGAAAGTTTGTCTCACTATCAAGAACGCCCGCTGGAATCGCTATGACGGCGCGCCGGATGACGAAGAGACGATGCCGCGCGATTTGAAGGTCTGGAAGGACATAGTCACAAAAATCGTCAACCACTATCAAGGCGGAATCTCCTGTCTCGAGATATTCAACGAAGTAGATCGCGAGCCTCAGTTCCGCATCGAAGCAAGCCCGTTCACTCGCAAAACCGGCTACCGGCAGGTCGTTCGTACCGCACTCGAGGCCGTTGCCGAATCGGATTACCCCGACACCCTCGTCGGCGCTCCCGCCGCGGCATTGGTTGGAGCCAGGCAAATCCAATGGCTGCTGGAGGACGACAAAATCCAAGACCGTCTGGGCTGCCTTACATTCCATGAATTCGATTGCCCCGTCTATCCGCAGTGGGCCGCCGCAGAGCTTCGCACGCTGGCTTCCAGGTACAATCACAACTTCCCCATTCTGAGAACTTCTTACGTTCCCGAATTCGGGCGATCGGGCGGTCGCCCCGGCACGACTAACCCCGTATATATCGCACCGATGATCATCGGTGCCCTTAAGGATGGATTGGCCGCGAACAGTCTCTGGGAAATCCAGAACCGCAGTGGAGACGACGACTGGCGATACTGGTTCGATGGCGAAGATACCGTCCAGACCGCACAGCTCTACCGAATGATGTCGCGCGCATTGAAGCTGGGCCGCGGACCGAGCATAATAGTTGGAACCACCGGCCCGTTTGCCCACACCTTGGGAGCAATAAACTGTGAAGGCGAACGCATCGCTGTCTTTGCGGGCCCGAAGGCATGTCGATTCGAGGTATGCTTCAAGAGCTTTGAAACGGATGAGCACATTCAGATCGAGCGTTTTCGAGCAGACGCAAGACACGCTGGCCTGATACCGGTCGACATAATGCGAAAACGCCCCCAAAATGGCCGTATCACATTGCAGATAGACCTGCAGGCGGGAGCCGTACTGGGTATGCGTTTTTGTAAAAAGCCCTGATATGTGATAGAGCAGAAAAGCAACTCGATGGTTGCCTTTCGCCTGACGCTATGGGGCATTGCGGTGCTGGGAAATGCCCACCGCCGTAGCTTTACACCAGTATCGCCCCGGACATGTAAAGGTATAAGGATAACAGCGATATTCACGATAGGGCCAAAACGGCAAGTGCCGGCTGTTCATGCCCCCTCCAGCCGTTAGTCGTTTATCCCCAGATCATCCTTCGTAATGATGGACTCGAACGTATGCCCCGCACCCGTAATATTCTCTTCCGCTCCCTGCTTGCGATCGATAACGCACACGATCCTCTCGACCTTCGCGCCGGCCTCGGTAATAATCTTCGCCGCCTCCAGCACCTGTCCGCCCGTCGTCGCAATATCCTCCACCAGCAAAACCACGTCCCCCTCTTTGAGCACGCCCTCGACCATCTTGCCCGTACCATAGCCCTTCTTGCTGTTGCGAACGATGATCCAGTTCTTACCCGTCTCCATCGCCGTCGCCGCCGCCAGCGCAACACCCCCTGATTCACCGAACATACTCCCACAAGGCCGCAAAAGCAACGCCCATAGCGGGCAATCCAAGACATCTCACAATGCCCCACGAAGGAGAAATCGCCGGTCGAGGTGTGTGGACGCAACGTCCAAACGCAGTGTCTTCACCGAATTGGCTGCCTTACGGCCGAGTGCAAACTATGGCATCAAATGACGAATCCTGGTAAAATCCTGGCAGCGCGTGACTCTGACGCAGTTGCCCGCAACAAAATTCAGCCGAATCTGATAGGAGGAATCATCTCACGATGAAACGGAAAAGCACACGCTTGAGCATCTTTCCGATTCTCTGGGTCTCCACCCTGGTCTTACTCGTGGGCATGCAGGGTACGACACACGGTCGCCACCCCGGTCCTGAGGTATTTCGCATCGGCAACGCGGTCGCGCCAATCAACTACTGGATGACCGCCTGGACACTCAATGATGTGTTCAAGGTGGCGGGCTTTGGAGACGATGAAAGCGCCGTTCGGTCCAGTCAGATGTGGGTGCCGGTCGTCGCCGGGCAGTGGAAGATGGAGGGACGCTTCGACGTAACCACCGATGACCTGGGCTGGGCGAAGTCGCTGAAACTCCGAAACGGGACACGACCGGACAAGCTGATAACCGTTGTACTCGACAGCGACACCAAGAACGCTTTTCCCGCCGGCATCTACCGCGTTCTGTATGAGGGAGCCGGAACGCTGGAAATCCAGGGCGCCGAGGCGATTGACCGGCCCACCGCCGGCGAAATCCGTATTCGATACGACGGGACCCGGCCGCTGTATATCGTGATAGCCGCGACCGACCCGCAGGGTACAGGCGACTACTTGCGCAACATCCGCATCCTGCGGCCCGACGCCGAAGAAGGTGCGCGTTTCAATGCTACCTACCTGGATTACCTGCGTCCGTTCACCGTGATCCGCCCACTGCACATGCTCGGCGACCAGGCGACCTACGGCCCTCCGACGGACTGGTCACAGCGCAAGCCGGCCAACTATTCTCATTGGGGCGGCGCTCTCGGCGCCCCCTACGAAGTCGTCGTCGACCTGGCCAACCAATCCGATTCGGATCTCTGGCTTAACATTCCGATAGCCGCCGGCGACGCCTACGCGCGAAACCTGGCCCGGCTGATACTCAAGCATCTCGACCGGCAACGCAAACTGTATCTCGAATTGGGCAACGAGTTATGGAACTGGTCCGCTCCATACGCCATGGGCCGGAGATACGCACTGGAGCAGGCCAGGGCCGAGTGGCCCGGGGTCCTGGGCAAGGTGCGCCCGTACTCGGATGGCGACCCCGTCCATGAAACCATGATGACGTTCAGTTGGCAAGGAATGCGGACCGTGCAGATCGCCAACATCTTCAAGGAGGTATGGGGCGATCAAGCCCACCGCATCGTCACCGTCCTGGCCGGACAGGTCGGCGCCTCGGCACCAAACTGGCAACCTTCACGATACCTACTGGAAACACCCGTCTACGTCGGCGAAAGTGGTGGCACACCCGCCGGCAAATCGGTCGATGCATTCGCTGTGGGGCCTTACATCCACGAGCCGATCGAGAGAGCCTTCTCGCGCAGGAGTGCGGCCGCGTATATCGCCGACGCCGTCGAATACGTCGAGGGAACCGGCCGCTGGACCGCCGACAGTGAAGAACCAGGCCTTCGCTACCAGATACGCAACGATCGTGTTTTGGCCCGCAAGTTCGGACTCGCCCTCGTCGCCTATGAAGGCGGGCAGCACTTCACCGGCAGCCGCTTCACCCGTGACGTCGTCAACGTACACCAGGACATGGCAAAGCTATACGAGACCCTCTTCAAGGTGTGGCAGGAAGAAGGCGGCGGACTCTTCGTTCACTTCGCTGGCATCATTCGGCGCGGCCGCAACGAGCCGGGCCAGGAACCTAGCTATTTCCAGAGCGAGAACTTCGGTATCAAGGAACGTCAAGACCAGACACTAGCCGAAGCCCCGAAGTGGCGCGCCGTCGTCGGCGCAATGAAGCAGATTGGCCAAACCAAGTGAACCACCCCTCGAACGAGCAGACTGAGAACAGAGCCTAGTCTCACCGGTTGGCCTGATACGGCGTTTGACGTAGTCGTTTGATCCGCAGACGATTGCCCCAACTCTTCGCTCAAGACTCTACACCAGTACCGCCCCGGACATATACGCAAGCACAAAGGTCGACACTACCACAACCACAAGGCCAATCCCCAGCAGCCAGCCTCCCCACTTGCGAGAGCACCGATCCGCAAAGGGCCTGAATATCCCTTTCACAGTCTCTGGCGTCAGATAGATCACCACCCCCAGCACAATCCACCACAGCCCGATGACAATCGCCGTGATAATGCATAGAAAAGCCCCCTTGCCGATCACAACATGGTCGGTGACTCCCTCGGTGCGCCACAGCGACTGACCCAGTCCAGACCCAAACCACGTGACACCATACAGGGCCATTCCTGCAACGAAAGCATATGAAATGATAAGTGGAGGATACACCAGCCACCTTCGCCCACCAAGCCCACCTTCACCGTCAGC
Source organism: uncultured Pirellulales bacterium (assembly GCA_964526785.1). Lineage (GTDB taxonomy): Bacteria > Planctomycetota > Phycisphaerae > Sedimentisphaerales > Anaerobacaceae > CAZGMJ01. Next base: position 25,187 of record CAZGMJ010000025.1, read on the forward strand.
CGATGCAACCGCAGCACGCGCCGCAACGAAACTCGCAAAAAATACGATCGCGAACGGCATGACCGCAAACGGCCGCGCGTCGTTCGCCATCCAGCCTGTTCCAACCAGCAACCCCAGACTGATATACGCCAGCAGCCCCGCTCCGACCAGCAGCCCGAAGCTGATATACGCCAGGCGCCAGTCCTCGGGCCCGTTCGAAAGCCGCATGATCACCTTCCGCCACCACGGCAATTTTTCTTCCGGCACCCAATGCCATGGCCTGCCCAGCCGGCTCAAAACAGCATTCAGCGCCTCGGCCGAAACCGGCGGCCTGCTTTCGCCCAGTTCGTTCTCGATATGCTCGGTAATGTTCTGCTCGACTTCCCCGGAATCGACCGTCTTCGACCATCGCAGATACGCCCGAACCTGCCGGAGGTATTCATCCAGACTCTTCTTCGCACTTGCACTTAGCTCAATCATTCTCGTTCCGCCTTTCTTATCTGGTCGGTCCCGCTCTTGATATCTTTCCAGTAATCGTTCATCCTGCCCAGAACCTCCTCCCCCTTGCCCGTCAGCTCGTAATACTTCCGCGCCGGCCCTTCGCTCGATTCCTTGAGCGTCGTCCGAACGAAGCCCTCCCGCCTGAGCCTGCTCAGAATCGGATAGATCGTCCCCTCGCTGATAACCAGCCCGTCAATCCCGCGCAGCTTCCGCACGATATCATAACCGTAAAGACTCGTCCCCCGTATCGCATTGAGTATGCACAACTCCAGCATACCCTTGCGAACCTGCGTAGCCCAGTTCTCATAAAACCGGTCATTCATGCGATCACTCTATTGCAATACAAGGTAGCTGTCAATGCGATTTAACGGACGACGGCGCACGTTTTGCGCCTTGCTTCATAAAAGATTGCTGCAGAAGTGGTTATGTGCGCAGAGTTTTTGCGCTTTTCCTATAAAACGGCAAGTGCCGGCTGTTCATGCCCCCTCCAGCCGTTAGTCGTTTATCCCCAGATCATCCTTCGTAATGATGGACTCGAACGTATGCCCCGCACCCGTAATATTCTCTTCCGCTCCCTGCTTGCGATCGATAACGCACACGATCCTCTCGACCTTCGCGCCGGCCTCGGTAATAATCTTCGCCGCCTCCAGCACCTGTCCGCCCGTCGTCGCAATATCCTCCACCAGCAAAACCACGTCCCCCTCTTTGAGCACGCCCTCGACCATCTTGCCCGTACCATAGCCCTTCTTGCTGTTGCGAACGATGATCCAGTTCTTACCCGTCTCCATCGCCGTCGCCGCCGCCAGCGCAACGCCCCCCAACTCCGCCCCCGCAATAAGCGTCACATCGTCGCTCATGTGCCTTGCGAACTCCTCTCCCAGCGCCTTGAGAATATCCGGACACGTCTCGAACAGATATTTGTCCATGTAATACTTGCTACGCTTGCCGCTCCGCAGCACGAAATCGCCTTCCAGATACGCCGTTTCCTTGATGCGTTTGATAAGCTGTGTTCTGTCCATTGTGCTCCTGTCTCTTGCCGCCGGTCACCGCCCGGCTCGTATCACACCTTCAATTCCACCTTGCGATTCAACTCGCTTCGATAGTTCCGCCGAATCGGCGTCACCACCTCTTTGATAAACTCATCGACCTGCTGCGGCGCCCGCCCGACGTAATCCTTCGGATTGAGCACCTTCGCAAAATCCACCTTCGCAAAAGCCGGATCGCCCTTGAGCCGGTCGATCAAATCGTTCGCCTTGCCCTCCTGCTTGACCTGCGCAGCCGCCGCGTGCGCGTGCATGCGTATCCGCTCGTGCAGTTCCTGCCGGTCTCCGCCCGCCTTCACCGCCGCCATCAGAATATTCTCCGTCGCCATAAAAGGCAATTCCGACGCCACCCGCGCAGCGATCACCTTCGGATACACCACCAGCCCGTCCAGCACGTTGATCAATATCTCCAGAATCCCGTCGACCGCCAGAAACGCCTCCGGTATCACGACCCGCCGATTGGCCGAATCGTCCAGCGTCCGTTCGAACCACTGCTCGCTGGCCGTCATCGCCGGACTCGATGCCAGACTCAGCACCAGCCTGCTCAGCGCAGTCACCCGTTCGCACCGCATTGGATTGCGCTTGTACGCCATCGCCGAAGAGCCCACCTGCTTCTTGCCGAAAGGCTCCTCCATCTCCTTGAGATTCGCCAGCAGCCGCATATCGTTGCAGAACTTGTGCGCCGACTGCGCGATCAACGCCAGACTGTTCACCACCATCGTATCGGTCTTGCGCTGATAGGTCTGCCCCGTCACCGGACAGGTCTGCTCGAAGCCGAACGCCGCCGCAACCGCCTTGTCCAATTGCTTGACCTTCGCGTGATCGCCGTCGAACAGAGCCAGAAAAGACGCCTGCGTGCCCGTCGTCCCCTTTACGCCGCGAAAGTACAGCGTCTCCAGCCGCCGCTCGACCTCCTGCAAATCCATCACGAACTCGCAGCACCACAGCGTCGCCCGCTTGCCCACCGTCGTCAACTGAGCCGGCTGATAATGCGTAAACCCCAGCGTCGCCGTCGCCCGCTGCTTCCTGGCGAACGTCCCCAGCAAGTCGATCACCCCCGCCAGCTTGCCCGCCACCAGCCGAAGCGCATCGCGAATAATCAGCAAATCCGCATTATCGCCGACGTAACAACTCGTCGCCCCGAGATGAATGATCGGCCCCGCCTTCGGAGCCGCCTCGCCAAACGTGCGAATATGCGCCATCACGTCGTGCCGCAACTGCTTCTCATAACGCGCCGCCTTGCGTAAATCGATGTCCTCCAGATGTGCGGCCATCTCGTCGATCTGGTTCTGCTTGATATCCAGCCCCAGTTTCTTCTGCGCCCGCGCCAACTCCAGCCACAACCGCCGCCACGTGCTGAACTTCTTCTCCGCACCGAATATCTCCGCCATCTCGCGCGACGCGTTGCGCTCTACCAGTGGACTCGTATATACTTTGCGTTCTACAGCCATAATTGGCCCCGCTCCTCACAATATTGATTCCCTTTAGCTCACCTTGCGCTCAAATACCTCGAGCAGCTTGTCAATCTCCGCAACATCCTCGGCGCTCAAATCCCAGTCCGACGCCGGCGCCGTTTCCGTAATCTGCCCGGGCCGTCGCGCCCCGACTATCGCCGCCGTCACCTCGGGCCTCCTCAACACCCAGCTTATCGCCAGTTGTGCGCAGCTCCGCCCGTTCCGCTCGACTATCGGTCGAAGCCCGTCCACCAGTTCCAGCGCCGCGCTGAACCGCGGTTCCTGAAAGTCCGCGTGCCTCCGCCTGTGATCGTCAAGCGGCAGGCCCGCCAGCTTCTCCTGGTCGAACTTGCCCGTCAGCAGCCCCCGCTGCATCGGACTGTACACGATCACGCCGATATTCAACTGTGCGCAATACTCCAGCAATCCATCCTCAACACCCCGATGCAACATGCTGTACGGCGGCTGCAGCGAAATCACAGGATACATCGTCCGCACCCGCTCGATCTGCTCGATTGTGAAGTTCGAAACGCCGAGATAACGCACCTTGCCCTCATCTGCCAGCTTTGCCATCTCCTCCCATGCCTCCTCGACGTCCTCATCCGGATCCGGCCAGTGCATCTGGTACAGATCGATCACATCCACGCCCAGCCGCCGCAGACTGTCCTCACATTCCCTGCGAATGCTCTCCCGCTTGAGACACGTTACCTTCTCCTTCTTCTCATTCCACAGAATACCGCACTTGCTCGAAATAATCGGCCGGCGATCGACGTCCTTTAGCACTTTGCCGATCAGTTCCTCCGAATGGCCCAGCCCGTACGCCGGTGCCGTATCAATCCAGTTGATCCCTTCATCCAGCGCTTCGCGTATCGCCGCCAGCGCATCGTCGTCATCCTGAGGTCCCCAGCCGAACTGCCACGGCCCGCCCAGCGCCCACGTGCCGAGCCCGACCGTCGTCAGTTCCATATCACTGTTGCCGAGTTTCCTTTTTTGCATCGTTTCGCTCCTCAAAAAACACCAACCCCACATAGCATAGTCGCATCCCCTGCCCCTGGCAACTCTTTTGCCCGAAGGCACCCGCCGTAGCCGCCCAAACAAACAATTGAAAGCCCGCGTGCGATGCCGATTGCCTGCAGCCCAAAATCGGGCGCCCAGGCAGGCAAATCAAGAGAACGCGGCGTATGCGCACCAGCGCTATGAGGTTGCTCGTGTACCGGCTACAGTATCTCTAACTGAAACCGGCGCCCGGATACAGCAGGTTGATTGCCAGCACATGCAGAGGTTCCACTATCGCCCCGAATACCTGCCACGCAATGAAAAGCCCGAAGATCGCAAAAGACGGATTGTGCAGCAAACGATTGTAACGGTCCGCCGAAGCGTCGCTCAGGAAAAGCGTCAGCACCGCACTGCCGTCCAGCGGCGGCAGCGGAATGAGATTGAACGCCATCAGTATCAGATTCAGCGTAAACAGAATGCTCACCGCCGTGGCGATACTGTTGGTCAACCCTGCCGAACTGCCCTTGGCTACGCGAGCGAATTCAATCGCACCGGGCATCTCAAACCAGCCCGCCGAAATGCCCACCCGAATCGCAATTCCCGCAATCACAACCAGAGCCAGATTCGTCATCGGCCCGGCCAGCGCCATCAACCCGGCACGCTTGCGATTGTGAACCGCCCAGTATGGATCGTACGACGTACTCGCCCAGCCGATCATGAAATCCATCAGCACGAACGACAGTATCGGAATCACTACCAGCCCGAACGGCGACCGCTTGATATGAATCAGCGGATCTACCGTCACCTGCCCCAGTTCGTATGCCGTCGGATCGCCCAGACGCCAGGCCGCAAAGCCGTGCGCCGCCTCGTGCAGCACAATCGAGCCCAGCAGTATCCCGTACCAGACCAGCCCCAGCGCCAGTATCGTAGAACCCATCAGCGTCCAACCATCAAAGTGTACTTACCGCCCGCTGGCGACAACATACCAATCCCGTCGCCATGCAACTCGTGTATTTCATACTTTGCTGTCTTTCCGTGAATGAACGCCATAGCCTACCTGGGAAAGGCGAGATAGACATCCCCCGGCTCCGTATCGAATTCCACAACGTCCCAGTTCGGCCGATCCACCTGAATCTCCTTACCCCTGCGCAGCACCCGCAGCGTCGCATCGGAACGAAGCCTGCATCGTCTGCCCGCCACCGACTCAATCCTCACAGTCGTCAACCGGCCGCCATCCCACGCTATATCCAGTTCGAAACCGCCCCGCGACCGCACGCCTTCGATCCATCCGCTCGGCCACGCGCTGGGCAACGCAGGCAGTAGATCAATTTCGCCTGTATGGCTCTGCACGAGCATCTCCGCAATGCCCGCGATCCCGCCGAAATTGCCGTCGATCTGAAATGGCGGATGCGCGTCGAACATATTCGGATACATCCGCCCGGGCGTCAGCAGACTGCTCAACATCTTGTACGCATGATCGCCGTCCTGGAAACGCGCCCAGAAATTCACCTTCCATGCCATCGACCAGCCCGTCCCGCCGTCCCCGCGGAACTCGAGCGATTTCTTGGCAGCCTCGAACAACTCCGGCGTCCCGCGCTTCGTGATCTCCTTGCCGGGATGCAGCCCGAACAGATGCGAGACGTGCCTGTGATGGTTGTTCGGATTGTCCTTGTCTTCCAGCCATTCCTGAAGCTGGCCGTGCTTGCCGATCTGATTCGGCGCGATCCGCTCCTTCATCTCCGCCAGTTTTTTACGCAAGTCCGCGTCCACGCCGAGTATTCTCGAAGCCTCGATGCAGTTGCCGAAAAGATCGCGTATGATCTGATGGTCCATCGTGGGGCCCGCCACGAGCCCGCCGATCTCCGGCGAGTTGCTGGGCGTGCTGATCAGCCAACCCGTATCGGGATCCTCGATCAGAAAATCAACGAAGAATTCCGCCGCACCCTTCATCAGCGGATACGCGCGTTCCCGCAGAAACTCCGCATCCTGCGTAAACGCATACCGCTCCCACAAATGCTGGCACAGCCACGCACCGCCGGTCACCCAGATGCCGTGATTCGAATGATTGATAGGCGCCGTTCCCCGCCACAGATCGGTGTTGTGATGCAGTACCCAGCCGCCGCAGTCGTAGTGCACCTTCGCCGTCCCGGCCCCCGACTTGGCCACCTCATCCAGCATATGGAACAACGCCTCGTGGCACTCGCTCAGATTGCATAACTCCGCGGGCCAGTAATTCATAGGCGTATTGATGTTCACCGTCCACTTGCTCTCCCACGGCGGATTCATCTTGTCATTCCATATCCCCTGCAGATTCGCCGGCTGGGAACCCGGCCGTGAACTCGCAATCAGCAGAAACCGCCCGAATTGATAATACAGCTCCAGCAGGTCGGGATCGTTGCCGTCGGCGAACCGCTCGATCCGCACGTCCGTGCTCAGGTCCTTAGCATCCGTATCGCCCAGCTCCAGACTCGACCGCCGGAACAACTGCCGGTAATCCGCCACGTGCCGTTTCAATAATGCACTATAGCTCTTGCGCGCAACGGCTCGCAGAACCTCTGCGCACCGCTGACCCGGCTTACCACTCACATCCCGATAATTGACGTAACTCGTGGCCGCTGCAAGATAGAAGGTCGCGTCATCGGCACCCTTAATGTGGATTGTATCGTCCCTGACCTCTGCGGTTCCCCCGTCGGTGCGCACCCGCACGCGCGACTCGAATCGCAAATGCTCGGGCACGACCCCCTTGATCCTGCTCTCTTCATGCCGGTCGATTTTGCCGCGCAGCGCCAACGTCTTGTCATCAACGGCAACCGTTTCGCTCTCGGGCTGCGGACTGTCCATCGTGGCTGTGAAATTCAACCCCCCCGGCTTGTCGCATCGCACCCGCACGATAATCGCCTGATCCGGATAGCTCGAAAACACTTCCCGCACGAACGTCGTCCCATCCACCACGTACCGAACGCTCGCAAGCGCCCGGTCCAGATCCAGACTCCTGCGATACTCCTGTGCCCCGGCGTGTCCTTCGAAATGCAGGCGCAAATCGCCAAAAGGCTGATACTTCTCCTGGCGCAGCGGATCGCTCATAAACTCTTCCATCGCCAGCTTCTCCGCTTCGCGCTGTTTGCCCTCGAACAGCATCTGCCGAATCGTCGGTAAATGCTCGGCCGCTCCCGGATGCGTGTAATCCCTCGGCCCGCCCGTCCACAAACTATCCTCGTTGAACTGTATCCGCTCGTCCTCAACCGTGCCGAATACCATCGCACCAAGTCGCCCGTTGCCGACAGGCAATGCCTCGGTCCACTTCTCTGCAGGCTCGTCGTAAAAAAGCCTCAGTTCGTTCCAGTTGCCCTGTGCCTCGCCCGTCGGGGCCGCCGCGTGGGACCCGCAGCCGACAAAGAACAGACAACACATGAACACAGCCACAAAACTTGCCAGTTTCATCTTCAATCCGTTCATAGCGTCTTCTCCTGCTTCTAAATCAAGATATTCAGCCAAATGGCGGCAACAGGTCAACCGGTGGCGTGCCATAAGGACGTTTCCCCCGTCGCCGCGTTCTATTCGTCCTGCTCGAGCATCTGCTCCAGTTCATCCGACCCCCCGACCAAATCGACGCGGTCGGGAAATGCAGCCTCTACCTCGGTCTTGCTGGCCCGCACCAGGCGGTACAATTCCTCGCCCTCAACGCGTTGCTCAACGACCATGCCATCGGAATCGAACGCGATGATATGGAACAACCCCTCATCGGTGCCGTATTCCAGCTTGAATGCGCTCTGTACGCGCGGGTCTCCGGCCGCCTCCTCTGTTGATACGTCCGTTACCGACACCGCCTCTATCTGCCCCTCTTCGTCGATCACATCAAGGTGACAACGCGCAACGTTCTCATCCAGCATCTGCAGAAGAACCATCTCCAGCACAATGTTGGCAACCGCTGCACCGCTCGGACGCATCGTTCGGGTCTTGCCGCTCGATGTCTTGACCGTCATTACCCCCTCTTCGTCGATGTCCACTTCGACCCCGCTGATATCGCGCAATCCCCGCCGGGGCGATTGCCGAAGCGTCCGGCTCGTCCACTGCATGCTGCGCATCCTACGGTCGCTGGAAAACGTCGTCGCGTGCTCCCGGCGACCGGCTTCGTTCTCCAGATACAGTATGTTCGCCCCCTCGATCTCGGAGTCCGCCCCCTCGCTCATGTCCACCATCACATCCACTGCAAAGCCCACCGGTATCCCGTCCCTGCTCACCAGAAACTGGCGCTGCCGATTACGATTCTGCAGGAAAGTGCCGATACCCTTCTCCTTCGTGCCGCTCACCATCTCCGCACCGACGTCCAGGAGTCTGTTCTCTTCAATGCTTATGCTTCGGACCACACGCTCGAATACGTCTTGCGCCCATGCCGGATCGCCCACCGCCTCACGCAGCTCAACATCGAGTTGCCGGTTGTGCGTCAACGCCGTCGTACCGAAAAATGCGTTGAACTGTCGCCCGTGAATCCAGGCCCAATCAACATCCAGACCATCAACCGTTGTAATCGTCCCCGTATCTACCACTCTGCCGTCCACCCGACTGGCTGCGTACGCAAACCGGTCCCGCGGCTCCACCGTCTGCTCCGCCAGCCGATAGGTGCACCGAACCCAGCCTCCTATCCCGCGATTCGGAATATCCAGAACAGCGCCCACACTGAACGCACTGTCCTCGGCAATGTATGACCAACGCCCGTCGGTGTGCCACCCTCCGCTCGTCGGCATAGAAGCCGAAACACCCGTGTAGTCCGATCTTATCGGGTCGGAGAACTCGACCGCAGTCTGTACCGATACGATCAGCCGCGCGATCAGCACGCCGACTATCAGAAGCCCAAGCAGAACGATCCGGTCCGCCGCCAGTCTGCTCTTTGCATAGTTCGCATCCATATGCGGGCAATAGTAGTTTGCCCCGGCCCCTTTTGCAAGCAGCACCTCGATCCCGCACCCGATAACTATCGCCCTCACACGCCGCCCGCCCCTTTGCCAAACGCACCGGAAGTACCTTCGCCTGCCCTTTATTGTCATCCACCCTTTGTAGATTGCCGAAATGATTCATATATATTTAAGTGGTTGCTAACGCATAGAAGGAAGCAGTAACGAAGGTGGTTTAGAGATGTGTAGGGCAGGAACATTCTACATCGAAGCATCGTACGCGGCCAGCCGGCCGGCCGTACCAACCTCTCTCACCACACGCCGAATTCCGGCCATGCTTCTCTCTGTCGCGCATCCGCACAGCCGCCACACACTTTCGTATTGGGGGAATTGCTATGAATAAGGTCATGACGCTGCACGGAAACGAGTCGGTGAACATGCTGCAGACCGCCGTCGAGAAGAAGGTGACTGCCATCATGTCCTACCTCTCGAAGAACAAATGGTATGTGGCCAAAGTCATGCTCACCGGCCTCGAAGACAACAGACTGTACGTCGAAAGTGCTTCCACACATCAGAAGCATCCGATTAACATACAGCTCGATCAACCGGTCGGCCTTTCCTTCAAATACGAATACGGGAAGTTCGTCTTCGATACCATCGTCAGGGACCTCGAGCCGTCTCCCGACTCGCGAAGCTCGGGACGCATCGCATTGGAAAAACCGGACCGAATCGAAGTCATCCAGCGCCGAAGTTACTTCCGTGTCAACGTGCCCGACTCGATGAAAGTCAATGTTGTGCTCTGGCACAGAAGGGGCCGCAGGCAATTCGACACAAAACCGCAGACAGACAACACGGCATACTTCAATGCCAGACTTATCGATCTCTCCGCAGGCGGCGCCCAACTGCTGATGGAAGGCGACCCGGATCAAATGCAGTCGCAATTCAGACAGGGCCAGTTCATCTCCATGCGCTTCACCCCGCTGCCCTACGAAATCCCTCTCTTGCTCAGCGCGCAGATCAGAAATGTCCTGCCCAGAGCGGGCGGCGGCAGCATCTACCTCGGTCTTCAGCTCGTCGGGCTCGAAGCAAGTCACGAAGGCCAGGAGATACTTACGCGACTGGTGAGTATCATCGAAAGGTATCGCAGCATGAACGACGCCGAAACGGCGGATGAACACGCCGGTGAATTCACCGCCGCCACAACAAGCTGACCTGCGCTGGCGGCTCTACTGCTGATCGGTCTCGATGCTCGGTTCGGCCTCGATGACCGCTTCGCTGTCTGAAAGCAGCCCTGCCCGTTTGCGCAGAACCTTGTAGTAGAGCCAGCGCACCAGACTGCTGGAAGCAAAACCACAGAACACCACGACCGAAACGGTCTGGTGGTTCCAGGCTGCAAGACCCAGAAGCAACAAAATGCGCATGAAATGGCCGAACGGCTTGCGGCCCCGCATGTACTGGTTTACCACGTGTGGATAGCGCAGCCGACTCACCATCAGCACGCCCGCACCGAAAGTCATCAGCGGCAGGGCGTACAAGACCAGATCCACACCCGGCACCGCCTCCTGGTGAAAGATCACCAGGCTCGCCACAACGCCCGCCGCCGCCGGGCTCGGCAGCCCGACAAAACTCATGTGCGCCGACTCGTCCTCCTCGTTCTCGACGTTGAACCGCGCCAGCCGTATCGCCGCGCAACTAAGGTACACTCCCGCCGCCAGCCACACTAACCGCTGGACAGAGTGGCCCTCCGAAAAACCAACGGCCCCGAGCTTGCTCTGAAGCATCTGCAGCATTAGAAACGCCGGTGCAACCCCGAAGCTCACAATATCGCATAAACTGTCCAACTGCCCGCCGAAGCTCGACGTGTTTTTGCTCATCCGCGCCAATCGCCCGTCCAGCATGTCCGCTATCATCGCCAGAAAAATCAGATATGCGGCAACAGCGAAATACGATATCCCGCCCCCCCCATCACGAGCCCCCTTGCTCGCCATCACAATAGCGACGAATCCCGCCACACCGTTGATAATCGTCACCAGCGACGGCAACACCGCAATAGTCCGCAGCCGTTGCTTGCGAACGCGGTGCAGGATGGCATTCTTCGCGGCTCGAGCTTTCGCTCTTGGCATCGTGCTTTCCAACCTTCCAATATTTACAAACCCGCCGGAGTCGAAGAATCGCCCGGCACAATAATTCCAACACTAATCCTCGCCCGGATCCCCTTGCTCGGCGCCGCCTGGCTCCGCATATCGCGCCAATGGCGTCAGACCCGCCTTTACTCTATCGCCGATTTGCACCAGGCACTGAACCTCATCCCGCGCCGGCACATACAACTCCGTCCGCGACCCGTACTTGATCATTCCGAACCGTTCGGCCGCCTTCAACTCCGTTCCCGCCGAAGCACTGCACACAATCCGCCGCGCAATCGCGCCGCTGATCTGACGCACCAGCAAACGGTCTCTCGGGTCCTCTACCCGAACCATCTCCAGATTGTTCGACTCGTTCACCCGCCCCGATTCCGGATTCATCGCATTGCGGTACCGCCCCTTGCGGTATGTCGTCCTCTCCACCCGCACCGAACACGGTGCACGATTGATATGCACGTCAAAAATGCTCAGGAAGATACCGATCTTCAGCGCCTTGCCGCCGATAATATCGTGATCGACAGTCTCAATATCCGTCACTTTCCCATCCGCCGGCGACAGAAGCAGCCTCTTGTCCTGCGGGCACTCCCGCTTCGGGTCGCGAAAAAAGCTCACCGCCCATAACCCCACCGCCAGTAACACCACTTCCACCAGCCATACCGTCAGCAGCACCCACGGCCATGCTCTCGCCCACTCGCCAAAATAATTCCACGCCAGGGCGAAATACCCCGCCATCACCACCAGCACCGCCACAGGATAAATAACGACTTGCGGCAGTCCATATTTCGTCAGTGGAATTCTCATCCGAATATGATAGGAAGTGCCCCAGCCCAAAGCAATAGAAAAGGCCGATCCTGTGGGGGGTACCGGCCTTTCGGAGGAGGGTGATGGTACATGGCTCGTTGAACCGCCCGGGACACCTCCCGCCCGGGCCTGGGCAGTATTGTTCTTTCTCTATTACATAAAGACGTAAAACCCCCGCGAAAGTTACGAGAAATCCGGGATTTTGCGGAAAATTGACAAAATACCCCACACACACGAGGAATATAACGTCCTATAAATATAAGACTTACGAGACTAACGCCCTCCTTGGCCTTCGTCAGACACCCCTCTCATACACCAGTGTCCGATAATCGCCCGCTCAAAAACAACTCCCGGCTCGCTCCAAAAAGAACTCCCAACCACCCATAAAGGCGGCAGGGGGGTTCGCCCGCGGACAAACCTCCCTGCTCGTGATGGTGTTTCATGCCTCAGCGTTGCTCGAGACAGCAACCGCCTCTATTGCTCGCCGCTCCGCCCACTGAACCACTGTTCCCACGCCGCAATCGCCGCCTCGTTCTCCGCATCGCTGCCGTCCACTTCATAGCCGAAGTCCTCTCCCGTCGCCACCCGCAGCCGTTCTATCATGTTCGCCACAATCTGCTGCTCGCTCGGCCTGTAATTGCCGTACCTCGCAAGAGGATTGTCCGCATACTCGAACAGCGTCGCCGCCTTCGGCGTCCGCAGCGCCTTGATCATCACGTCAAGACAGATCTCCAGATCCGCAGCCGCGGCATCGTACATCTCAAGTTTGTCGTAGGCCAGAGCCCGAGCATAGTAACAATAGTGACATATCTGCCCCCCGAACATCTCCAGAACCTTGTTGTACTTCTCAATCGCCGGATCGTACTGCCCCAACTCATAGTAAGCCTTGCCCAGCCAGAACCACGCCCAGTTCCGCTTCGGCACCTCTTTCAAAACAGCCTCAAACAGCTCAACCGCCTCAACGTATCGACCCTCCGCCAGCGCATACGTCGCCTTCCGGAACGAATCGTCCGCCGCCTCCTTTGCCTCGAGCCACCGCGGAATCGGTCCCGTCTCAGCCCCGGGCCGCATATCCACCACCGCATACCCCTGCGGAACAGCAATCTCGAATATCCCCGCCGCTGGCTCCTCATAACTGAACTCTGCATCGCCGATGGCGATCGGCAGCTTCGTTTTCGGATCGACATAGCACTCCGCCCCCATCATCGGCCAAAGCACCCGATGCGCCGCCCGTCCCATGTACTCATCGTTCTCCTCGATCACCTCGCCCTCCCGCCGAAGATTCTCAAGACACTCGCCGAGATGACTGACCCACTGATACTGCATGTCATCCCGATCGTAGATTGCCACCGTCTCTTTGTCGTGGTGGTATACCCCCGTGGATTCGCCGTCCTCGATCGCAAAGACCCCCTCCGGCGATTGCTGTCGATACCGCACCTGGAAACCGTCCATGCCGATCTCGATCCACCGCTCATCTTTAAGCCGCCCCTGCCTGTCGTATCGTCTCAGATGCAGAAACCGAACGTTCTCCAGAGCTTCGACCGTTTGCTCGACCGCGTAAGCCGTGGAAGTGGACTGGTTCACAATCCAAACCCCGAACGTGCACGCCGCGACAACTGCGGCCGCCGCCACTGCTCGCCAATGACCGAACACAAGCCGTCGGCCAAAACGCCCGCCTGCATCCGCGCCGCCCCGGCCCAAACGCTCCATCACACCGCCGACAAATCGATCCGCCGGCCCGATAGCCTCCCCCAAATCGCCCAGCGCCTTTTCCATTCGCTCGTCAACATTCATTGCTGTTGCTCCTTTAACATGTTTCGCAGCCGCCTGTGCGCCCGCGATAATTGCTTGGTTACCGTCCCGACGCTGCGCTCCGTAATCTCCGCCACCTCCCGCACCTTGTGGCCCGAGAAATATCGCAGCATCACAACCTGTCGTTCCGCTCTCGGCAAACGCATCACCGCCGCCAGCAGAACCTCTTTGCGTTCATCCAGTTGTCCGTTGCCGCTCGCCACACTGCACGCCGCAGCCGCGTCCAGATGCATCTCCCGCGGCCGTTGTCTTTCAAAATCCACTGCACAACGCCTGGCAATCCGCATCAGCCAGCAGCCGAACGCCGAAGGTTTCCGCAGTCCGTCCAGATGCTCGTACGCCCTGACAAACGCCTCCTGAGCCGCATCATCGGCCCCTTCCCGGTCTCCGACCACCCGAAGAGCAATCGCCCGCACAGGACGCTCGTAACGCTCGACCAGCATCGCGAAAGCCTCCCGCTCGCCGCCCAAAACCAAGCCAACTAATTCTGCATCAGATTTCAAAATGCGTGTCTCCAACGATACACTCTGGACATCTGCTGAAGCGCTTCTATCCATAAGACACGCCATCGGTGCCAAATGCGACGGAAAAACCTCAAACCGGTGGTGGCATCGCTGCAAGCCCATCACACCGAAGCGACAAAAACGCTCACGGAGGAAAATGGGCATTTCCTTTGAGCGCGCAAGCTGATAACCTGTACAACATCGACCGGTCCATAACCAGGCCGAGTCGCTTTGACAAAGCCGGCAAAATCCTGGAGAAGAACAAATGACATCGGTATCCAGACGCACGTTCCTCAAATCGACGGCCCTCGCCGCTCTCGCACCGCCCAACCGCCGCATACTGGGCGCAAACAACGACATTCGCGTGGCGGTCATAGGACTCGGCAATAAGGGCAGCCAGCATGTCAGAGTCTTCCGCTCCATGCCCGGCTGCCGCATTACCGCACTGTGCGACGTCGACCCCAAACGACTCGCTGACAACCTCGATTCGTTCGACAACAACTCGGCGATTTTCGCCACCACCGACCTGCGGCACATCATCGACCGCAAAGACGTCGACGTCGTCGTAATCGCCACCTGCAACCATTGGCACGGCCTGGCTGCCATCTGGGCCTGCCGGGCGGGCAAAGACGTCTACGTCGAAAAACCGATATCCCACAGCCTCCGCGAGGGATCGCTGATGGTCGCCGCCGCGAAACGGCACAACCGCATCGTCCAGGCGGGCACCCAGTACCGCTCCGACCAAGGTCTGCGTCAGGCCGCCGAATACCTGCAACAGGGTAACCTCGGACGAATGCTCTGGGGCCACGTCCTCTGGTACGAAAGACGCGGCGGCATCGGCCGAAGACCCGCATGGAAGCCCGATTGGCTCGACTACGATCTGTACTGCGGACCCGCCCCGCTGAAACCGCTCCGCCGCGACAAGCTGCACTACGACTGGCATTGGGTCTGGTCCACAGGCGACGGCGACCTGGCAAACAGCGGCATACATGCGTTCGACGTCTGCCGCATGTTCGCCGACTACAACGAACTTCCCGAACGCTCACTCTGCATCGGCGGACGATTCGCCGTCAACGATGCCGGCCAAACGCCGAATACACAACTTACGATACTCGATTATAAGCCCGCACCGATCGTCATCGAGAACCGTAACCTTCCGGCCGAAAAGGACCGCCGCGCAATGGACCAGCTCAAAGGCGTGCGCGAAGGCGTCATCTTCCAATGCGAGGATGGTTTCTTCGCCGGCTTCCGTGCAGGCGGATGGGCCTTCGACAACAAGGGAAAGAAGATCCGACAGTTCAAGGGCGATGGCGGACGCGGCCACCACGACAATTTCCTCCAGGCCGTTCGCAGTCGCAAACCGGAACTGCTGAACGCACCGCTCACACAGGGGCATATCTCATCGGCGGTCTGCCATTTGGGCAACCTGTCCTTCCGACTCGGCGTCGATGCGGCCGGCCCCGTCATCCGCGACAAGATCGGCGATCGCCGCCTCGCCCGCCGGACCTTTGACCGTATCGAAAACCACCTTGCCGCCAACGAAGTCGATCTGAAAAAGACACCAATGAAGCTCGGCCCCTGGCTGACGCTGGACCGCAGCAGCGAAACCATCACACACTGTGACGGCCGGGCGGACTCCGACCTCGTCAGACAAGCCAACACCCTCGCACAGGGCTCGTACAGAGAACCCTTCGTTATCGATGCAGATGCCAAATCGAAAGTGTAAGCCCATGTCCCGAATTGCTGATGCCCGCCGAATCCTGTCCGTCATTATGCTGTTGCTGCCGGCTGCTGCCGTCGATAGCGCCGAGAACGATACGCAGATCACGCTGCTCCACCGAAAGAACCAACTGGTTATCCGCGCCGATGAAAAGCCGATCGCAACCTACGTCTACAGCGACGAGCAAATACTCCGGCCCTATTTCACCGCACTCAAAGCGCCGTCCGGCGTGCAGGTCACCCGCCATCATCCCCCGCGAAAGAACATCGACGCCACCGACCACGCCACCATGCATCCGGGTCTGTGGCTCGCCTTTGGTGACATCAGCGGCAAAGATTTCTGGAGGAACAAAGCCCGCGTCCGCCACGCCGGCTTCGTCGAACGTCCGCGCTCAAAAGGCCCGACCGCCCGATTTGCCGTACGGAACGAATATGTCGCGAACGGGCGCGTCATCTGTGAAGAAACCTGTCGTATCCGCATCCTCGTCCGTCCCGCCGGCTACCTCATCATCTGGGACAGCCGGTTCACATCCGACAGCGCAGCGTTCTACTTCGGCGATCAGGAAGAAATGGGCCTCGGCGTTCGCCTCGCTACCCCCATCGCAGTCAACAGCAGCAGTGGTGGAAGGATACTCGACAACCGGGGGAATCGAAACGAGAAAGAGATCTGGGGCAAACCCAGCCTCTGGTGCGACTATGCCGGGCCGATCGAGGATGTATTCGCCGGCGTGACGATAATGCCCCACCCCGAGAACTTCGCGCCGTCTCGATGGCACGTGCGCGATTATGGCTTCATGACCGCCAATCCCTTCGGCCGAAAGGCCTTCGATCTGGGCCCGCCCGCAAGGAAAGTAATCGAAAAAGGCGAACAACTGCGACTCGGCTTCGGCATCCTCCTCCACAGCACCCGCGATGAAGAAGCCCTCGATCTGCACGCAGCGTACGCAGACTACCTCAAGACCGCACAACGGCACCGATAGCATAAACCCGCATCGCATCGATCTTGAATTGTCGGCCGCCCGGCGCTATAATCACGGCCATGTTCAACTCAGTACCTGTATCGGCCACGGCCGGCCGCTCCCATCGCCGCCCGAAACGCAAAATGCGTGGCAAGGTGACGGCTCATGGCGCGCATGCCGGCACAACACTGCTGCTGGAGGAGCATTCCATTGAAAACCCGCATTGACCGCAAAACGACATTGCTCGCCTGCTCTTTTCTCATAGCCGCAGCAATCATCTGCCCGTCTCTTTCCTCGGCAAGCCCCCGCCCCGCTGAAACGCTCGCCCGGCAGATAATAACCGAAAGCAACTTTCAGGGCGGACTGATCGTTCTGATCGGCCCGTGGGATCCCGACCTGGCCGTCTCTATGGGCAAGGCGCCCGCGGCTTTGGTCCATTGGCTTGTGCCCGACGGTGCAGCACTGCCGGACGCCCGCCATAAGATACGCCATACGGACATGTATGGCCGGGTCTCGGCAATCGCCTGGAACGATCCGTATCTTCCCTATGCCGGTGGCACGGTCAATCTGCTCGTCACGAAGGCCGGCAAAGACGCAGACATCCCGCAACCCGAGATGGATCGCGTCCTCGCGCCGAAGGGTGTGCGAATCGAGGTCGCCGACGGGGCGAAAATCCGCCCGACGGCTCGCAAGCCCCGGCCCGACAATGTAGACGATTGGACGCACTCCCGCCACGACGCTTCCGGCAACGCCGTCAGCAGCGACCGCTGCGCGGGCCCGCCGATGTCCATGCAGTGGGAGGCGCTGCCGCGATGGAACCGGGGCACCAAGACCAGTGCGCTGGTCTCTGCCGACGGCCGCCTGTTCTACATCCTCGATGATTCACACTTCGCTTCCAGCAGCCGCACTTGGTCGCTGATCGCCCGCGACGCACATAACGGCATTCGCCTGTGGCGCCACGAGTTGCCGAGTTGGGGCGGAGCCAAAGGTGGCAAGAAGGTCGGACCGGCACAGATTAATCGGCGGCTCGTTGCGTTGGGCGAGCGAGTCTACGCGCCCCTGGGCGACGGGGCCCCGATCAGCATCATCGACGCACCCACCGGCCGGATACTGCGCGTGCTGGACGAAACCGCCGCAGTCGAGGAGTTCCTTCTCTCCGATGGCGTCCTCGTGGCCCTGGTCAATGCAAGTGATACGTCGGACTTCTGGCGGCGTCTGCATCGCGACATGCGCATCGTCGCCATGCGAGCCGATACGGGCGAACAGATATGGAAAGACCAGGCCACCACCGTCCTGCCGATGACGCTCGCCGCCGACGCCGAGCAGGTTGTCTACCACGATGGCCGGAGCATCCAAAGCCTTGACCTGCATGATGGTTCGCCGCGATGGACATCGCCGCCGACCGGACAGACAATCACGCTGGAGGATAGCTGGAATCCGGACACCCCCGGCGCTCAAGACAACAAGATCATTCTGGCCCCGCAACTTGCACCAACGATGCTGATCTACAACAACGTCGTCGCATTCGCGGGCGGCCGCCGCCTGAACGTCGTTTCGGCCGACAATGGCCGTAAACTCTGGAGCGCGCCGTACGCTGCAACGAACTACTCGACACCGGTCGATCTGTTTGGCTTCGACGGAGCAATATGGGGACCGGACACCGATATGAATCTCTGGCGTCCCACGAACGACGACGTCTCGTACGTGGCGTTCGACCCGCTGACAGGTGCCGTGAACAAAGAGGTCAGCGGCAAATACGACTACCGCTTCCAGCATCACCGCTGTCATCAGATGAAGGTAATCGGCAGCACCATAGTCGCCGCCAGAGCCGGAATTGAGTTCCTCAACACGCAGACAGGCGAACTGGACGCACATCACTGGGTCCGGGGCAGTTGCTACTTCGGCGTACTGCCCGCCAACGGCCTGATGTACGTGCCGCCGCACAATTGCGCGTGTTACATCCGCGCCAAGCTCTCCGGCTTCATGGCCCTCACTCCTGATCCCGCTTTGACAGGCAAGCCGAGAATCTCCGAAGACCAGCGCCTCCGGCGCGGCCCCGCCTACCGCAAAAACGCCGACACGCAAACCAATCCCGATCCCCGCGACTGGCCCACGTACCGCCACGACGCCGCACGATCGGGCAGCACGCCGGCCAACGTAGGCTCTGACCTCTCGCTGGCCTGGGAGGCTCAGCCGGGCGGAGAACTAACCAGTCCCGTCATCGCCGACGGACGCGCGTATGTTGCCGCAAGCGACCGCCGCCTGCTCCATGCACTCGACGCACGAACCGGCGAAAACCTCTGGCAGTACAGCTTCGACGCCCCCATCGACTCGCCGCCCACCATCTACCAGGGACTGATCCTGGCCGGATGCCGCGACGGCTCGGTCGTGGCCCTCCGCGCAACCGACGGCGCCCTCGCCTGGAAGTTCCTGGCCGCTCCCGTACATCGCCTGATCGTTTCCCGCGGCCGCCTGGAATCGACCTGGCCCGTCCACGGCAGCGTCCTCGTCGTCGACGACACCGTTTATTTCGCCGCCGGCAAGTCCTCCTATCTCGACAGCGGCATCCGATTCTACGGACTGCACCCGCACACCGGCCGCAAACTCGTCGAGCGCATCTTCCATACCCGCGACGCCGACGGCTCCCAACTCCTCGACGAACAAGCCGTCGACGGCTATCTCAACGACATCCTCTCCAGCGACGGCCGACGCCTCTTCATGCGCCACCAGATGCTCGACAAAACGGGCAAACGCCAACCCGGGCGCGTCAGCCATCTGCACAGCCCCGACGGCTACCTCAGTGCGGACACAACCTCCCGCCTGCTCTGGACCTACGCTCCGCTCTACACATCTCCGCACCAGGGCGCTTTCTACGACGTCCGCCTCAGCCGCGTACTCTTTCCCTCCGGGCGCATTCTGGTCGAAGACGAAGAAACCATCTACGGCTTCGGCCAGAACTACTACGCCAACATGCGCACCGAACCCGGCGGCGCCTTCGCCCTCTTCGCCTCCCCAAAACAAAGCGACGTCCCCCTCGATCAAACCGCCCGGCAATACCGCAAACTCGCATTGGCAGGCAAACACCGCGTTAAGTTCAACTGGTGGAAACGAATCCCGATGAGTGTATGGGCGATGGTCAGAACGAAGAACGTCCTCTTCGTCGCCGGACCACAGGGCGGCCCGCTGGTCTCAGACGACGCACTCAACGGCAAGGCTCCAGGCAGACTGCTCGCCGTTTCTCCCGCCGACGGTACCGTCCTCAACGAAATACCACTGCCCGCCATGCCGGTATGGGACGGAATGGCCGCCGCACAGGACAGCCTGTACATAGCCCTGGCAAACGGCGGCATCGTACGCCTCCGGCACAGCCAATAATTATTTCACGGTTTTTTGCACAAATTCCCTGGCTCGCCCCGTGTACAATATGAAGCGTCAATGGACTGATCGTTCCAGGCTGTCGGGCGTGCCTGAGTGGAACACGGCAAGACCAACTATGCAGTCGTTGTGGCGAGAGCTTATGCGACTTTATGCAGACCATTCCGCATCGCTGACGCTGACGCATCGCAGGGACTTGGCTCCAAGACGCATTGCAACGGGCGTTCTATAGACTACGGCAACTTGAGAAAAGGCCCGGCCGACACGAACACGAAAATGATGAAGTCACACTGTATTTCAAACCCAATGGAATGCTGCTGGAACAAAGAGACTGATGAACTCTCTCCTGGCCTGATATAGAGAAGGACCCTTGCATCGTGATAGAAATAGTTTGGACGGCATCGTCACACATGATGAAACAAAGGAACCACAATGAATAGAGAAAACAAGTCGGTCGTCCCTGTATTCCTGGCTGCGATTGTGTGCCTTCTGTTCACAGCGGCAGCCGGCCTGTCGGATGAACCCTCGTCGGTTGTCGAAATGCCGGAAGACAGGCCAATTCCCGTCGAATCGAAAGCGTTCAAGGATTTGCAGGCAATCGACCACTGGAATCTACGCTATCACAAGGAATACGACGAGTTCTCGCTGGACCAGCAGGTCGCGCAGATCAAACGGAATATGGACGTCGCTTCTCAATTGGGCTTTACAAGTTACCTGCTCTTTCAGAAAGATGCCTTTCCGGAATTGCTGACCTGGGGCGGCAGGCATGAGCCGGACAAGGCGCTTCAGCAGGCTGTGCAAGAAGTGCTCGACCATGCCGCAGCGCGCCGACTCAAACTCTATTTGCACTGCAACGAGTTCATGTGGCCCGACAGCGTGGACATCGAGTATGCCGACACCCCCGAGGCCTGGAGGACGTACCGCAACGCGCTGCGGGAACTGATTGCGATGTATCCGGACCTGGCGGGGTTCGAGGTGACGGCCGATGAGACCGGCGGCGCGCTGGAGCAGAAAGAGGGAGTCCTGAAATTCCACGACGAGACGGCCCGGGCGCTGCGGTCGGATGGGCGGCAGCGCTTCGCCTTGATGCGCACCTGGCAGCGTGTAGCCGCTCTCGGCTCCCCAATCACCCTGGGCAAAACGGATGCACCGAATGTGCTGTTTTCGGTAAAGAACACCGACGGCGACTTCGGCGCCGTCAAAGACCTCGATCGGGAGTTTCTGGAGACGGTAGACGACCCAAAGCGGTTACTCGTGGAGTTCGACGCCTGGCGGGAATACGAGACACACAACATCTTTCCGATCTATCTTGGGGACTACTGGGCACCGAGATTTCGGGAACTGGCGAGACTTGGTGTAGAACGAATCGCAGTACGGTTCAACTGGAACTCCGGCCACTTTGCCATCACGCAGCGGCCGTGGGCCAACTGGGTCAATGTCTTCTGCTTTGTCCGGTTGGCCGAGAAACCTGACGCCGACCCCGATGATATCCTGCGAGACTATGTCACTCTATACTATCCGCCCAAAGCCCGTCAGGCCGCGTTCGATCTCTATAAGAGTTCGTTCCAATTCGTGCGCGACCTTTACTGGCACAATAACGAGAAGATCACCGATCACGGACGCGTGAACCGCCAAAGAAAGATCGGCGACCGGCGCGTTCCCAATAATTGGTTCGCCCGCGTGGATAAACGGACAAATCACATGCTCAATAGAATCGACGCTCTGCCTGACTCAGGCGCCTATAAGAACGAACTTCGCAAAGGAGCCCTCGTCGCCTCGTATCTCTCCAAGGCCTGCGGCCTGCAGCTCGGCGCACAGGGCAATACAGACTTCCTGGAAGACTGGAAGCGGCTCGATCCGCTCAGCTTCGATGAACTGCGCGCAAGATATGTGCTTGAAATGCCTTAGCGCCTGTTCTTTCGCTGGTCGAGACGTTCGCCTTCGGGTCTCCGAACCGGAATGGCAAGACCGCCGTCGGCTTCGAGGGCGTCGAAAAGCTGCTTCTTCAAAATCCCAACCGCCTCCCGATACGCCGGCACATCGATCAGGTTATGACGCTCATAAGGATCGGCCTGCAAATCGTAGAATCCGTCCTGGTCCCACAGGCCGTGATAGTAAACGTACTTGTACCGCTCGGTGCGGATCGCAAAGATCGTCGGAGTGGCCGGGAAGTTCCACTCCCAGTAATACTCGTACAGGATATGATCGCGCCACCGAATAGACCGCCCCTCCAGCAAGGGCAAGAACGAACGGCCGTCCATTCGCGCGCTGCCGGGCGGCTCGAGCCCGGCCACATCCAGCAGCGTTGGAGCAATGTCGATGTTCTGCACCATCTCCGTAATACGGCTTTGCGGCTCTATCAGCCCCGGTGCATACGCCAGCATGGGTACGCGGATCGATTCCTCGAACGCGTCGCGCTTGTCATAGAAACCGTGTTCGCCCAGCGCAAAGCCGTTATCCCCCATGTACAGCAGCAGTGTGGACTCGCTCAAGCCGCTGGCATCGAGATAATCCAGCACGCGCCCGAGATTCTCGTCCAGACCGTGCACCGTCTCGCAGTATTGCTTGTAGAGCGCGTCGAACGAGGGCACAGGATCGTTATCATACGGCCCGGTCTCCATGTGATCGACTCCGTGGATGCTGTATCGCCGCTCGCGCACCCAGTGCGGCTGCGTTCGGTAGTTGCGCTCGGTGTTTGCCATGGTCTCCGGACGCTTGATCTCAGCCTCTGCATATCGCCCCTTGTGGCGAGCAGCCGGCTCAAATGGATAATGGACGGCTTTGAAAGACAGATACAGAAAGAACGGGCGATCCGCATCACGTCCGCTCCGCAGCCAACCAAGAGCCTGGTCCGTGAGAACATCGGTCGTGTATCCGCTGAAACGCCGTCGCGTACCGTTGATGTTCAACGTCGGGTCGAAGTACGTTCCCTGTCCCTTGAAGCTGGCCCAGTGATCGAATCCCGGCCGCGGATCGTCGCGGCCATGGCCCATATGCCACTTGCCGACAAAAGCCGTCTGATAACCCGCCCGCTGAAGATACTGCGGAAAGAAGACCGTCCCCGGCGGTTCGGGCCGCTGATTGTCAACGATCTTGTGGTTGTGCATATACCTGCCCGTCAGGATCGACGCCCGGCTGGGCGAACACAGCGACGTGCTCACGAAAGCGTTCGCCAGATGAGCCCCACGCCCGGCAATACGATCCATGTTCGGCGTTTCGAGAAACTCCGGGCAGCCCTCCATAAAACCCATGAAGTCGTAGCGATGGTCGTCGCTCAGCACGAACACGATATTCCGGCGCGCCGTCTCCGTCGCCGCTTCGGATGATCTCATCGCACCGGGCAGGACCGCCGCCGCCGCACCGCAGCCGGCTATCCTGAGAAAGTCCCGGCGATTATATGTCGCACGCTCTGAATCGGTAAATCTGGTCATAATCGGTGCTCTCATAGCCATCTTCGGCAGTTGCCCGTCGAAGGAATACCATTGTGATTGCTGCGCCGGCCAACCGACGCGTCAACGAATGGTATAATCCCCTGATGTTCGCGTCAACAGCACAACAGCCGCCGCCTCCCGCCTCTGGTGAACTCTTCGCGCGCGGTATCGGCCGCGCCACAAAATGGCAACACCAGCGAATTTCCACCGGCAGAAGGTTGCAATTTCGCCGGTTTTGGCGCAATAATGAACATTTTCGGGATCGGCCAGTAGTATATACCTACACCGTCCCAATGGTAAAAGAGGCCGCCCACAGGCGGTAAACGAGGGGTATTCGACCGAGCATTGAAGGAGATAGTCTTTATGGCTGCAGACGTCAAGCAAATCGGCAATCTGGTGCAGGAAAAGAGCGAGTTCGTTCGGCGGCTGTTCGGCGAAATGGACAAAGTCATCGTGGGCCAGCGTTATATGCTCGAACGCATGCTGATCGGCCTTCTGGCCAACGGCCACATTCTGCTCGAAGGCGTGCCCGGCCTGGCAAAAACGATGGCGGTCACGATTCTCTCCCGCGCCATCGACGCGGACTTCCGCCGGATTCAGTTTACACCCGATCTGCTGCCGGCCGACCTGATCGGCACGCAGATTTACCGCCAGTCCGACGGACAATTCTACACGCGCCAGGGCCCGATCTTTGCCAACATCATCCTCGCCGACGAGATCAATCGCGCCCCGGCCAAAGTCCAGAGCGCACTGCTCGAAGCCATGCAGGAGCGGCAGGTCTCCATCGGCGACGAGACCTTTGCGATACCGAGCCCCTTCATGGTGCTGGCGACGCAGAATCCGATCGAGCAGGAAGGAACGTATCCGCTGCCCGAGGCCCAACTGGACCGCTTCATGCTCAAACTCCGCATCGAATATCCGACCAAACAGCACGAGCGCGAGATTCTCGAACGTATGGCCTTTACCGCCAGACAGTTCGATATCCGCCCCGTGATTCATCCGAAGGATATCGCCGAGGTCCGCAACGTGGTGGACGAAATTTACATCGACGAGAAGATCAAGGACTACATCGTCGATATCGTCTGCGCCACGCGCGATCCCGAGAAGTACGGTCTCCGGCTGAAGAACTTCATCAATTACGGCGCCTCGCCCCGCGCGACGATCTATCTGGCCGTGGCGGCCAAGGCACACGCCTTCATTCAGCAACGCGGCTACGTCACGCCCCAGGACGTCAAGAGCATCGGGATCGACGTGCTGCGACATCGCGTGATCGTCAGCTACGAGGCCGAAGCCGAAGAGAAGACCAGCGACGATATCATCAAGACCATCTTCGACAATATCGAAGTACCGTAAAGTCGCGTTCTGCATGTTGCACGGGCGATCCGCCGTGAAACTCGGTGCATTGGGCTTTCCATGATTCCCGAAGAGCTGATAAAGAAAATCCGACAGATTCAGATTTACACGTCGCGGGCGGTCGACGCCAGCTTCGCGGGCCAGTACGAGAGCGTCTTCAAGGGACGCGGGATGCAGTTCGACGAGGTCCGCGAATACACGCCGGGCGACGACATTCGCACGATCGACTGGAACGTCACCGCCCGGACGGGCAAGGCCCACATCAAGCGGTTCGTCGAAGAACGCGAGATGACGGTGATCTTCCTGGTCGATCTCAGCGCCTCCGGCGAGTTCGGAACGGTCGACAAGCTCAAGAACGAACTGGCCGCGGAGTTCACCGCGGTGCTCGCCTTCGCCGCCGCCAGGAACAACGACAAGGTCGGCCTGCTGATCTTCACCGACCGCATCGAACTGTACATCCCGCCGAAAAAGGGCAGCCGCCACATCCTGCGCCTGATCCGCGAACTGCTGTACTTCCGCATGCCGAAACGCCGGACGAACATCCCGCTGGCGCTGGACTACATAGCCAGGGTCACCCGCAAGAAAGCCACGATGTTTCTCGTCTCGGACTTTCTCGAGACGGATTTCAAGAAGCCCCTGAGCCTGCTGAATAAACGCCACGACGTCATTGCGGTGCCCGTTCGCGACCGCGTCGAAATAGCGATGCCGTCCGTGGGATTGATAGAACTGCAGGACGCCGAGACGGGCGAGACCATGCTCGTGGATACGTCGAGCGGCCGGTTCCGCAACCAGTACGGCTGCAACAGCCGCGAGCGATTCGAAGAGCTCCGCGAGATGCTGCGTTCGATCAACGTCGACGCAATCCCTGTCACAACGGACCGGCCGTACCTGCAGGACGTTGTGCAGTTCTTTCACAGACGGCATCGACGCATGTAATGATATCGAAGAGGTGCAACTGCAATGGAAGAGAAGCTCGATTTTTCGCTGCCTGAAAACAAACCGACCAGTTCGGGATGGGGACGGCTGTTCGCGCTGGTATCGAATCTGCTGCTGGTCGTTCTGGTCCTGCTGTTGATAGCCAACCTGCTCGAGGACAACCAAAGCGCCAAACCGCAGGCGGGTCCGACCGCGAGCGGCCTCTCCGCTGAGCAGACGCGAGAGCTCGCCGCCAAACTCGCCCGGCGTGATTTGTACGAACAGGCCGCCGAAGTCTGGCAGGACTATCTGTCGGTAACACCGCTCAGCGGCGCCGAGCGCGCAAGGGCGCTGTTCCAGGTGGGAACGCTGCTGGAGCGAGCGGGCCAATACGACGCCGCCATCGAGCATTACTACCGCAGCGAAATGTCCGCCGACGTCGATGAATTGCGGCCCGAAATCAACGCCCACATCAAGAACTGTTTCGAGAAGCTGGGACGGTTTTCGGCCCTGCGATACGAATTGATGGAGCGCACCAGCCCGGGCGATGCAACGGACCCGGCCGGCAGAATTGCCGCCGAAATCGGCGCCGAGAAGATCACGCTGGCCGAGCTGGAGACCGAGATCGAAGCGGCTGTCGAGAGCCAGTTGGCCCAGATGTCCGCATTTCTGACGGCCGAGCAGTTGAACGAGCAGAAAAAGCAGATGCTCGAACAGTACGGCGGCCCCGAGGCGAAGCTCCAGTTCGCAAGGCAGTGGGCCGCACAGGAAATCCTGTATCGCGAAGCCCTGGCGCAGGATCTTCCCAGCGATCCGCAGACAAAAAAGCTGCTCGACGACCTGACGCGCCAGGCCCTGAGCCAACAGTTGATGAACCGGCAGATAGCCTCGAAGATCAACATTACCGAGGGCGATCTGCGAACGTATTACCAGGCGAACAGGGACAAATACGTCGAGCCGCCAAAGGCGCAGATACGCCACATACTGGTCAGCGAACAGAACCGGGCGAAAGAACTTATAGAGCAACTCAAAGACGGCGCCGATTTCGCGCAACTGGCCCGGGAACACTCGCAGGATGAGGCGACGAAAGACGCAGGCGGCGCCATCGAGACCCCCGTCACGCCGGGAACATACGTTGCCGGCGTCGGCGACGCCAACGCACTGAACGAAGCAATCTTCGAAACCGAACCACCCGCCGTGCTCGATGCGCCATTCGAGACCGACAAGGGCTGGGAGATCGTCAAAGTCGAGCAGGTGCAACCGGAACGGCGGCAGAGCTTCGATGAAGTCAGCAGGCAGGTGATGATGAGCCTGATGGAACAGAAGCGCCGGGAAGTTCAGCAGGACTTCATCGATCGGATGATGGACAAGTACAACGTGATCGTGCATGCCTCGGCTTTCGCCCCGGCCCGACAAAGCATGCCGAAAAAGGAAGAACCGAAACAGGACCAGTAGCCGACTGAGCGGATGATGAAGCGAAGCAGGATCGCACAGTGTATTCTGATTTCTCTGGCGTGTGTGACGCTCGCCGGCTGCGGCCAGGATACGCCCGATGCGCCCGAGCAGATGGACTTCGCAATCGATCAGCCGCTCGAAAGGGGCCCGCTCGGTGCGCACGTGCGCGTCGAGAAATCCGAGATGACCATCGCCGATACCGTCTGGCTCGAACTGCAGGCCCGGACCGAGCCGCAGTACGAGGTGACGATGCCGAACGTCGGCGAGATCCTGCAGAACTTCGGAATCGTTGACTGGCGCAATCTCGGCCGCAGGCTCGATCCGAATGACAACGTGCTCACGACCTACCGCTACCGGCTCGAACCGTTTCTCTCGGGCAAGTATGAGCTTCCCTCGTTCACGTTCCATTTCCAGGATGTCAACGACCCGAACCAGACATACGAACTGAACAGCGATCCGATCGAAATCGAAGTCGCATCCCTCCTGGGAGAAGATCGCGAGAACCTGGAAATCGCCGAGATCGAAGGCGTAGTTGCAATGCCCGAACAACGGTCCCTCCGGTGGGTGTGGCTTATACCGGCTGCAGGCGTGATTGCGGCTGTTGCGCTGTGGTTCGTCTTTCGCAGAAGACGCAAAGCCGAACAAACACGCATCTTCAGGCCCGCCCACGAGATTGCCTACGCCAGACTCCGCGCGCTGGTCAAAGACGATCTGCTCGAACGGGGCCGAATCAAGGAATTCTACGAGCGGATCAGCAGCATACTCAGGCACTATATCGAGGATCGCTTCGAACTCCGCGCGCCCGAGCGAACGACCGAGGAGTTCCTCATCGAATTGAAATACACCGATGCATTGTCGGACAGCCGGAAAAAGGACGTCGAGAACTTTCTGACGCTCTGCGATCTGGTGAAGTTCGCCCGACACGCCCCGACGGCCGAGCAGATTCAGCAAACGTTCGACGTCGTCAAAGGCTTCATCGAAAAGACGCGTTCGGACCAGCGGATGATTGACGTGACGGACAAGATCGAACAGGACAAAACAGTTACCGCGGAGGCCGAATAGATGCAGTTGTATTCGCCCTGGGCATTGCTGTTGCTTTTGCTGCTGCCGGTACTGGCGTACGTCATGCTGCGCAGGCGCCGTGGCGCCGCCGTGAAGTTCCCCAGCCTGGCGGAGGTCCGCAGTTGCCCGGTATCGTGGCGACAAAAATTCCGGCCGGCCCTGCTCGTATTGAGACTGCTGTGTCTGGCGTTCCTGATCGTCGCTCTGGCCCGGCCGCGCAAAGGAACCGTGCTCTCCCAGATGTCGACCGAAGGCGTGGCCATCGAGGCCGTCGTGGATCGTTCGAGCAGCATGAAAACGGAGATGGACTACTACGGCCAAACCATGACGCGTCTGGACGCGGTCAAGCGTGTGCTGGCCGACTTCATCGAAGGAGGCGAGAAAGGCCTGCCGGGCCGCACGAGCGATCTGATCGGATTGATCACCTTCGCGCGATACGCCGATACAACGTGCCCGCTCGTTCTGGGGCACAACGTGTTGCTCGAATTCCTCAGACAAACCAAACTGGTCACTATGCGGCAAGAGGATGGAACCGCCATCGGCGACGCGATCGCGCTGGCGGCGGCAAGGCTCAAGAAGGCCGAGGAAGAAATTCTGCGCAGAAATGCCGCCATGCAGGCCGATTCGGCCGGCACCGAAGACGCCGAGCAGCCCGAATTCGAGATCAAGAGCAAGGCAATCATCCTGCTGACCGACGGCCGCAACAACATGGGTGATTACGACCCGCTCGAGGCCGCCAAACTCGCCGAAGAGTGGGACATCAAGATCTACACTATCGGCATCGGTTCCGGCCAGGCATACCGACAGGTCGAGACGATGATGGGCACGTTCAAGATGCCCGTCCCCCAGGACCTCGACGAAGGCCTCCTGCGAACGATCGCCGAGCGAACGGGCGGCTTCTACAGCCGGGCCGATGACGCCGAAGCGCTGCGGGATATCGTCCGGCGTATCAACGAGATGGAGAAGACCGAGGTCAAATCCGTGGAGTATACGCAATACGCAGAGCATTTCGACCGTTGGACGCTGCCCGCACTGGTGCTGTTGGCGCTCGATATGCTGGCGAGTTGTACGATCTTCCGCAAAATACCGTAACGAACAGGATACGACGAAGACATGGGTAATTACAGTGCATTGTGGCTGTTGTTTGTGGTGCCGGCGGTGCTGATCCCGGCCTACATCTGGTGCTTCTGGCGCAAAACCCGCGCGCTGCACGTGCTGGCCAGCCACGAAATGCTCGGCAAGATCAATACCTCCGTCAGCCTCAAACGCCAGATCTTCAAGGCCGTGCTCCTCATGCTGGCGTTTGTCAGCATCGTGATCGCCCTGACCGAACCGCGATGGAACCCCACGCCCCAGCGAATCAAACGCAAAGGGCGGGATATCGTCGTCCTGCTGGATACGTCCCGGTCGATGCTCGCCGAGGACATCAAGCCGAACCGCCTGCAGCGCTCCAGGCTCGCGATCCGCGATCTGCTCGAGAGCCTCGAAGGCGACCGTATCGCCCTGGTAACCTTTGCAGGCAATGCGACCATCAAATGCCCCCTGACCCAGGACTATGCCTTCGTCCGTATGGCCCTGGAGGAGGTGTCCACCGAGAGCACCAGCCGGGGCGGAACCAACATCGGCGACGCAATCCGCAAGGCGACGACCGAGGTATTCGACCAGCAGAGCCGGCAGTACAAGGACATCATCCTTATCACCGACGGCGAGGAACATGAGGGCCAGGGCAGTTTCCCGGTCCAGGCGGCCGAGAAAGCGGCACAGGAAGGCATACGGATGATCGCGATCGGACTCGGCAGCGAAGAGCCCGGCGCCCGAATACCCGTTACCGGGCCGAACGGACAGAAGACGTTCCTCAAGTACAACGGCGAAGAGGTCTGGTCCAAACTGGGCAGCGACACGCTGCGCGAGATCGTCTTTCCCACCGGCGGCATTCTGCTGACCGTCGGCCCCGACGAGACGTTCAATCTCGACGAAATCTACGAAACCTACATCGCCGGCGAGGAAGAGCGCGAGCTTGAATCGGTTACCATGATGACGTACGATGAACGTTTCCAGATATTCATCGCGTTGGGAATTCTGTTGATTGTGAGCGAGGCGTTGATCAGTGAACGCAAAAAGACATAATTTGATCTGGTTAGTGTGCATGGCGCTGTGTTGTCAGGTTGCGGTGGGCGACGCCGTGCGGGACGCCGTACGGCAGGGCAACGCGCTGTATGCAGACGGCGCGTTCGCCGAGGCTATCGAGCAATACGACCAGGCGCTGGCGGAGAATCCGAAAGCCTCCGAAGCCAGGTTCAATAAGGCGACGTGTTACTATCGGCTGGACGACCTGGCCAAAGCGGTCGAGCTGTACAAGCAGGTCGCCGTCGAGAGTCGGGACATGGAGCTGGTGGCCAGAGCGAGGTACAATCTGGGCAACAGCCACTTCCGGATGGGCGCCAGGCAGCGGGATGCCGACCTGCAGAAGGCGGTGGACGAGTTGAAGACGGCTATCAGTCATTGGCGAACGGTTCTGGATATCGAGCCCGAGAACGAAAAGGCCGCAAAGAACATCGAAGTCGCCCGGCTGATGATCAAGGACATTCTCGATCAGCTCAACAAGCAGCAGCAGGATCAGGACGACCAGCAAAAGCAACCGGACCAACAGGATCAGCAACAATCGGAGCAGCAGGAGGATTCGGATTCACAGCAACAGCAGAACCAGGGACAGGATCCGAACGATCCTCAGGACCCGAATCAGGCGCAGGGCCAACGCGGCGAGCCCAATGAGCCGTCCGACCCGAACGAGTCGCAGGGTCGTCAGGATCAGCAACAGCCGTCCGAACAGGAGCAGCAGCAGGCTGTGGTGCCCGATGCGACCGCCCAGGAGATTCTCGACAAGGAGCGCAGGCAGAAAGAGCAACGGCGGATGCTCCGGCGGGGTCGAAGCCCGAAAGTGGAGAAGGACTGGTAACATGCAGATCGGTCCGAGGACAAGACGGTTTGTTGTTCTGCTGACGGCGCTGCTGTGCGTGCAGGCGTCGGCGCAGATACGAGTTATCGCACAGGTCGATACGTCGAACGATATCTATGTGGGCCAGAGCTTTCAGTACATGATTATCCTGGACGGATACGACCAGCCGGCCCAGGTGGATTTGGCGCCGCTGTCGGCGTACAATCCGCAAAGCGCGGGCAATCGGGATATTTCGCAGACCTCGATTCAGATCGTCAACGGCAGGACCGCCAGGCGGACGATCAAACGGTACGTAATGGCGTGGGAACTGACGGCCGGAAAGCCCGGCACGATCCAGCTTCCGCCTGTTACCGTCACCGTCGAGGGCAAGCAGTACAAGACCAACGCGGTGCCGGTCAACATCCTCGAACCCGGCAAGACGGACAAGATCGATCTGGAACTCGTGCTTTCCGAAAAGCGGTGCTACGTGGGCCAGCCGGTGATACTGACGGTGAATTTCTACGTCGATGCGCAGGCGGACGTCGGCGATTTTCAGTTCGACATCCCTGCGTTCAACAGCGACGCATTCTATATCGAGGATACGGATGTGAGCGATCCGCAGGCCCGCCAGTTTCAGTTGAACACCGGCATGCGGGTCTCGGTCAGTCAAAGTTCGGTCATCCGCAACGGCAAACGCACGGCGCTGGTGCAGTTCAGCAAGGTGCTCATACCCAAACGGGCCGGGACGATTTCGCTGGGCAGATCGTCGGTCTCGGCGGCGGTCGCGGTCGGCGTCACGCGCTCGCGCGATCCGTTCGGTGATTTCGGGTTCTTCGGATCTCGCAAGAAGTATCAGCGGTTCATGGTCACGACCGAAGAGTTGACGCTCGATGTCGAGCCGCTGCCGGACGCCGGCAGGCCCGAGGGGTTTTACGGGCTCGTTGGACGCTACACGATTTCCGCCTCGGCCTCGCCGAAGCAGGTGAACGTGGGCGATCCGATCACGCTGACGATCCGCATCGGCGGCAGCCGGTTTCTTAAGCCGGTGCAATGGCCCGATCTGGAGCAGATACCCACGATGGCGGAGAACTTCAAGATTCCGACCGAGCGCGCGTCGCCCGTGATCGAAGACGGGCGGAAGGTCTTCACGCAGACGATTCGCGCCAACAACGATCAGGTGACGGAGATACCGGCCATTCCGCTGCCTTTGTTCGATCCGGACAGGGGCGAGTACACGGTCGCGGCGAGCAAGCCGATTCCGCTGGAGGTCGAACCGACGCGAGTTCTGACTGCCGCTGATATTGAGAGCGTTCAACATGAGTCTTTGAATAAAGAAGTGGTCGCCATTACCAAAGGGCTGGCGGCCAACTACGAACAGCTTGACGTACTGACGGATCAGGCGTTTTCGCCGGTGGCGGCGCTGGTACGTCCCGGCTACGCGGCGATCTGGGCGGTGCCGCTGCTTGGGCTGATCGCCAGCGGGCTGGCCCGGCTGGTGATGCACAGCAGCCCGGAGAAGCAGGCGGCCAGGCGTCGGCGGCAGGCGTGCCGACAGGCAACGCGCGAGTTACAGCGGGCCGAATCGGCGGAGGCCCGACAGCGCAACGAGCTTATGGCGGCGACGTTGAGACAATACGTCGGCGATCGATTCGACAAGGTGGCGGGCTCGCTGACGGCCGACGATTGCACAGAGGCGATCGAACAGGCCACAGGCGAGGGCGAACTGGCCCGGCGGTACGGGCGAATCGTCAGCGACTGCGAGGCGTCGCGATACGCAGCGACGACGGCACGGCCGGTCCAGCCGGGCGAGGCGATCGAACTGGTGCTACAGGTTGAGAGGAAGGCGGGCAGTCGGCGATGATCAGGCGAATCGGCATCATTGCGGTGGGGCTGCTGCTGATCGGCGCGGTTGCGGGGCGGGCGGAGCTGACAACAGAGGAGGTGCACCGGCTCTTTCATCAGGCCAACGAGGCGTTCCGGCAGGCCAATGAGAAGGCGGGCGAGCCCGAGGCCGAGCGGTTGTACAGCCAGGCGATTCTGAGTTACGAACGGATCATCGAAGAGGGCGGCATCCGCAACGCCAAGCTGTATTATAATCTCGCCAATGCGTATTTTCTCAGGCAGGATATCGGCAGGGCGATTCTCAACTATCGCCGGGCCAAGCGGCTGGAGCCTTCCGATCCGCGGATTCAGAAGAACCTGGCGTTTGCGCGGAGCAAGCGGGTCGATCAGATTCGGCTCAAGGGGGAACAGCGGGTCTTGCAGACGTTGTTCTTCTGGCATTACGATTTTTCGATGCGGACGCGGTTCATTCTGGCGTGCGTTGCGTTTGCGGTGCTTTGCGGGGCGGGGATCGTGATAATCTGGCGCGGACGGTCGGCGGCGGCGACGGCCACGACGGTGGTTGCGGGGCTGCTGCTGGTCTGCTTTGTCGTATCGGTGGCGGTGCAGGCGCGGGCCGAGGCCGGATCGATCGAGGGGGTGATTGTAGCCGACGAGATCGTGGCGCGGCAGGGGGACGGGAATAACTATCCGCCCAGCTTCGAGGAGCCGCTGCACAGCGGGACGGAGTTCGAACTGCTGGAGCAGCGGGCGGGCTGGTATTACATCCGGCTGGCCGACGAGACGGAGACCTGGATACCCGAGACGGCCGGCGCGTTGATTTGACACCTGAGAGCCGGAGTCGAGGGCCGCGGCACGCCATATTCGCCTCAAGTTCGCCTGATGTATCCGACTGACATCGTGCGCGTCCACTGCGGCAGATTGCGGGCAATTGGCTTTGTTTCGGCGGGCATCTATGGTCTCTGTGCCGTCATATCGTTTGTAAATTGCTGTGATACAATTGCTTGCGCGCAGACTACCTATCTTCATATTGGCTTTGTTTCTGCGACAGGCTCTGTAACCAACCGGCGAAATCTTCGCCATATTAACATTGGGTTTGTTTTGCGCACAGGGTATGAGTGGAAGGGCCGATGGGTAGTTGGGTGCACAGCCGGGGGCGTGCAGATCTTGCCCATATTGATATTGGCTTTGTTTTGCGCAAAAGCATCGGCGGGCGGGGCGCAGACCGAGCGACGTATGCGAATGGAACGCGCCGGCTATGGCGTGCCAGGGGGTTGATGTATCGTTCAGTGTCATTGGTCAATCCGCGATTTTGAGCCTATTCGATTTGTTAAGTGTATATTATACTAAATCGGGATGGAAAAGTCAAGGAGATTTCGTCGAATCCATTCTGCATGTCCCACGAGTGTTTTGCCATTGTGAGCGCAGACGCCGTAATTCTATGGCAAGAATCAATGTGTCGGAAGAAGAGGGCGATTTTTCTTGAAATGCAAGTGGCTGCAGAGTAATTTTTGCGTGGATACGGTGTTAGGGAGTTGCCTGTCATATGCCTGGACTGCTGGAATTAGCTCACAAGCGCCTCGGTTGGCCGTCGAGACGCGATATAATGAGGCCGAAAGGCTCTGGTCCGGCCATTATCGCGGAATTGGCGCGGAGGAAGCTGAAGACGGCGATTGAGCGGGATCAGGAGAATGTCAGTGTCGAAGTGGGAGTGCTTGCGGCCAATCCATGCTCGGACAAGACTGAGGAGCCTTTGGCGATAGTCTGTGATTTTGAGAGCACGGTTTCTGAGGACGTTCTGCGCAAGACGCACCGGCTGGCGTGGAGCTTTTCGCGGTCACCGATGCTCATGACGATCGAACCCAGTGCGGTCAAGGTCTGGACGTGTTGGAAGAAGCCTGTAGAGGAAGAGGAAGATGTTGGTGGGCTTTGCGTAGAGCGCGCGGATAGAAGCCTATTGGCAGAATCGTCGATGTCAGAGCAAGCAGCGAGGGCCCTGCAATGGGTGGAGTTGGCGTCCGGGAACTTTTTGAGGAAGGACGAGTACTCAAAGTACTTCAGGCGGGACCAGCGGGCGGATCAGTTGATGCTTGAGGATTTGAAAGCACTTCGGCGCAAATTGCTGGATGCTGAGTTGCCCGTAGATATCTGTCATGATCTGATCGCGCGGGTGATCTTCATAGAATTCCTGTTTCAGCGGAAGGACTCACAGGGACACGCCGCACTGAACGAAAAGGTTCTCGCGAAGCTACATGATAGAGGGGTTCTGCGGAGAGTCCATAATAGCCTTTCGAGCATTTTGCGGAACCACGGGGAGACATATCGTTTCTTCCGAGAACTCAATGGACGGTTTAACGGAGATCTGTTTCCGGGTAAAGGCGATGGAGAAGAAGAGCGGGAACGGGAATGGAAAGCAGAGATGGGGAGCGTAAAGAAGGAGCATCTGAACCTGCTGGGCGAGTTCGTTCGGGGTGAAATGGAAATAGCTACCGGGCAGCGCTGCTTGTGGAAGAGATATGCATTTGATGTCATCCCTCTTGAATTCATCAGCAGTATCTACGAGGAGTTTGTCAGCAATAAGAGAGCTTCCGGGGCACACTATACGCCGGTGCATATTGTCGATTACATGCTTGATTCAGTTCTTCCGTGGAATGACACGGACTGGAATAAGAAGATCTTGGATCCCGCCTGTGGATCGGGCATATTCCTCGTAAAAGCATATCAACGCCTGATCCACCGATGGAAATTGGCCCAGGGACCGGAGGCGAAGCCCGGGACGCCAGAACTCAGGAGTATGTTGGAGAATAACCTGCTGGGGGTAGACATTAATCCGCATGCAGTGCGCGTGGCCTCGTTTAGCCTTTATCTGGCTATGTGCGATGAGCTCGAACCAAGGTACGTGTGGCAAAATGTGAAGTTCCCCCGGCTGCGCGACAGGAGGTTGCTGCAATGGGATTTCTTCAGCGAGGATCAGTCAGGATATCGGACCAAAGAAGACGGAAGTACTTATGATCTGGTCATAGGCAACGCGCCTTGGGGACATGATCTTGCAACCTCTCTTGCAGAGTCTTGGGCGAATAGTGACAAAGACGACCCGTGGCCCGTCCCATACAAAAGCCCAGGACCGCTTTTCTTGGTGAAGGCAGCCTTCTTGTCTAAACAAGAAGGTAGGGTGTGCATGATACAGCCTGCTCAGGCGTTGCTGACGAACCGCCAAGCTAAGGCAGTGGACTTTCGCAGGAAGTTCTTCACAAGGTTTAAGGTGGAGGAGATTGTGAATCTTGCTGCGCTTCGCTTTGGGCTTTTCAAAGATTCGATTTCTCCTGC
The DNA here is from genome assembly GCA_964526785.1 of uncultured Pirellulales bacterium. Taxonomy (GTDB): domain Bacteria; phylum Planctomycetota; class Phycisphaerae; order Sedimentisphaerales; family Anaerobacaceae; genus CAZGMJ01. The sequence continues at coordinate 61,682 of CAZGMJ010000025.1, forward strand.
GTGCATCATCACGTTACGCCAGCGAACACCTGATGAGGGACAACTGAGATACTTATGCCCCAAGCCTACACGCTCAAGAGAAGACGAGTACCATGTTATTATCGAGCCGAATGATATCAACTATGTCTCATGGTATGAAGCGGCCGTTGAGGCAGAAATATGGTCCACGTTGATGTGGGGCGGACCGAGAGATCTTGCTTTGGCACGCAAGCTGAAGAAGCAGCAGAATCTGGCGAGCCTCACTGATTTAGGTCAAATCAGAAAACGGCAGGGCATTGTCAGAGGTGATCGAACGAGATTCCAAAGCGAAATCCTCGGCAGACGAATCTTGGAGACGCAGGGCATCCCCTCAGGTTCATTCCTTTTCCTTGAAGCGGAAAGGCTACCAGTCAATACAGATGGCTATGTACACAGCCGAGATTCCACTGATTTCCGAGCATTTCAGTTACCGCAACTCGTTGTGAAACAAAGCTGGAAGGCTGAAGGTCGCTTCAAGGCGTCTATTGTATTGCCGGGTAAGTCTGAAAAGGGGATCATTTGCTCTAAGAGTTACGTGAGTGTCCACGCGGAAGGAACGGATGACAGGTGGTTGAAAGCTGCGTGTCTGAGTTATAACAGTATATTGGCTGTTTATTATCTCTTTCTGACCAGCGGCAGGTGCTCTGGGTATATTCCCGAAGCCTATGTGGAGGAGATTCTTTCCGTGCCAATTGCTGATGTTGAGCCGGAGATCTTTGACAGCGTTAGGAACTGGTCCGATGTGGATGAACGAACGCGGCACGCGTTTGGATTCAATGACGCTGAGTGGGCTCTCGTCAGGGATATGAGTGAGTTCACATTACCTGACTTCAAAGGGGGGCCGCAATCACCCGGTCGGCAGTCCACGATGTCCTCACATGGGAGACATGGCGGTGAAGGCACAGAGAGAGTTCTGGCGAACTACATAGACTATTTTGTCCGTGTTCTCCAGGCTGGATTTGGAGAGGACAAAGACATATCGGCCACGATCTTCAGGGAAGCGGGCGAAACTTCGGCGCCAGTACGTTTGGTTGCCATACACCTCGAGACGCCGGGGGAATCGTTCACAAGTGTCGAGAACATTGATTCGACGAAGTTGATTGAGCGGTTGAAGAAATTGAATGAGCGGTTTTTGAAAGCCCAGGGGGATGAGAGGCGTGGTGGGATCTTCTATCAACGTGTGGCTCGCGTATACGATAGCATATCAATTGACGGGAAGGACGTTCCGTCGGTTTTCATCATTAAGCCAGATCAAGTGCGGTACTGGACGCGGTCTATGGCTATGAGGGATGCAGACGAGGTGGCCGGGGAGATCATGCTCTGGCGAGAAGAAGCAGCCGCGATGCGAGGATAGCAAGGGAGAGACATTGGTCGCAAGGCAAACCTATTCTGAGAGATGCTTCCCGGAGACACCTGAATTCAATGCGGTCTTGCGTGATTGGAAGAAAAGCGGCTCCTTGGTGCTCCTGACAATTGTGTGGGAGGCTTGTGATAGTTTTCAAGAAAATGAGTTGGCCCGAATCGACTGTTCTCAAGACGATGAGGATTTGGAAAGAAACATCACGCAGTTGATAGAGCCCAAGATGCGTGAATCGATGAGCGGATTTGAGCCTTTCGATGTGCAGCATGGCCCTTACGAAGAGGAGAGCCGAAAGGGCGCACCGGCCCAGCCACCGCAATACGACATTGCCTTTGTGCTATACAACTATCCGCGGGTTATGTGGCCTCTAGAAGCGAAGGTACTGAGAACGGATGGGCAAATTGCTGAGTATGTCAATGAGGTGGAGTGCAACTTCCTGACGTGTCGATATGCACCGTTTTCAAGCGAGGCGGCGATGCTTGGGTATCTTCTGGAGGGGAATTGTCCGACCGCATTCTCCAACATTGCACAAAAGGGGAGGTGGGAGTTGAGAATGCACGAAGGCTTGGCGGCACGGGATCATAGGGTATCTGAACATGAGCGCAACGTCCCGGCCGGCAAAGACTACCCGCGACATTTTCGCTGCCACCATATCGTTCTGCCAATCGGTAAGAACACATCTGCATGATGGTCGGCACACAGCACTCGTGAATACCACGGTTCAACGACACGCCGATGTATAGAGTGTATCAAAGCCGGTCCAAGAAGCAAACGAAGCCTGCTGACGGTCTGGTTATGTGAGGATGCCTTTGGGCGATTTAATTTTCTTGTCCCACCAGCGGCCGGTTTTGGTGTCGACCCGTGCGATGACTTTGGAGGTCATCTGTTTGCCTTTTGCCTTGAGGCCCTTGACGAGGACCTGTTCGGGTTTGAACTGCTGCTGGTGGATGCGGAGTCCTTTGACGGGTTTGTATTTGACGTAGATGGACTCGGGCGTGCCATAGGTGCAGAGCAGCAGTTTGGCGTCTTTGGGGATGTAGTTGTAGTCGCGGTTCATGATGGTCCCGCCGATTTCGAAGCGCTTGATGTAGGTGACGCCCCAGTCGTTGTACACGGCGGTGAAGACCAGGTCGCGCTTGTATAGGCCGCACCAGATCAGCCCGCCGTTGGCAAAATACGTTTCCGGCGGCGGCATTACGACGAAGGTTCCGTCGGCTTTGACGATGAGCAGTTTGTCCAGCGAGGAGCAGCTCAGCAGCGGCTCGCCCTTGACCGAGTGGCCGAGGAAGCCCTTTTCGGGATCGAGGCTGATGGTCAGCTCGTTGGAGGTGAGTTTGCGGACGTCGAGGGCTTTGAAGGTGTCGATCTTCGTGCGGCGCCGGTACTGGTCCCTGTATTTCTTAATAAGCGATTTGAGGTAGTTGACGGCGTAGGATTTGAGGTCCTTGAGGTGCTTTTCGACCTCGGCCAGTTCTTTGAGGACGGCCTCGATGTCCCTGCGGTTCTTCTCGATGTCGAAGCGGGAGATGCGTTTGATGCGGATGCCGAGGAGCATTTCCACGTCGGCTTTGGCGACCTTGCGTTTGAGCCGGGAGGCGAAGGGTTTGAGGCCCTTGAGCACGGCCTTGACGACGGCATCGTATGTCTTGCATTCTTCGATCTGCTTGTAGATGCGGTTTTCGACGAATATCTGGACGAGGGTTTTGTTGTGGAACTCATCGAGGAGGTTGCGCTTTTTTAGCGTCAGTTCGCGGCGCAGGATGTCGAGGAGCCTGCGGGCGTTATCGCGGAGGACCTGCTCGGTATTCATCTCGGCCGGGCGCTTGTCGCAGATGACGGTGAGCTGGCTGGAGAGGCTTGTTTCGCATTTGGTGAAGGCGTACAGCGCTTTGACGGCCTTGTTTTGATCGGTGCCCTGGGAGAGGGTCAACTCGATGCCGACCCGTTCGGCGGTGAAATCGCTGATCGAGCGGACGGCGACTTTCTTCCTCTTGACGGCGTCCTCGATCGAGCTGATTACCGATTCGGTGGTCTGCATGCAGGGCAGCTCTTTGATCAGGAGTTTGTTGGAGTCGACTTTCTCGATACAGGCGCGGACCTTGATTTTGCCGAAGCCTTTTTCGTATTCGCTGACATCCATGACGCCGCCGGTCTGGAAGTCGGGCATGACGTCGATCTTCGCGGGCTTTCGTTTGGTTTCCTTTATGATCCGGATTTCCGCTTCGAGCAGTTCGATGAAGTTGTGCGGCAGGATGCGCGTGGACAGGCCCACGGCGATGCCCTCGGCTCCGAGCATGAGCAGCAGCGGGAGCTTGGACGGCAGGGTCACGGGTTCGCGGTTGCGGCCGTCGTAGCTCGGGATGAAGTCGGTGAGGTCCTTATTGAACAGTTCGTTGCGGGCCAGTTCCGTCAGGCGGCATTCGATGTATCTGGGGGCGGCGGCGTTGTCACCCGTGAAGATGTTGCCGAAGTTGCCCTGGCCTTCGATGAGGTAGCGCTTGTTGGTCAGCGCGACCAGGGCGTCGCCGATGGAGGCGTCGCCGTGCGGGTGGTACTGCATGGTGTGGCCGACGATGTTGGCGACTTTGATGAAGCGTCCATCGTCTTTTTCTTTGAGGGCGTGGAGGATGCGGCGCTGGACGGGTTTGAGGCCGTCGGCGACGTTCGGGATGGCGCGTTCGCAGATAACGTACGAGGCGTACTGGAGGAAGTTAAAGTCGATCAGGTCCGTCAGGGGGCCGTGACGTTCGTGGACGGGCAGGTGGTCGTCGTGGGTCGGAGGCTCCTGGCCGTTGCCGCCGGAGGAAGTCTCCACCTTTGACAGGTCGGAAGACTGCGACGGCGGTTCGATGATATCCTGGATGGATGTTTGTGCGGCGTCGTCTTTTCGTTTTGCGGGGCGCCGGCGCGTTTCTTTCTTCCGGGCTGCAAGCGCACCATCCGGAAACAGGAATCGTTGCTTTCCCTGGGTCATACGAGTACTTCTTCGTCAATAATGAGTTTGTCCATGATGTAGTCGCGGCGTTGCTGGGTGTTCTTGCCCATGTAGAAGGCGAGCGTTTCGCCGATGGAGTGGTCGCCGGCGGTTGTGACGGATCTGAGGCGCATGTCTTTGCCGACGAAGGCCTTGAACTCCGAGGGCGAGATCTCTCCAAGGCCTTTGAATCGGGTGACTTCGGCGCCGCGGCCCAGCTTTTTGACGGCTTTGTCGCGCTCGCGTTCGGAGTAGCAGTAGAGCGTTTCCTTTTTGTTGCGGACGCGGAAGAGGGGGGTTTCGAGGATTTCGAGGTGGCCTCTTTCGACCAGCGGCTGGAAGAATCGCAGGAAGAACGTGATCATCAGGTTGCGGATGTGCAGGCCGTCGACGTCGGCGTCGGTGGCGAGGATGACGTGGTTGTAGCGGAGGTTGTCGATGTTGTCCTCAATGTCGAGGCTCTTCATGAGGTTGAAAATTTCCTCGTTCCTGTAGAGGGCGTCCTTCTTGAGGTCGCAGACGTTGAGGGGTTTGCCCTTGAGGGTATAGATGGCCTGGGTGTTGACGTCGCGGCAACTGACGAGAGAGCCGGCGGCGGACTGGCCTTCGGTGATGAAGATCATGGTGTTTTCGTGGCGGCCTTTGGCGTGGTTGTAGTGTTTTTTGCAGTCGCGAAGCTGGGGTACGCGGATGGAGATCGCTTTGGACCGTTCGCGGGCGAGTTTCTTGACGGCGTTGAGTTCCTTGCGGAACTTCTGGGTTTCGAGGATTTTGTTGACGAGCTTGTCGGCCTGGGCCTTGTTGCTGTGGAGCAGTTTGAGGACGGCCTCCTGCACGCGCGAGACGATGTCGGAGCGGATTTCCGTGTTGCCCAGTTTGTTTTTTGTCTGGCTTTCGAAGATGGGGTCTTTGAGGCGGATGGAAATGGCCCCGAGCAGACCCTCGCGGACGTCGTCGCCGCTGAACTTCTTTTTGGCGAAATCGTTCACGCCGCGGAGCACGCCTTCGCGGAAGCCGCTGAGGTGGGTGCCGCCGTCGTTGGTGTACTGGCCGTTGACGAATGAGAAGTAGTCTTCGTTGAAGCGGTTGGTATGGGTGAAGGCGAATTCGAGGGTGGAGTCGCGGTAGTGCAGGGGCTTATAGACTTTCTCGAAAGAGGTTTCGTCCTCGATCAGGTCGAGGATGCCGCCGTTGGAGAGGAACCGGCGGTCGTTGTAGTAGATGCGCAGGCCGGCGTTGAGATAGGCGTAGAAGCGGAGGCGGCGTTCGATGTGTTCTTCGGAGAATTCGTAGTCCGGGAAGATATCGGGATCGGGTACGAAGCTGACGAAGGTGCCGTTGGTCTCATCGGTTTTGCCTTTCTTCTGCTTGATGAGCCGGCCGAATTCGAACCGGGCCTGCACGTATTTGCCGTCGCGATAGCTGCGTACTTCGAAGCGGGAGGACAGGGCGTTGACGGCTTTGGTGCCGATGCCGTTGAGACCGACGCTGAACTGGAAGACGTCGTCGTTGTATTTGGCGCCGGTATTGATTTTCGAGACGCATTCGACGACTTTGCCGAGCGGGATGCCGCGGCCGTAGTCTCGGACGGCGACCTGGTTGTCTTTCAGCGTGATTTCTACGGTCTTGCCATGGCCCATGATGAATTCATCGATCGCGTTGTCGATGACTTCCTTGAGCAGGATGTATATGCCGTCGTCGTAGTTCGCTCCGCTGCCCGTGCGGCCGATGTACATGCCGGTGCGCAGGCGGATGTGTTCGAGCGATGAAAGGGTCTTGATCTTGTCGTCGGTGTATTCGTGCTTCCCTGCGGCCATCAATAACGCACCCGCCACTGATCCATCAGAAGTTGTTGTCCCACGCTCCAAACCAGTTATTGAAGGGGCTTGTTCGCATAGATTAGCAACTACGCGCGCGTTTGGCAAGAACGGACCGGCATATTGGCGGGACATCTTCGGATAGTGCGGGCTTCGAAGGGTGTTTCGTTGCGGGGTTTTGGCGGGGTCCAGGGGGCGGCGAAGTTATCGCGGACGTATTCGAGCCACCATTTGATGCCGGGGTTGTTTTTGGAGCCGTCGCCGCCGGGGGTTGTCTTGAGGATTGCCGAGGCGTTCGAACAGATGCAAAAAGGGCGGCAGATCGCAAGACCGGCCGCCCTGTATAATCACTCCTGGTGTTATCGAACAATCATTGGGCCCGCGGGCAATCTCCGGGCAGGTCCTCGTCGCGCTTCTGCCAGTTATTGATGACGATATTCAAGTCTTTGAGGTAGACGCGAAAACGGCCGGGAAAGCCGGAATCCTCGTGGTCGATGTCGGCGCAGGGATTGAAGTCGGGATCGTCGATGCGCTTCTGCCAGTTTTCGACGATCATGTTCAGATCGCCGAGATATACGCGATGGCGTCCGGGGAAACCCGAGGACGCACAATCGGCATCGCCGTCACCCTGATAGGGGGCGCACCAGCAGGAGGGCCGGCCCAGATGTTGCCAGTCCGCACAGGCCTGCGGCTGAATCGGCGTATCCTCATAGGCCCACCATTCCAGCGGGCATACTTCGTATGCGCCCATATCGACGAGAGGCGTGGTGCCCGTTCCCGTATCCGGGGCGTGCGGATAATCAATGAAGCGGTTTCTGCCTTCGATATCGGTAATGATGTCCTCCGGTACGGCGTTGCTGTCGCCGGCGTCGATACACGGCGAATCAAGATCCAATCGCAAGTCGTCATCCAGCGTACCGGCTATCCAGTCCGGCCCCAACGGATCCATGAACTTCGGATCATCACCGATGTTTCCGTTGCCGGCGTATGTGTCCAGTCCCTGAATACAGGAATACTCCACGGTATTGGTGCCGCCGTGGATTTGGGCCGACTCACTGTAGTTGCCGCCAGAGGTATCACTATTCCCATAAAGAATGCAGTTTTTCAACGTATTTGTCGAGTTGCCGTGATCAGTATAGACTCCGCCGGCAAGATCAACAGCAGTATTAGCAAAAAAGGTGCTGTTTCTAATAGACACATATGTAACAGCATAGTGAATCCTGTAAAGGTTTGAAATCGCACCACCTCTTGCACTACTGTTAGATACGAAGTTTCCAACGAAAAGGCAATTTGAGGCCGTCAAGTAGGCGTCTTGATAACTCTTAGTGCCACGATTACATATTGCCCCTCCGTAATTGGCGCAGTGGTTAGCGACGAAGACCGTGCTCAATAACACGGGATGTCCACCAAGGTTGCATATGGCACCGCCCTGTTCCGTAGCGCTGTTGTTATGGAAGACGCAACGGTCAATCATAGGGCTCGCATCTGATAAATAGAGAGCCCCTCCATAAGGAGCGGTGTTCTCTTCAAACCGGCATTGCGTAAGACTATTCTCTCCGGGACGGAACTGGCAAGAGCCTCCTGACGAAGTCGCCGAGTTGAATTGGAAGAGGCAGTTTGTCAATTTAAATGCGCAGTCATCAAAAACGGCTATGGCACCACCTTCACTCGCTCTATTGTTGGCAAAAGTGGTGCTTTCTATAGTAGATGCGCTTGTGTCAACGCGAGGTATAACCGAAAGTTGTGGATGGACGGATGAAGAAAGCGGCGTATCCTT